>JAHEXX010000066.1 GCA_023251895.1 bacterium
ACCTCGGGCACGTCCGACTGCCGGTACACCGTTGCCTTCTGCGGGTCGATGCCGGCGGCAAGCCAATCCAGGACCAGCTCGCGGACCCGTTCCGGCAGCAGGTCGGTCCGGTCGTAATCGGTCGTCAGCATGTGCCAGTCGGCGATGAAGAAGAACGCGTCGTGGTCGTCCTGCAGGCGCAGCATGTTCTGGATGTTGCCGAACCAGTGCCCCACGTGGAGCGGGCCGGTCGGGCGGTACCCCGTCAGCACCCGGGCCTTGCGGCCGGAGGCGGGGGGCGTGGCGGCAGAGGCGGCGGTCACGATGCGGCGATGATAGCGCGGGGCGGGTGGGCTCCCCGGGAGCGCTACTGGAAGAGCTTGCAGGGGCCGGGTCCCGCCACGACCTCGCACGTCACCCGGGAAAGCGCGGTCACTATGTTGAGGAACAGCCCCCCCAGCAGGAAGTAGATCACCAGGATGAACAGGATCAGGTACTGCTCGAGGTTCAGGAACACCATCCGCACGCGAGGCGAGAGCACCAGGGACAGCATGCGCGCGCCGTCGAGACCGGGGATCGGCATCAGGTTGAACACGAAGAACGTGAGGTTCACGTACAGGAAGGCATACACGAGGTAGAAAGGACTCCCGGTCGGAGTCGTGAGGCGCAGGATCACGCCGGCTCCGAGCGCGATCGCGAGGTTGGAGAGGGGCCCGACCGCGGAGATGATGACCGTGTCGCGGCGGGGGTTGCGCAAGTAGTTGGGGTCCAGGGGCAGTGGCTTCGCGTAGGCGAAGGGGGGAACGCGAAGCCCCGCCCCCAGCAGGAGCACGATCAGCCCCGGCAGGATGACGGACCCGAAGGTATCCACGTACGCCTTGGGATCCAGTCGCAGGAGTCCCCAGAGCTTCGGGGTCGGATCCCCGAGTTTGTGGGCGGTGAAGGCCCGGACGTACTCGCGCAGGAACAAGCTGGGGTAGATCGCGACCAGGATGAACAGGGCCAACAGCCAAGTGCTGGTCATCGCTCCGTCAGCCTCCGAACCATCCGTGCACCAGGGCCGGCGCCGGGACGGGCCCGTCCGAGAGGGTCATGGCCTTTCGCACCCGCTCGGCGGCGGAACGGGCCGCAGCCTCGGAGGCCGCGTGCACCTCCCCGATGGCCTCCCCCGGCGCCAGCAGGTCGCCCACCTTGGGCCGCACCACGATACCGACCGCCGGATCGATGGGCGCTCCCCTTTCCGTCCGGCCGGCACCCAGTTCGCCGGCGGCCCTGCCGATCGCCTCGGCATCCACGGCCGCGAGGAAGCCGGCCCCCGGTGGATCGATGGGGAACACGACTGGGGCCCTCGGGAGTATGGCGTGGGGATCGTCGACCACGCGGGGATCCCCCCCCTGCGCTTCGACCATCCGGCGGAACCGTTCCAGGGCCTCCCCGGAGTCGAGGGCGGCGGCGGCGGCGGCTCGTCCCTCCCCAATCCCCACCCCGGTCAGCCGGGACAGGGCCTCCGCCGAGAACATCACCGCCAGGTCGCGGAGCCTGCCCTGGCGCGCGCCGGAGAGAACCTGCACCGCCTCGGCGACGTCGAGGGCGTTGCCCACCGCCTCCCCCAAGGGTTGGGACATGTCGGTGACGGCGGCCCGGGCCCTCCGATCGTGGCCGAGGGCCAGTGACACGCAGGTCTTGGCGAGGACCTTCGCCTCGTCCACGGTCTTCATGAACGCGCCGCTCCCGGCTTTCACGTCGAGGAGGATCAGGTCGCTCCCCACCGCGAGCTTCTTCGACATCACGCTGGCGGCGATCAGCGGGATCGACGACACGGTGGCGGTAGCGTCGCGGAGCGCGTACAAGGCTCCGTCGGCCGGCACGATCTCCGAGCTCTGCGAGGCCACGGCGCAGCCGACTTCCTCGACCTGGCGCTCCAACTCCTCCGGCGACAGGTCGGTCCGAAGGCCCGGGATGGCCTCGAGCTTGTCGAGGGTGCCGCCGGTGTGCCCGAGACCCCGGCCGGAGAGCTTGGCGACGGCCAGCCCAAGGGCGGCCGCCAGCGGGGCGAACACCAGGGTCACGCCGTCGGCCACCCCCCCGGTGGAATGCTTGTCGACCTTGGGAGCCGAGACCCCATCGAGGCGAAGGGTTCGCCCCGAGGCGACCATGGCCTCGGTCATGACCCGGGTCTCGTCCGCATCCAGTCCCCGGATGTAGGCCGCCATCAGGAACGCGGAGGCCAGGTAGTCGGCGATATCACCGCTCGCGTAGGAGTCGAGGAACCCACGAAGCTCGTGGGGAGGAATATGTTCGCCGTCGCGCTTGGCCGCGACGACGTCGCGGGGATCGTGCGCGCTCACGAGGAACCTCGGACCGATCTCTTGGTGCGACCGATCCCACCCTCGAGCTGAGGTGGACCCCCCGGAGACGCCGGGTTCACAGTCGGATCTCGGATCGGAAACTCCGCCCCGCCAGGCCGTCCACGGACACGCCAAGCACGTCGGCGACCGTCGCCCCCACGTCGCCGAAGCCGTCCCTGGTTCCTACGTCGTGGGGTCCGCCGGGGGAACCCGCAACCAGGAGCGGCGTGCGCTCCCGCGAGTGGTCGGTGGACGCGGTGGTGGGGTCGCAGCCGTGGTCGCCGGTCAGGAGGAGCATGCCCCCATCCAGGACCCGCAGCAGTTCTGGGATCCGTCGGTCTAGCGCCTCCACGCAAGCTGCGTAGCCCGGTGGGTCGTTCCGGTGCCCGTACTTGCTGTCGAAGTCGACCAGGTTCGTGAACACCAGCGACGGTCCGGGCCTCCGCAGGAACCGAAGGGTGATGTCGATACCGTCGTCGTTCGAGGCCGAGTACCGGGCCTCGGTGATCCCCTGTCCGGCGAAGACGTCTTGGATCTTCCCCACGCCGAAGACGGCGATCCCCGCCCGCGTCAACCGGTCGAGCACGGTGGGACCCGGCGGCGGCACGGAGAAGTCCCGGCGCTCGGGGCTCCGCACGAAGGCCCTCGGCGGGCCCTCGAAGGGACGAGCGATGACCCGGCCCACCTCGTGATCACCCGTCAGGATCCGCCGGGCGATCCGGCACCACTCGTACAGCGTGGGCAACGCGACGACGTCTTTGTGGCACGCGATCTGGAAAACCGAATCGCCGCTCGTGTAGACGATGGGCTTGCCCGTCCGAAGGTGGTCGTCCCCGAGCTCGGCGATGATCTCGGTTCCCGAGGCTGGCTTGTTCCCCAGGACCTCGCGACCGATGGCCGCCTCGAACGGTTCGATGACCTCTGGCGGGAACCCGTCGGGGTACACGGGGAACGGGCGGTTCACCACGACGCCCATCATCTCCCAGTGGCCGGTCGTGCTGTCCTTGCCGGCCGAGAGTTCGGTGGCTCGGCCGTGGGCCGTCCCGGGGTCGGCCCGAGGCTCGACTCCCTCCAGGTGAGTGAGCATCCCGAGTCCCAGTGCAGCCAGGTTGGGAGCGTCGAAGCCGCCCACGGCCCTCGCACAGTTGCCGAGCGTGTCTGACCCTTCGTCGCCGTATGCGGACGCGTCCGGCGCGTCGCCCACACCGAAGGAGTCACACACCAGCAGGAGCACCCGGGGAACGGCCCGATCGTTCACGTGGGGAGCCCCGCCCTCATCGGCCCAGTCCCTTCAGCTTGCACGAGATGCACAGAAGGGCCCAAGGCAGCGCCTCCAGTCGTTCGGGCGCGATGGGCTCTCCGCACCGTTCGCACAGGCCATACGTGCCGAGGTCCATCTTGGTGAGGGCCCGCTCCACGTCCCGCAGGTTCGTGCGGAGCGCCTTCACTACCGAGATAACCCGGGCCCGTTCGGCCGTGCTGTGCGCGCTATCGGCGAAGCCTCGTTCGACGTCGATCTCCACCTCGTCGGAATCCGGGGCCGCACCCTGAGCGAGGATCTCGGTCCGCAGGTTCCGTTTCTGCTCCTCGAGCGACGCCCGCAACGTGGCAATCATGGTCTCATCGAGCACGCTCATCATCTCCTTCCCGAGCCTGTTGCGCGACGAGCCCGTGGGTGGGTAGTGAAGTACACCTCGCGCAGGTGCTCCTTGGTGACCAAGGTATAGATCTGCGTGGTGGCGACGCTTGCATGGCCCAGTAGTTCCTGGACGACGCGGACGTCGGCACCGCCCTCCAACAGGTGGGTGGCGAACGAGTGCCGGAGCGTGTGCGGGGTCACGCGCTTGTCGATCCCGGCTCGCTTGACGTGCTTGGGCAGGATCCCCCAGCAGCCTTGCCTGGTCAGGCGGCCGCCCCGCTGGTTGAGGAACAGCGCCGCACGCGAGGCGTTCGTGGCGAGGGCTGGGCGGCCGCTGGAGATGTATGAGCGCACGGCATCGCGTGCGAACCTCCCCAGCGGCACATCGCGCTCCTTTCCCCCCTTGCCGAGCACCCGAACGCTTCCCTCCTCCAGATCCACATCGTCGACGTCGAGGCCGACCAGCTCGGAGATGCGCAGCCCCGCCCCGTACAGGACCTCCAGCACGGCCCGATCCCGCAGTTCCGCCGGCGTTCCGCGGGAGGGAACGGCCAGCAGGCGACCCACCTCATCGACCGTGAGCGGCCGGGGCAGTGACCGCGGGAGCTTCGGGCGGACCACGCCGGCCGAGGGGTCACGCGCGGCCTCCCCCTCGCGCATCAGGAAACGGTGGAAGGAGCGGACCGACGAGAGCGCCCGGACCACCGACGAGGCCCGATAGGGCCTGCCGTCGCTGTGCGTCGAGGACGAGAGCCGCGCGACGAACGCGGCAACGGACAAGTCGTCGACCTTCCGACCGTCGTGGATGCCCCGGTTGGTCAGGAATGCCTGGTACCGGGCCAGGTCTCGCCGGTAGGCCTCGATCGTGTTGATCGAAAGGCCGCGTTCCACGGCCAGGTGGTCGAGGAACCGCTGGATCTGGGATCGCAGGGCGTCGGGCATCGGAGTCGTCCCTGGTCGGTTCCGTCAGGCCGCGCCGTGGATCAACGTGGACAGCGGCGTGAGCGGAAGCGCATGGGCTTCGGCCACGCGGGGATTCGTCACGTGACCGTCGTAGACGTTCACCCCTGCGGCCAGGGCGGGATCCGTGCGTACGGCCTCCTCCAGTCCCCGGTTCGCGACGGCCAGGGCGTAGGGCAGTGTCACGTTCGTGAGGGCGTAGGTGGAGGTCCGGGGAACCGCACCCGGCATGTTCCCGACGCAGTAGTGGACGACATCGTGGGCGATGTACGTGGGATGGGAGTGGGTCGTCATCCTCGAGGTGGCGAAGCAGCCCCCTTGATCGATCGAGATATCGACCAGAACCGAACCCGGCCGCATGGCAGCAACCAACCGCTCGGTCACGAGCTTCGGAGCCCGCGCCCCGGGGATCAGCACGGCCCCGATCACCAGATCGGCCTCGATGACGAGGCGCTCGACCGCGAGTCCGCTGCTCATCACGGTCTGCACGCGCCCCCGCTGGATCTGGTCCACGAACCGCAGGCGCTCCACGTTGCGGTAGACGATCGAGACCTCGGCCTCCATGCCGGCGGCGATCCACGCCGCGTTCGTGCCGGCCATGCCGGCGCCCAGAACCACGACCCGGGCCGGGGCCACCCCCGCCGCTCCACCCATCAGCACGCCCCTGCCCCCTCGGGGGCGCTCAAGGCAGGCCGCACCGACGTGAGGGGCCATCCGGCCGGCGATCTCGCTCATCGGGGCGAGGAGCGGCAGCCGCCCATCGTCTTCCTGCACGGTTTCGTAGGCGACCGCGGACACCCTCCGCTCGGTCAGGAACTCCGTCAACTCCCTGCTCGCGGCCAGGTGGAGGTACGTGAACAGCAGGAGGTTCTCCCGAAACAGGGGGAACTCCTCGGGCACGGGCTCTTTCACCTTGAGGATCATCTCCGCAGCGGCGAAGACGTCGGCGGCGGTCGGCAGGATCTTGGCTCCGGCCGTCTCGAACTGATCGTCGGGGAGAGCGGAGCCGTCGCCGGCGCCGGACTGGACGACCACCTCGTGCCCGGCTTGGGTCAGCTCGCGGACGCCCTCCGGAGTGGCTGCAACTCGGTATTCGCTGTCCTTGACCTCTATCGGGATGCCCACGATCACGGTCGAGCCTGCCTCCCCCGGAACCGAGGTAGAGCCTACCCGACCGGACCCGCGCTTCCACCCGGCTACCCGGCGGAGACGCGGACCGCGGCCAGGAGGATCCCCAAGCACGTCTTGGCGTCCCGGAACCGCCCGGCTCGAGCGGCCGCCAGGGCTTCCGGCCACCGCATCGCGACCAGCTCGTCGATCTCCTCATCGGGCCCGGCCCCCGGCTCCGGCTGGGTGAGGGCGAGGAACAGATGGAAGCGCTCGTCGGTGAGGCCGGCCGACGTGAAGAACTCGCCGAGGAACTCCATGCTTTCGGCCCGGTACCCGGTCTCCTCGCGCAATTCCCGCGACGCCGCGGCCGGGAAGTCCTCGTCGGCCTCGAGCAGCCCTGCCGGGATCTCTAGCAGCGACCGCCGGACGGACCGGCGGTGCTGGCGCACCAGGAGCACCTGTCGATCGGGCGTGACGGCCACGATCGCGCTCACGGCAGGGCTGCGGACGACCTCTCGATCCCCCTCCGGCCAGGCTTCGACCTCAACCCTGAACCGCTTGCCGTGGAAGGATTCGCGGACCTCCTCGGGCAGCTCCACAACCGGCTCAGCCCGGGATGACGACCGTGCGTGCGCTCGCCGAGCGGCGCACGGTGGCCCCACCCACAAAATCACGGAACAGGGGGTGGGGGCGGGTGGGGCGCGAGCGGAGCTCCGGGTGGAACTGGCCTGCCACGAAGAACGGGTGATCCGGCAACTCGATGATCTCGGCGAGCCGCCCGTCCTTCGAGTGCCCGGAGATGACCAGGCCGGCCTGTGTGAGGATCTGGTGGTACGCGGGGTTCACTTCGTACCGGTGGCGATGCCGCTCTTCCACCACGGGCTCGCCGTAAGCGGCCGCCGCCTTCGTGCCCGGGACCAAGTAGCAGGGTTGGGCTCCAAGTCGCATGGAACCGCCCAGGTCGGTCACGTTCTTCTGCTCCGGCAGCAGGTCGATCACGGGGTGCATCGTCGCGGGATCGAACTCCGAGGAGTTCGCCCCCTCCAGGCCGCACTTGTTGCGGGCGAACTCGACCACCGCACACTGCAATCCGAGGCAGATACCCAGGAACGGCACGCCGCGCTCCCGGGCGAACCGGACCGCGTCGATCTTGCCCTCCACACCCCGGATCCCGAACCCGCCGGGGATCAGGATGCCGTCGGCATCGGCCAGGGCCTCATCCGTGGCATCGCCGCCCAGGTCGTCGGAGGCCACCCAGGTGATGTCGACCGCGGCGCCGTGGTGGAAGCCGCCGTGGCGCAACGCCTCCATCACGGACAGATAGGCATCGCGGAGGTTCACGTACTTGCCGACCACGGCGATCTTCACCGGTTCGGATGCGCCGTCGATCCTGCCGACCAGCGCGTTCCACTCGGACAGGTCGGGCTGAGCGTCGACCCGGAGGTGACGGGCCAACTCGTCGTCGAGGCCCTCCTTGCGCAGTACCAGCGGAACCTTGTAGATGGATTCGGCGTCCGGGGCCGAGATCACGCCTGAGATCGGCACGTCGCACAGCAGCGAGATCTTCTCCTTCAGGTGGCGCCCGATTGGCCTGTCGGACCGGCACACGATCGCGTCGGGCTGCAGGCCGAGCGACCGGAGCTCCTTCACCGAGTGCTGGGTGGGCTTGGTCTTGAGCTCGCCGGAGGGGCCGATGAACGGCATGAGCGAGACGTGGACGAACGCACAGCTGTCGCGCCCCACCTCGTTGCGGAGCTGGCGGATGGCCTCCAGGAACGGCAGCGACTCGATGTCACCGACCGTGCCCCCGACCTCGACGATAACCAGGTCGGCGGCCTCGGCGTCGGCCAGGGCCCGGATGCGTTCCTTGATCTCGTTCGTGATGTGCGGGATGACCTGGACCGTCTTCCCCAGGTAGTCGCCCCGTCGCTCCTTGGCGATCACCGACTGGTAGACCAGGCCCGTGGTGATGTTGGAGCCCCGGTGCAGGTTCTCGTCGGTGAAGCGCTCGTAGTGCCCGAGGTCCAAGTCGGTCTCGGCCCCGTCATCCAGCACGAACACCTCGCCGTGCTCGAACGGGTTCATGGTGCCTGGATCGACGTTGATATACGGATCGAGCTTCTGGAGGGTAACCCGCAAGCCGCGGGACTTGAAGAGGCGGCCGAGTGAGGCGGTGGTGATCCCCTTGCCGAGACCGGAGGCGACTCCCCCCGTGACGAAGACGAACTTCGATTGTTTCTTCACCACGGGAAGCGATGGTAACAGAAGGGTCCGGCGGCACCGCGTGGGTTCGCTCGGAAACCCCGCGCGGCCCGAGATCTCCCAGCCTCAGCTCCCGGACGGAGGCAGGATGCGGCCGAGGCGGTCCACCCACCGCAGCGGCGGGAACGCGTCGATCAACCTCGACAGCGTGACGGTGTCGGCCAGCACGTTCAGCACTACGGTGGCGACGGCGCCGACGCAGACGCCCCCACCCGGCGTGACCGCGTACAGGCCCATCCCCGCGACGAAGCCGACCAGGTTCGCGCCGCCGTCTCCGAGCATGGCCCTCTCCCGAAGGTCGAGGAACAGGCAGGGCAGTGCCCCCACGAGCACGCCGGGGAGGACGGGCACGAGGCGCCAGTCGGGGTCGGCGAACAGGATGGTGATGCCGATGACGAGGAACGCCTTCAGGGCCCGTCCGGGACGAACGTCGAGCCCGTTCCACAGGTTGGCGCAGCCGGCGATCAGGACGACCCCCGCCGCCCGTGCGAGGCCATCGCCCCTCGCCTCACCACCCACCACCACGATGCTCGCCGCGACGGTGACCAGCAGCTTCAGTATCCCCGTGGTCATGTGCCCCGCGGCCAGGGCTCGGAGGTGCTTGCGCAGACCCCGGGGTCCCATCGGGGACACGTCGTCGATCAGGCCCGCCGCGAACACCAGAAGCGTCCCGATCATTGCCGACCAGCCGGGCGAGCGGACCCGCCAGGAGCTTTCAGCCACCCCGACCAGCGCGATCGCGATGGTCGAGAGGGCGCCCGCCGCGGCCAGCGGCAGGCCCAGCACCCTGGAGAGCAGCACCCCCCGATAGTTCTCGGCGGCCAGCCGACCCCATCTCATCGGCGGCGCAACGCTCGCACGGCCACGGCCCGTGCGATGTCGGCCCCCTGTCGCCCTCGGTGGAGGAAGCCCCGAACGCTGCGCCCGGAGGGTCGGTGGTGGAGGTCTGCGAAGATCTCGACGACCCGGAAACCCCGCCGAACCGCGTCGATCGTCATCCCGGTCTCCACCCCGAACCCGCTCGCGAGCGGCCGGCACGCCTGCAGGGCGACGTCGGTGATGGCGCGCTGACCCGAGAGCGGCTCGCGGGCCTCGAAACCCGACAGGGCCCGGATGGCCCGCCTCGCGTTGCGCTTCACGGTCCCGAACCCCCCCTCCCCCTGCGGCGGCAACGCGGCGATAGCTACGTCGGCCCGGTCCTCCAGAACCTCCTCCAGCACCCACGCCAGCGCGGTCGCCGAGCCGGCGAGATCGGCGTCGGCCAGGAGCCACACGTCGGCTGCGGGGAGCCGCCGGAGGGCTCCCTCGAGGGCCGCTCCCTTCCCCACCCGGCGAGGGATGCGCAGCACGGTGGCCCCGGCGGCCAGCGCCTCGGCAGCCGTCCGGTCCCTCGACCCATCGTCCACCACGACGGCTTCTGCGACCCCGGGGATCATCGAAAGGGCCCGAACGGTGTCGGCCACCCGGTCCTCCTCGTCGTGCGCGGGGACGAGAGCCACAACCCAGCGGGCCGGCATGGTCAGGGAGAGGGGCTCGGCGCCACGAACCTGGGGATGAAGCCGTCGTTCCCGCTCACGCCGTAGTCACCACCGGTCCCCTGACTCAGCATGTCGAGCCCCATGACGAGGGCCGCACCGCCGTACGGCTCGTCCAGGTCGTCCACCGTCACGATGGTCCCATCACGGATGGCTCCGTCGCCCCGAACCGCGGCCACGAACGCCCATGTGCTCGACAGCCCCTCTCCAGCGCCCGTCGTCACGCTCTGGACATCGGCCAGCCGCTCCACCATCGGCACCAGGAACGCCTGAGGGTCCAGGGCGGGCTGGCCGTTCCCACCGGCCAAGACCACGATGGCGGTTCCCGAGCCCCCCACGTCCGGGAGGCCGACGCCGGAGAGCTCGATCCTGACGAACCCCTTCAGTTCGTCGAAGACGTCATGGCCATCGCCGCGGGATGGGTTGCCGAAGGCCAGCCGATCCGCGACCGTCACGGCCAACTCGTGCATGAGGGCAACGGCATCTGCGCCGGGCAGGTTCAGGATCGTGGCCAGGTCCGGCTGTGCGTCCTGCTTGGCGATCCGGGTGGTCGCGGTCACCTGCCCCACGACCTGCGCGCCGGAGGCCCGCAGCGACTCCACAGCCTGGTTCACGAGCTTCCCGTCCACCGGATCCTGGGTCACCAACACCACCTGTCTGCCAGCGAGGCGGTCCGCGGTGAGCCACGGGATCGCGTCGCCCATGAACGTCTGCAGCCGCCCGGCCTCGGCTCGATAGCCCGCCGCCCGCTGCTCCGCCTGGTCGGTCTTGCTCTTCAGCTCCTTGACGAATCTGTCGCCAACCACGGTGCTTCCGGCGAGGACGCCGAGGGCCAGCGCGACGATCACCGCGACGATCGAAACCAGGTGGTACCGCCAGGAGATCAAAAGAGGTGCCTCAGCCAGTCGAGGAAGCTGTTCACGTTCTGGGATACGTACAAACGCAGCGACGGCGATACCAGCACGATGATCGTGACGGCTACCAGAACCGAGCCCACGAGCAGGATCGCATCCCACCGGCGGAACCCACCGGGATACAGACGCGACACCCCCTTGGCGTCCATCAGGATCTCGCCCACGCGCAGGCGGACCAGGAACGTGCTGGCCATCCCCTCCCGGCCCTTGTCCAGGAACTCCCGGAGGTTCCCGTGGGTGCCCACCGCGACGATCAGGTTCGCGCCCTTGTCGTGCGCCAGCAGGAACGCGACGTCCTCACTGGTCCCGGTGGCCTCGACCACCTTGTGCGGGACCCCGAGCGTCTCCAGGCGGGCTCGGCCGGGCGCGCTCCCGTCGGAGTAGGCGTGGACGATGAGCTCCGTGGGCCGCCGCCGCCGCAGCCGCCTCCGAGGCCTGGACGCGAGCTGGAGGGCCTCGTCCGAGACGCTGTCCATGTCCCCGATGATGATGTCGGGGATCAGCCCCTCTTCCCGAAGCGCGTCGGCCCCCCCGTCCACGCCGATCAGGACGGGCCGAACCTCCTGGATGTACGAGCGGAGCGCGGCGAGGTCCCGTTTGTAGCCGTAGCCCCGGACCACCACGAGGACGGGCCGGTGGGAGAGGTCGTGCTCCAACGCCGGCAGGCCTGATCCCCCGAACAGCAGGTCCCGTTCCCGCTGGATGAAGTCCAGGGTGTTCTGAGCGAAGCTTTCCAACTGCTCGGCTAGACGGGCGCGCGCTTCCGACATCGCCGCCTCGACCGAAGTCTTGCTCTGGCGGATCCCCACTCCCACGAGTTGATCCCCTGAGAACACCCGGTCGCCGTCTATCCGGACCCGGTCGCCCTCCCGCACCTTCTGGACGAGCAACGGGCCCACGTCGTCGATCAGTGGGATCCCCGCCTGGACCAGGAGCAGCGGCCCGAGGTTCGGGTACCGCCCCGACGTCGAGGGCGACGCGTTCACGACGGCGGCGACGCCGGCTGCGATCAGCCCCTCGGCCGCGAGCCGGTCGAGATCCTCGTGCTGGATGACCGCCACCTCTCCGGACCCGATCCTCCGGAGCAGGTTCTTGGTCCGGCGATCCACCCGCGCGACCCCGGTGTCGGATGGCACACCTCTGGGGGCCCTACGCAGCAGCCCTCTCGGCCTCGATACAGACGTCCGGATCGCCTCCCACGAGCTCGGCCGCGCCTTCGCCGGATTCGGCGCCGGGTACGGCTCTCCTCCACGGAAAGGGTAGCGGAGCGACTGTTCGGCCGCCCTCGGGTGAGGGCGTCAGCGGACGGTCTTGGCCTCGCCGGCCTCGGCCAGCAGCTCTTCGGCGTGGGCCGCGGCCCGCTCGCTGCCCGGAAGGCCGGCCAGCAT
The DNA here is from genome assembly GCA_023251895.1 of bacterium. Lineage (GTDB taxonomy): Bacteria > Actinomycetota > UBA4738 > UBA4738 > HRBIN12 > JAHEXX01. Next base: position 12,136 of record JAHEXX010000066.1, read on the forward strand.
CCGGGACAGCTCCTCCACGCGGTCCTCGCCGGAGAGGATCGTGACGGCGGCGGTGCCTCCCGCCTTTTCCACCCGGATGTGGCGGTCCGCGAACGAGGCGATCTGGGGCAGGTGGGTCACGACGAGTACCTGCCGATCCGCGGCCAGGGCCGCCAGGCGCTTCCCGACCGCGATGCCGGCCCGGCCCCCGATACCCGCGTCCACCTCGTCGAACACGAGGGTGGGCACGTGGTCGAGGTCGGCGAGGACGCTGCGGCAGGCCAACATGGCCCGCGAGAGCTCGCCCCCCGAGGCCATCTTGGCCAAGGGCAGGGAAGGCTGCCCGACACCTCCGGAGAACAGCAGCTCCACACCCTCGGCACCATCGGGGCCGAGGGTTGATACCGGGGACAAGCGAACATCGACCGCCGCTCCCTCCATCCCCAGCTCGTGCAGCTCCTCCTCCAGGGCCACGCTCAGCCGGGGCGCGGCCTCGATGCGACCGGCCGTCAGCCGGGCCGCCAACTCGGCGGCCTCCGTCCCCAGTCGTTCCACCTCCGCCTCCAAACCCCGGCGTTCGGCGTCGGCACCCGACAGGTCGTGGAGGCGGGCCCGCGACTCCCCGAGGAAGACCAGGATGCCGACTTCCCCCTCGCCGTACTTGCGCTCCAGCCCCCTGATGGCGTGGATCCGGTCGCGGACGTCCTCGAGCTGCGCAGGGTCGATGAGGATCCGCTCCCGGTATCCGCGGATCCCCCGGGACAGGTCTGCCGCCTCCTCGGCCAGGTCGACCGCGCGGGAGGCCAACTCGGCGGCGGCCGGATCCAGCTCGCCCGCGTCGGCGAGAGCCGCCGAGGCGGTACGGATGTCGTCGGCGGCTCTCCCGTCGTTCGACAGCGCCGCCTCGGCGGCCTCCGATAGCTCCAGCAAGTGCTCCGCGTGGGCCAGCCGCGCTTCCCCGGCGACGAGCTCCCCCAGTTCCCCCGGGACCACGGCGGCCGCTTCTATCTCGCGCACCTGGTAGTCGAGAAGGTCGATCTCACGCTCCCGTTCTCGGGCCAGGTTCGACAGCTCATGCAGCCGAGCCCGCGCGGTCCTGAGCCGTTCGTAGGCCTCGCGGTAGGCGGCGACGGCGGTAGCGTGATCGGTAGCGGCAAGCCGGTCCAGGAACGCGATCTGGGTCGACGGGGACAGCAGCCGCTGGGTCTGGTTCTGCCCGTGCACCTCGACCAACGTCGGGGCCAGACGGCCCAGTGCAGATACCGGAGCGAGCTGGCCGGCCACTCGAGCCGTGCTCTTGCCCTCGACCGAGACCGCCCGGCCCAGAACGATCTCGCCGTCCTCGGCCCACTCCCGCAGTTCCGGCACGTCGGGCGCCTCGAACCGCGCCTCCACCCGCGCCGCGTCGGCCCCCGAGCGGACCAAGGCGGCCGAGGCTCGCCCGCCGAGCGCGAGGGCAATTCCCACGGTCACCATGGTCTTTCCAGCCCGGTCTCGCCCGTCAGCACGTTCAGCCCCGGGTCCAGTTGGAGGTCGAGGTCCTCGATCACGCCGAGACCGGAGATGTGGAGCTCCCGGAGCACGGACCGGATCCTAGCCCTCGGTACTGACATCGCCCGGATCCCCGGGCAGGTCGAACTTCTCGCGAACCAGCAAGGGGAACTCCGGCGCTCCCTCGGGCCGCACCAGCCGGGCCGGGTTCGCGGCCTTGCGGATCCGGACCTTCGAGCCGACGGGGAGCTCCTGGCTCTCCCGGCCGTCGGCCGTGAGCAGCCCCGCCTCCTCCCCCTGCACCTCGAGGAGGACATCCTGGTCGTCGGCCAGCACGAACGAACGGTCGAACACCATGTGAGCGGCGATCGGGGTCAGCAGCAGGCAGGGCACCGAGGGTGTCACGATCGGTCCTCGGGCGGAGAACGAGTAGGCGGTGGATCCGGTCGGCGTCGCCACTATGACGCCGTCGGCGGAAAAGGTCGTGACGTAGCTTCCGTCCACGTACACGGCGAGGCGAACCAGCCGGTGACGAGCATGCTTCTCGACCATCACCTCGTTGAGCGCCCACTGAGGTTCGAACCAGTCGCCGCCCACCGGCTCGGCCGACACCGCCAAACGCTCCTCGATGACTGCGCTCCCATCGAGGACGCGCTGCAGCAGGGCCGGGGCGCCCTCGGGATCGACCTCGGTGAGGAACCCCATGCGTCCCACCTTCACCCCCAGCACCGGACAGCCGTCGGCGGCAGCCATGTGAGCCGCGCGCAGGAATGTCCCGTCGCCCCCCACCGACACCACGAGGTCGAGTCCCTTCGCGAACCGCTCCGGAGGAGCGGTCTCGTCGGAGCCCACGGGCTCGTCGCCGACCCGCACGGTGGTCACGCCGTGCTCGCGGAGCCACCCGATCAACCTGCCGGCCGCGTCGACGGCCGCCGGCCGAGCCGGGTGCACGACGATCCCGACGCGGGTCATGCTTCTCCTTTCACGGCCAGGCCCTCGGCGATCGCCTCGTCGAGATCGAACGGGGTCTCTTCGCCTCCCAGGACGAGGTGCAGCGGGAACTCCACGTTCCCGGCCGGTCCCAGAAGGGGCGAAGCCATCGCCGCTCGTGGAGCGAGCCCGAGCGCCCGGCCGGCTTCGGCCACGTGCGCGATCGACTCCCGCCACACCCCGGGATCTCGGACCACCCCGCCCT
>JAHEXX010000067.1 GCA_023251895.1 bacterium
GGATCTTGGGCCGGGCGGTGATGGCACGCGCCAGGCGAAGGACGAAGCGGTTGGCATCGGTCGCGGTCAGGCAGAACTGCCAGTACGGAATACCGAACCGGCGGGCCATCTCCTCACCGACCCAGATCGAGTCCTCGGTCGGGAGCATCAGCGTGATCCCCCTCGCGGCTTGCTGGGCGATCGCCTGCACCGTCACCCCGGGCGAGTGCCCGGTCATGGCCCCCGTGTCGCCCAGGCAGAAATCGACGTAGCTGTGGCCGTCGACGTCGGTGAACCGTGCGCCCCTGGCCTCCGCCACGAAGACCGGATGGGAGCCGGCCCACTCGGTCATCCACGGCATCGGGACGCCGGCGAGGAGCGACCGGGCGCCCCGCTCGAAGAGATCTCCGGACCTCGGGTGCTCGTCGACGAAACGCCGTTCCTCACGCTTCATCAACCGGCGCAACCGGTCGCGGTCGACGGTGCTCTCGATCACGGGGACGGACCTCCTCTCGGTCGGTCGCCCGAGCCTGTCGGATGTGGCGGGGCCCGTCAACCCGTTCGTGGCAGCGAGTGCCTCGGGGTTCACGTTCCCGTGGCCCGGACGGGTTAAGGTCGGCTTCGGCCAGGCCGATACGAAGGCCATGCCTGCCCCTCGGCCCTCAGCGAGCTCTGCCGTGCCTGACAACGGGAACGGCACTCCGCCTCGCCGGAGGCCCGACGGCCCGAAGCGTCGGGAGAGCGACGTGAACGCGCCACCCGCACCGACGGACAAGCCACTCCGCCGGAAGACCGACAGCTGGCTGGACCGGTGGATGGACACCGTGGCAGATCTCGCCCGGCTCAAGAACTCCCATCCGATGCTGGACGCCGTCATCGACGAGATCGACGGCCGGAAGATCCGCATCGGCGACCAGTGGTTGGCCGACTTCGCGTCCTGCAACTACCTGGGGTTCGACCTGGACGAGGAGATCATCCAGGCGGTGCCCGAGTACCTGGCGAAGTGGGGCACGCACCCGAGCTGGTCGCGCCTCCTGGGCAGCCCCGTGCTGTACGAGCAGATCGAAGGAAAGATGACCGAGCTGCTGGGATCGGAGGACTGCCTACTGTTGCCCACCATCACCCACATCCACATGTCGGTGATCCCGGTCCTCGTGGGATCGGGGACCGTGTTCTTAGACGGGCGGGCTCACAAGACGATGTACGACGGGTGCATGGCTGCGGCCGCCCACGGCGCTACCCTGCAGCGGTTCCGGCACAACGATCACGAGCACCTGGAGGAGCTGCTCCAAGCCAACCCGCCGACCCCGCGCGTCATCGCGATGGACGGGGTGAACAGCATGACGGGGAACGCTCCCGACATCCGTTCCTTCGCGAAACTCGCCCGCACGTACGATGCGCTGCTGTACGTGGACGACGCACACGGGTTCGGCGTGATCGGCGAGCGCGGGGACGACGAGCTCTGCAACTACGGCAAGCGCGGCAACAGCCTGATCCGCCACCTCGGGGAGACCTACGAGAACATCGTGCTGGTGGCCGGGTTCTCCAAGTCGTATTCGTCGCTGTTGGCCTTCCTGGCGCTGCCGACCAGGATGAAGGACACCCTGAAGGTCGCGGCGCCACCCTACCTGTACTCGGGTCCCTCCCCGGTGGCGTCGCTCGCCACCACGCTGGTCGGGCTGGAGGTGAACGACAAACGCGGAGACCAGTACCGGCTGGACCTGTTCCGCAAGACCCACCGGGTACTCAGGCGGCTCCGTGAGCTCGGCATCACCACGCCCAACCTGTCGGGCTACCCGATCGTGGAGATCCCCCTGGCCAATCACGAGGACATCGACGAGGTGGGCCGGTACCTGTTCGAGCGCGGGATCTACGTGACCCTCGCGGCCTACCCGTTGGTTCCGAAGAACGAGGTGGGGTTCCGGGTCCAACTGACCGCGGCCAACCAGGACGAAGAGATCGAACTCCTGTGCGACGTTCTGGGCGAGTTGACGGACCGGTTCCAGCTGCAGAGCACGGTCCACGAACCCCTGCTGCTGCCCCAGGGGGCCTGAGCCCCCGGCCCTCAGGGTCGCCCTCCCGCGAGCCGATACTCAAACCGCCGTGAAACGACGCGCATGGCTCGTGTACCTGCTGATCGGCCTGCTGACGCTCGCCGTCTACATGTTGGTACCCGCGTTCCGAGTCGGTCCGTTGCTCAACGCGATCGCGTTGTCGTCTCCCATCGCCATCGTGATCGCCGTCCGCCTGTGGAGGCCTGGGAGGCGCGCTCCCTGGTACCTGTTCGCGATCGGGCAGACGCTGTTCGTGGCCGGCGACATCATCACCTACAACTACCAACGGTTCTTCGGGAAGGAGCTCCCCTTCCCCTCGATCGGCGATGTGTTCTACCTTGCGGTGTACCCGTGCCTGGTGGTCGGGGTCCTCCTCCTGATCCATCGGCGGAACCCGGGGCGGGACCGCGAGAGCCTGATCGACTCTCTGATCGTCGCGATCGGCATCGGGACGATCTCGTGGGTGTTCCTGATGTCGCCGCTGGCGCGCGACGCGGACTCGAGCCTGGTTCAGAAGATCACGGGGATGGCCTACCCGCTCATGGATCTCATGCTGCTCATGGTGGTCATCCGACTTGCCTTCGGTGCCGGGAAGCGGGCGCCCTCCTTCTACCTGATGGCCGGGGCCGTCTCTGCACTATTCGTGACGGATTTCGCCTACAGCTTCATCTCGGTGCAGGGCGTCGTCTACAACCAGTCCGGGTATCTGGAAGCGGGCTGGGCCACCTTCTACCTCCTGTGGGGCGCCGCCGCGCTGCACCCGTCCATGCGAACGCTGGAGGAGCCGGGGCGGGTCCAGGAACTCAAGCACCCGCGGCGCCGCCTGTTCCTGCTGGCCAGCGCGTCGATGATCGCACCGACCGTGCAGCTGCTCCTATCACTGGATCGAAACGTGGTCGACGTCCCGGTCCTGGCCGCCTGCTCGGCAGTGCTTTTCGGCCTGGTCCTGTTCCGACTGAACGGCCTGATGATCGACATCACCGAATACCGGCGGACGGAGCGTCAGCTGAGAGAGACGGAGGCCAAGTACCGGTCGTTGGTGGAGGGGTTGCCCGCCGTCGTGTACATCGCCGAGTTCGGAAAGGACGCCGCGTGGCGATACATCAGCCCGCAGATCGAATCGGTCTTGGGGTTCACCCAGGACGAATGGATGAGCCAGTCGGAGCTGTGGCGGCAGCGGATCGTCCCCGAGGACCGGGAGCGGGCACTGGACGCGGAGCTCCGGATCCTGAACGGCGACCAGCGGATGCAGTGCGAGTACCGGATCCTGGGACGGGACGGACGCGTGATCTGGATCCGGGAAGAGGCGGAGGCCCTCCCCGACGAGAGCGGGCGTCCTGCGTACCTCCAGGGCGTCATGTACGACGTCACCGAGCAGAAGCAGGTCGAGGAGCGCCTGACCAAAGCGCTGGATACCGAGAAGGAAGCCACGAAGCGGCTCCGCACCCTCCACGAGATGCAGAACTCGTTCCTGCAGGCCGTGTCGCACGACCTGCGCACGCCGCTCACCAGCATCATGGGAAGCGCCCTCACGCTGGAGCAGGACGACGGGCGGCTCGACGCCGAGGACGCGAAGGACCTGATCCGGCGGATGGCTGCGAACGCCAGGAAGCTTCACCGCTTGCTCACGAACCTCTTGGACCTCGACCGGATGTCCCGGGGCATCGTTGAGCCGAGCCGCGACGTGGTGAACCTCACCCAGGTGATCTCCACCGTCCTGCAGGAGTGCGCGACGGACAGCCACCCGATCGAGCTGGTGATCGACGAGCCCGTCTGGGCGAACGTCGACGCCGCGCAGGTGGAGCGGATCGTCGAGAACCTGGTGACGAACGCGATCCGGTACACCCCTCCGGGAACCCCGATCTGGGTCCGCCTGCATGGGGAGGATGATGGCGTGCTGCTGGTCGTGGAGGACGCCGGCCCCGGGATCCCCAAGGAACTGCGGGAGACGATCTTCGAGCCGTTCCGCCAAGGAGACGAAGTGGTCATGCACTCGCCCGGCGTCGGGATCGGTCTCTCGCTCGTGGCCCGCTTCGCCGAGCTGCACGGCGGCAGGGCGTGGGTGGAGGAGCGGGACGGCGGTGGCTCGTCCTTCCGCGTGCACCTCCCGGGAGGGCGCCCGGCGAGCGAGCCGGCGTCCCTCTCCCAGCGCTCCACGGACCCTCACGAGCTGCTGTCCCCGTCCTGATCCGACGATGAGCACACCGGAGGCCCCTGCGCGTCCCGGCGGCTCGACCCGGTTCGCCATGCTGCTCCCCCTTCGGCTCCGGGACTTCCGGCTGCTGTGGGTCGGGATGACCGTCTCGCTCCTCGGCGACGGCATCTTCTTCGTGGCCCTAGTCTGGCAGGTCTACGAGCTCTCCAACGTTCCCTCCGCCATGGCGACCGTGGGGGTCGCCATGACCGTCCCGCACCTGCTCCTGCTGCTGCTCGGCGGAGTGGTGAGCGACCGGTTCGACCGCCGGCGAGTGCTCATCGCCGCCGATACGGTCCGAGGAGTCACGCTCGTCGCGATGGGGGTGCTCTCGCTCACGGGTCATCTCAGACTGTGGCACGTCCTCGTGCTGGTGGCGCTGTACGGGGCCGGGACCGCGTTCTTCGGGCCGGCCTTCGACGCCATCGTGCCCGACCTCGTGCCTGCGGACCTCCTGGCTCGGGCCAACGCGCTGGACCAGCTCGTCCGCCCATCGGCCTGGCGGCTGGCCGGACCGGCGGTAGGTGGCTTGGTGATCGCGGCCTGGGGAGCCGGCGGGGCGTTCCTGGCCGACGCGGTCACGTTCGGCGTCTCCATCGCCGCGGTTCTGTTCATGCATCCGCACCCCATCCCTCGAGAGCCCGGGGACGAGGAGGCGTCCGCGTGGGCGGACGTCCGAGAGGGCTACCGGTTCGTCCGGTCCCGCGTGTGGCTGTGGGGAACGTTCCTCGCGGCGACCCTGGCCTACCTGATCTTCCTCGGCCCGACCGAGGTCCTGCTCCCCTACGTGGTGAAGAACCAACTGCGGGGCAGTGCAAGCGATCTGGGATTCATCTTGGCGATGGGTGGACTGGGCGCCATCACGGCAGCCGTCGTCGTCGGCAGCCGGGGGATGCCGAGGCGCCACATGACGGTCATGTACGTGGTGTGGACGATCTCCACGCTCTCCGTCGCCGGGTACGGCTTGGCCACCGCCAACTGGCAGGCGATGGCGACCTGTTTCACGTTCAACGCCATGGAGAGCACCGGACTGATCATCTGGACGACGACGAAGGGTCGACTCGTTCCGGCACGCTTGCTGGGCCGCGTGTCCAGCCTGGACTGGTTCATCTCGATCGGGTTGCTGCCCGTGTCCTACGCCCTCACCGGTCCGGCGGCAGCGGCGATCGGGGCCCGCGGGACGCTCATCGCGGCAGGGGTCGTGGGGGGTGCGATCACCTTCGCGTTCCTGTTCCTACCCGGAATGCGGGACATCGAGCGGCGGGGCCTATTCGGGGGCTCTCAGATGGACGCGGCCGGCAGCGAGGCCGAGGGCGGATCCCTCGTGCCTGTAGGCGTGCCCGACTGACCGGACTACCCGACTTGGGGTAACCGGTTTGAGGCGCCCTAAGGTGCCCCGGCGCAGTGCCGATAACCAGTGCATGAAGCGCCGTGCGTGGCTTCTGTACCTCTGCGGCGGCACCCTGGTGACGCTCGCCTACTTGTTCGTGCCCGGCCTGCGGCTGGGCCCAGTGTTCAATGCGATCGCCCTGTCCTCGCCGATCGCCATCGTGATCGCTGTTCGCATGTGGAAGCCGGACAGCCGGGCGCCTTGGTACCTGTTCGCCCTGGGGCAGGCGTTCTTCGTCGCCGGCGACATCATCACCTACAACTACGATCGGTTCTTCGGAACCGAGCTCCCGTTCCCGTCGCTGGGCGACGTTTGTTACCTGTTGGTCTACCCCTGCCTCATCGCCGGGATCCTGCTCCTCGTCCACCGCAGGAACCCGGGGCGCGACCGCGACAGCATGATCGATTCGCTGATCGTGGCCATCGGCGTGGGGACGATGCAATGGGTCTACCTGATGTCGCCCGTCGCCCACGACAGCATGTCCCGCCTGATCGAGAAGCTCGTCAGCATGGCCTATCCCTTCATGGATCTGATGCTGCTGACCGTGGTGGTCCGCCTGGCGATCAGCGCCGGCAAGCGTGCCCCCTCCCTGTACTTGATGGGGATGGCGGCCATCGCGCTGTTCCTGACCGACTCCGTCTACAGCTACATCTCCGTCCAGGGGATCGTCTACAACCAGTCCGGGTTCCTCGAGGCCGGATGGGCGTCGTTCTACCTCCTGTGGGGCGCGGCGGCGCTGCACCCGTCCATGCGCACGCTCTCCGACAAGGCCCGGGACCAGGAGATCCGGCTCAGCAAGCCCCGGTTGATGCTGCTTGCGCTCGCATCGCTCATGGCGCCCGGCGTGATGTTCATCCAGCAGGTCAGGCGGGTGACCCTCGACATGCCGGTTCTGATCGGCGCCTCCGTGGTCCTGTTCCTCCTCGTCGTCACGAGGATGGCCGGCCTGGTCCACAAGCAGGAGCTGTCCGCAACGCGCGAGAAGGCCCTTCGCACGGCGGGCGCGGCCCTGGTCACCGCGACGAACCGGGAGGGCATCTACGCGGCCACCTTGGAGGCTGCCCGAACCCTGGCGGGCGACAGCGCCGCATCCAGGCTGCTGGTCAGCCTGGATGCGAACGGTCCTCAGGAGTTCACCGTCGTCGCCGCGACAGGCGGCGCCGACGACGTCGTCGGCACCACGCTCCCCCTATCCATGCTCCCCGCGTGGAAGCGCGAGCGTCTGCTGGAGCATCGATCGATCCAGGCACCGGCAGCGCAGAGCGAGATCGGCCAAACGCTCTCGATGCCCAAGGAGACGCAGTTCGTCTTCACCGTGCCGCTGTTCCTGAAGGACGAGCTGAAAGCCCTCCTTTCCGTCGCGAGCCTCACCAGCCTGGCCCGGTCCACGTGCGACGGCCTGGAGGCGCTCGGGTCGCAGGTGGCCTTGGCGCTGGAGAGCGCCGCGCTGACCGAGGACCTCGTCCGCAAGCAGAGCGAGGCTCGCTTCGCATCGCTCGTGCAGAACTCCTCCGACGTGGTCACGGTGATCGATCCCGATACGACCGTCCGGTACGTCAGCCCATCGGTCGAGCGCGTCCTCGGGTACGCGCCGGCGGAGCTGGAGGGCAAGCGGCTGGCCGACCTGATCCACGCAGACGACAAGACGCGGGTGCTGTCGTTCCTGGGAAGCGCGAGCGCGGAGGGCCATCCCGGGCTCGCCGAGTTCCGGATAGCCCACAGCGACGGCTCGTGGCCGTTCATGGAGACGCTGCGCACCAACCTCCTCCACGACCCCAATGTGAAGGGCATCGTCCTGAACACCCGCGACATCAGCGAGCGCAAGGCGTTCGAGGAGCAGCTCGCCCATCAGGCCTTCCACGATTCGATCACGGGGCTCGCCAACCGGGCCCTGTTCAAGGACCGCGTGGAGCACGCCCTGGAGCGGCAGCGCCGGGACGACCGCCCGCTCGCGGTCTTGTTCATGGACCTGGACGATTTCAAGACCATCAACGACTCACTGGGGCACGCGGCCGGCGACCAGCTGTTGAAGGAGGTCGGCGAACGCCTGAAGCAGTGCCTGCGGGCGGTCGACACCGCCGCCCGTATGGGCGGAGACGAATTCGCCGTCCTGCTGGAGGACCCCGGCCAGGGCGTGGAGGCCGCCGACGTCGCCGACCGCATCATGACGGTCCTGGAGGGCCCGTTCGCCCTGGAGGACAAGGAGGTCTTCGTCCGGGCGAGCATCGGCATCGCCACCGGCGATGCCGCCCAACCCGGGTCGGAGGGAGCCGAGGAGGTCCTCCGCAACGCCGACGTGGCGATGTACATGGCCAAGGAGAACGGCAAGGGCCGGTACCAGGTCTTCGAGCCGGCCATGCACAACACCGCCCTGAAGCGCCTGGAGCTGAAGGCCGACCTGCAGCGCGCCGTGGAGAACATGGAGTTCGTCCTTCACTACCAGCCGGTCATCGTGCTCGAAACCGGCAAGATCTCCGGGGTCGAGGCCTTGGTGCGCTGGCAGCACCCGCAGCGCGGCATCGTGCCTCCGCTCGAGTTCATCCCCCTCGCGGAGGAGACCGGGATGATCGTGCCCATCGGCCATTGGGTGTTGCAGGAAGCGTGCCGGCAGGCCGTCGGCCTGCAGGACGGGTTCCCCAACGATCCCCCTCTGCACATGGCAGTCAACCTGTCGGCCAGGCAGATCCAGCGGCCCGAGATCGTCGACGAGGTCCGGGGGGCCCTAGCGGACGTCAACCTGGATCCCTCCACCCTGGTCCTGGAGATCACCGAGAGCGTGATGATGCAGGACGTGCAGCTGTCGCTGGAGCGGCTCGGCGAGCTGAAGGCACTCGGTGTGCGGCTCGCCGTCGATGACTTCGGGACCGGCTACTCGTCCCTGAACTACATCCAGCAGTTCCCGGTCGACATCCTCAAGGTGGACAAGTCCTTCGTGGATGCGTTCAACACCGACCCCCGGAAGTCCGCCCTCACGGCGACCATCCTGAAGCTGGCGGAAGACCTCGAGCTCAGCCCCGTGGCCGAGGGCATCGAGCGTGCCGACCAGCTCGAGCAGCTCCTGCAGCTGCGGTGTGACTTCGGTCAGGGCTTCTACTTCGCAAGGCCCCTCGACTCCGGCAGCCTCCACACCCTGCTCACCGAGCGGCGAGCCATGGAGGCCGAGGCCGACCTGCTCGCGCAGTAGCCGGAACGATCCCGGAGCAGCGCGGTTGACCCGCCCGTCCGCTCCTGACTACGCTCGCGGGGGGTCGAGGCCGATGGCTGAGGGGCGCGAGTTCCCCGACGGGGCCGAACCCGGCCGGAGCGGGTTGTGGCTGGGCATCCTGGTGTATCGATGGATCGCCCTGGCGTGGATGATCATCCTGGCCCTCGGGGCCGGGGACTTCCGCCGGCCCGAGCTGGCCTGGGCGGCGATCGGGGGCGTCGCTCTATGGTCCGTGTGGTTCACCGTCTCGCGCGGCTGGCAGCGCCAATCGGTGCGGTGGTTCGACCTCGGCTTGTCGGTGACCCTCCTGCTGATCTCAGGTCTCGTGATGAAGCCCGGCGATGTCGCGGGGGACGTTCCTTTCTTCGCGACGGCCTATCCCGTGGCCTCGGCCATGACCATCGCGGCCGCGCCCGGGCGAGGGGGCGGCTTGGCCGGCGGCCTGGCGTCGGGGTTCGGTCTTGCGGTGGCCCTGGCGCTGTCCCGACCGCTCAACGGGCTGCCCATCGAGGACCTGACCCTGGGGGAGGTCGCCGGCCTGGCCAACGGTGCCGTGTACTACCTCGCTGCGGGGGGCGCGGTAGGGCTGATGTCCCGGGTTCTGACCAGGTCTGGGGCGGAGCTTCGCAAGGCGAACGAGGCGCTGATCCGGGAACGGGAGCGTGCCGCTCGCATGGCCGAGCGGGAGTCGCTGGGCCGACAGATCCACGACTCGGTGTTGCAGGCCCTCACTCTCGTGAACAAGCGGGGCAAGGAGCTCGCCGCACGGGCCCAGGTGCCCGGCGCCGATGTGCGCCAGCTCGCCGAGATCGCCGATCAACAGGAACGGGCCCTACGGGCCCTGATCCAACGCGAACCGGAGGAGGCTCCGGCCGGGACCGTCCCGCTCCGCACGGTGCTCCAGGCGGCGACCTACGGTGTCACGGGGGTGCCCGTGACGGTGACGACCGTGGAACCCATGTGGCTCTCCGCCGACGACGTCGAGGAGCTCTCTGCCGCGGTGCGCCAGGCGCTTGAGAACGTCGTGCGCCACGCCCGGGCCACGCGGGCCACGGTGTTCGCCGAGGAGGAGAACGGCGAGATCGTGGTCTCGGTCCGCGACGACGGGGTCGGTTTCGAGTATGACGAGCAACAGATGCGGCGCGAAGGCAAGCTTGGGGTGCTGAAGAGCATGAAAGGGAGGATCGAGGAGCTCGGAGGGGTCATGCGGATCACTTCGGCGCCCGGCGGGGGGACCGAGGTCGAGTTCCGGGTCCCGGGCGTCAGAGGGGCGACGTGAGCGACGAGGCGACGACCGAGGCCTCCGAGCCGATCCGCGTGATGGTGGTCGACGACCACCCGATCTGGCGCGACGGCGTGAAGGGCGATCTGGAGCGCTCGGGGGTGGCCACGGTCGTGGCCGAGGCGACCGACGGCGGCGAGGCCATCGACCGGGCTCGCGAGGCCATGCCCGAGGTGATCCTGATGGACCTCATGCTGCCCACGGTCCGGGGGGCCGACGCGATCCGCCGGATCGTCGAGGAGACACCGCACGTCAAGATCCTGGTGCTGTCCGCGTCCGGAGAGGAGACGGACGTCCTGGAGGCCGTGAAGAACGGCGCCGTCGGGTACCTGCTGAAGAGCGCCACCGCAACCGAGATCGCGTCGGCGGTCCGTCGGGTTCGGGACGGCGAGCCGGTATTCACGCCGTCCCTGGCCGGGCTCGTTCTTTCGGAGTTCCGGCGGGTCTCGGGGGGGGATGAGCCGTCGACCGGCCAGCCCGGGCTCTCCCCCCGCGAGAACGAGGTCCTGAGGCTGGTGGCCAAGGGCTACACGTACCGGGAGATCGCGGAGAAGCTGTTCATCAGCGTGAAGACGGTCCAGAACCACGTTCAGAACATCCTCGCGAAGCTCCAGCTCCACAAGCGCTATGAGCTGATGCTCTACGCGATCCGGAAGGGTATGGACCGGACCCCCGAGTAGCTCCTCCGTCCACCGCGGAGCCGCCCGGCGTGGCTTCTCGACCGCGCCCCGCTCCCGTGCGACCATGAACGGAGCCGCTGAGGGTAGGGTGTCATGAGCCTGGACGAGATGGCCGCGAAGACCCCCGAGACCCGCGACCGGTACGTGGACTTCCTGCGTGCGGTGAGCATCCTCGCCGTGGTCCTGGGCCACTGGTTCATCGGGATCATCTGGTGGCAGGGCGGCATCATCCGTACGACCAGCGCGGTAGGCGTGACGTCGTGGCTGTGGCTGGCGACCTGGTTCTTCCAGGTCATGCCGATCTTCTTCTTCGTTGGCGGGTTCTCGAACTACGTCGCGTACGAGGCCCACAAACGCCGTGGGGACTCGACGGGGGCGTTCATCAGGAGCCGTCTCGAACGGCTGCTCCGGCCCTCGCTGGTCTTCCTCGGGCTGTGGCTCGTGGTCCAGGTGGCGCTGCACCTGGCCGACGTGGGGCGGCCGGCAGGGCTGCGCCTGTGGGGCGACACGAAGATGCTCCGTGGGATGTTGCCGCCGGGGGCCACGGTGCCCTTCGGGCCGCTCTGGTTCCTGGCCGTCTACCTGGTCGTGGTGACGATTTGCCCCCTCACGATCCGGTTGCACAAGCGGTTCGGCCTGGCGGTGCCGGTCGTCTTCATCGTGGGCACGATCGCGGTCGACGTGATCGGCTTCGGCTTCGGGCACCCGGGGGTGCGGTGGTTCAACGTCGCGTTCGTGCTGCTGCTGCCCCACCAGATCGGGCACTTCTACGGGGACGGCAGCCTCACCCGGCAGCCCCGGCGGCTGTTCTCTGGGATGGCCGTCGCCGGGCTCGGGGCGCTGCTGCTGCTCACGAACCCGCTGGTCTTCAAGCTGTTCGACGACGCGCGCTTCCGGTGGTTCCCCGAGATCGGGAACTACCCGAAATCCCTGCTGGGCACCGACGTCGAGAAGATCTCGAACGCCTACCCGCCGACGGTGTGCTTCATGGCCGGGGGCATCTGGGCCATCGGCGCTGTGATGCTCCTGCGACCCTACCTGTCCCGGTGGCTCGAGCGGCGAGGGCCGTGGAAGTTCACGATTGCCGTGAACGGCGTCATCATGACGCTGTTCCTGTGGCACATGACGGCGTTCCTGCTGGCCGTGCTTGCCCTGTGGCCCCTGGGGCTCGGCCACGAGCACGACAGCACGGCTCGGTGGTGGCTGGAGCGGCCGCTATGGTGGGGGGTGCCAGCGCTGTTCCTGTTCGGACTGATCGCGATCTTCGGCCGGTTCGAGCGGCCGAAACGGAGAGCCCGGGAACCGGCTGCGACCGGTTCTCCCCGCACGGCATCATAGGAGCGAGATGGCCAGGATCGAGCAGTATCGCTTCGGCCATGTGATCGTGGACGGTCAGGAACAAACCGGGGACGTCATCGTGCTACCGGGCCGGGTCGTGGGCAACTGGTGGCGCAAGGAGGGCCACGAGCTGGTCTTGGAGGACCTGGCGGAAGTGGCCGACGAGCTCCCGGAGTGGCTGGTTATCGGCACCGGCGCCTTCGGGCGGATGCGGCCGGACCCACACACATTGGACGCGCTGCGCGCGCAGGGCGTCGAGGTGGAGGTGCTCGAGACGGCCGATGCTGTGCGCCGCTACGAGGAGCTCGATCCGGACCATGCGGCGGCGGCGCTGCACCTCACGTGCTGATATCCACTAGTCTGATCGAGACTAGTCGGCGGGCACCGGCTCAGAGTCGAAATCGATCTGGTACCGGATCGTGGGCAGGTTCTGACAGTCGATCCGCTCATCGGTGACGGAGCCGTCCGGCCGCCAACCCGCCGCCTCGTAGAAGCGCCGGGCCCGCTCGTTCGCCTCCAGCACCCAGAGCGTCGCCGTCGTGAACCCTCGCACCCGGAGCACGCCCATGGCCCGGGAGAACAGCTCCCGCCCCGCGCCGGTCCCGATCACGTCGGGTTCAAGGTAGATCGCGTAGATCTCCCCGGTCCCCGGGGGGGTGTCCTTGTCCTGGGTGGGCCCGCCCGAAGAGAACCCTACCGGCCGCTTTCTCTTCCCCAGAGCTAGGAGCGCGAACTGCTTCTCCCGCTGGGCGGTGAGGGCGAGGCGCCACTTCATCTCCCGGTCGGGGATGGACAGGCCGTCCAGGTAGCCGTCGGAGAGCAGCCCACGATAGGCGGTCTGCCAGGCTCTCACGTGGATCGCCGCGACGGCCGGCGCATCGGACGGCTCCGCCCACCGGATCTTCAAGGTCATAGGTGATGTGTACCCGCGTCCATGGTCAAGGACAAGCATCCCTCCGGGTCTGCTGTGGGGACGTGCCCCAGGCTACGTATCGGCTTGGCCGGGCCTCGGGTGAAGCGACGGCGTACCATGCCGGGGGGGGAACTGGGCATGCGAGCGTACATCCTGATCCAGACGGAGCCCGGAAGGGAAGCGGACGTGGCGAGATCCGCGGCCGACGTGCGGGGAGTCCTGGAGACGGCCGTGGTGACCGGCCCCTACGACGTGGTGGTCGTCGCCGAAGCGACCGACGTACACACGCTCGGCCGCCGGGTCCTGCGCCGCCTCCAGGAAGTGGAGGGAGTCACGCGCACCATGACCTGCCCGGTCATCCGGAGGTAACGGGAGGATCCCTACGCCTGCCGATCCTCCCTGGGGTGGAGGAGGCCGAACAGATAGGCATCCGTGAGGGCCTCCCACGAGGCCTCGATGATGTTCTCGGAGACGCCGACCGTGGTCCACTCGAGTTCGCCGTTGGACGTGTCGATCAAGACCCGGACCGTGGCCCCGGTTCCGATGTTCTCGTCCAGCACGCGGACCCGGTAGTCCTCCAGGGCCATGTGGCCCAGTTCCGGGTACTCGTTCCCGAGGGCCTTGCGCAGGGCGTTGTCGAGGGCTCCCACTGGCCCGTGGCCCTCCGCCGACTCGATGTGACGGCGGCCTTGGGCCACCACCTTGACCGTGGCTTCGGCCAGGGCCTCTTCGTGGGCCCGTTGCTCGACGTGAACCCGGAAGCTCTCGACCTCGAAGAACGGCTGCCGCCACCCATCGTGGCGGCGCATCAGGAGCTCCAGCGAGGCATCGGCCACCTCGAACGTGTAGCCCCGAGCCTCGCGCTCCTTCAGCTCCCCCAACAGGGCGGGCACGGCCTCGTCGTGCAGTTCCAACCCGAACTCCGCCGCCTTCATCCGCAGCGTGGCGGCGCCGCCCAGGTCGGAGGCGACCACGCCTCGGTGGTTCCCCACCGACTCGGGAGCCACGTGCTCGTAGGCCTCGGACAGTCGCGACACCCCGCTCGTGTGCAACCCGGCCTTGTGGGTGAACGCGTACCGGCCTGCGTACGGCTGCCTCGGGTCGGGGGCTACGTTCGCCACCTCGGCCACGAAGTGCGCCACCTCGGTCAGCCGTTCCACGGCGCCGTCGGGCAAGCACTCGGCGCCCAGCTTCAACGTGAGATCCGCCATGATCGGGATCAGGTCGGCGTTGCCGGTGCGCTCGCCGTAGCCGTTGACCACGCCCTGCACCTGGAGGGCGCCGGCCTCCACTGCTGCCAGCGAGGACGCCACCGCGCAACCGGCATCGTTGTGGGCGTGGATCCCGATCGGGGCGCTGGTCCGATCCCGCACCTCGGCAACGATGCTCGCGACCTGGCCGGGCAGCGTTCCCCCGTTCGTGTCGCAGAGCACCAGCCGCTCCGCGCCGGCCTCTTCCGCCGCTTCGAGCACCCGCAGGGCGAACCCGGGGTTGGCCCGGTAGCCATCGAAGAAGTGCTCGGCGTCGAAGAACACCCGGCGGCCCTGAGCCACGAGGAACCACACTGTGTCGCCGACCATCGCCACGCCCTCGTCGAGATCCGTGCGGAGCGCCTGGGTCACGTGGAGGTCCCACGACTTGCCCACGAAACAGACGACCTCGGTGCCGGCGTCCAGGAGGTCGTGGAGAACCGCACTTGTCTCCGCCGGCTCGCCGGCCCGCCGAGTCATGCCGAACGCGA
>JAHEXX010000068.1:0-5286 GCA_023251895.1 bacterium
AGAGACGACTAGCCCGTTGCGCGGGCCGGTCCGGATGCCCTGCTATCATCGGTTTCCTCCGCCATGAACAAGACCGATCTCGTCGACCAGGCCTATGTTCGCCGCGACCTGCCGGAGTTCCGGCCGGGCGATACGGTCAGGGTGCACGTCCGGGTGGTCGAGGCGGGACGCGAGCGGGTCCAGGTGTTCCAGGGCGTCGTGATCCGTCGGCAGGGCGGAGGTCTCCAGGAAACCTTCACCGTTCGCAAGATCTCGTTCGGCGTGGGCGTGGAACGGACGTTCCCGGTCCACTCGCCCTCGATCGCCAAGCTCGAGATCGTGACCCGCGGCCGCGTCAGGCGTGCCAAGCTCTACTACCTCCGCGAGCGTCGGGGGAAGGCGGCTCGTATCAAGGAGCGGCGGGGGGCCTTCGAGGAGATGGTCGTCGTCGAGACCGAGCAGGCCGAGGAGACTCTCGAGGCCGGGGAAGCAGCACCGATCGAGGCGGAGGCGCCGGAACCCGAGGCCGAGGGGTCCGAGGCCGTGGAATCCGAGGCCGGGGAGCCCGAGGCCGCAGAGGTAGAGGGCTAGGTGGCCGAGCGCGTGCCGGCTTCGCCCGAGCCGGCCGACGAGTATGCCGCGACCGCCACCGCCATGTCGGCGCCCGGCGCAACGGCGGCTCCCGAGGCCCGCGAGACGGGCCCCAAGTCTACTCAGGCCGAGAAGACCAAACGCGAGAAGCCCGGCGGGTTCGTCGGCTTCGTCCGCGAGCTGCCGGTGCTCATCATCATGGCCTTCGTCCTGGCCCTGCTCATCAAGAGCTTCCTGATCCAGGCGTTCTACATCCCGTCCGGCTCGATGGAGCCGACCCTCCACGGGCCGGGCGACCGGGTGCTGGTGAACAAGCTCGCGTACCGGTTCGGCGATATCCACCGAGGCGACATCATCGTGTTTGCCAACCCCAATCCGGCGGCGGAGCCCGACCGGGGCATCGTCGGCGGGTTCTTCCACTGGCTGGGCGAGGGACTGGGCGTCGCGCGGCCGGCGAACGAGGACTTCATCAAGCGGGTGATCGGGCTCCCCGGCGAGACGGTCGAGATCCACCACAAGACGCTCTACATCGATGGGAAGGTCTTGAAGGAGCCTTACGTCACCGCTCGTGCCAGGAACGAAGGGATGGGGCCGTACGGGCCGACGACGGTGCCGCCTGGGAAGCTGTTCGTGATGGGGGACAACCGTGGCAACTCGAACGACTCCAGGGCCGGCCTATCGTTCATCCCCATCGACCGAGTGGTGGGGAAGGCGTTCGTCGTCATCTGGCCGCCTTCCAGGATAGGGTGGCTGCACGGGCTGTAGATCTCGACCGGTACGAACGCCGGCTGCGTGACCAGGGCTTCCGGCTGATCGCCGGCGTCGACGAGGCGGGGCGGGGGGCGCTGGCGGGGCCGATGGTGGCGGCTGCTGTGATCCTCCCGGATGCGTTCGATCTGGACGGACTGGCCGACTCCAAGGCCCTCACGGCCCTCCAGCGCGAGGCGTGCTACGCGCGCATCTCGCGCGAGGCCGTCGCGGTGTCGGTGCGCAGGGCGATGCCCTCGCGGATCGACCATCGGGGGCTGCACAAGTCCAACCTGTGGCTCTTGCGCCGAGCGGTCCGGACCCTCCCGGTGCCGCCCGACTACGTGCTGACGGACGGATGGGCCATCCCCCGGATGCCGGTCCCCACGCTCTCCATCAAGAAGGGCGACGCGGTGACGGCGTCGGTGGCCGCCGCCTCGATCGTGGCCAAGGTGACGCGGGACCGCATGATGGACCGGTACCATCGTCGGTTCCCCGAGTTCGGGTTCGACCGGCATCGTGGGTACGGAACGGCGTCCCACTTCGAGGTCCTGGCGCGGTTGGGACCGTCGCCGATCCACAGGCTGTCGTTCAAGGGGGTGGGCCCAGCCGTCGCGGATGTACGCGATGATGGGGCCGTCACGGAGGGGTTCGAGTGAGCGACGAGGAGATCGAGCGGTTCGAGGAGGAACGCGAGCTGGAGCTCTACCGCGAGTACCGCGACGTGCTCCCGATGTTCTCCTACGTCGTCGAGACCGAGCGGCGCTTCTACCTCGCCAACCGGGTGGACGTGCACCGGCGCGAGGACGGATGGGTGGAGGTCGAGCTGGTCGACGCGTGGGTGTGGGACATGTTCCGCCCCGCGCGGTTCGTGTCGCACGTCCGCGTGATGACCCGTCGGGACGTCAACGTCGAGGAACTCTCCCGGCGCGACGACGTCATGCCGGAAGAACCTCCGCTCTCGGTCTAGGTCTCGCGCATCCCCCGCGGTTCGATGGGTTGGCGGATGATCGTTCGAAGCCGCTCCGGTGCCGTTCTGTTGGGATCGCTCAGGTAGATCTCGTGGTGCTTACCGGCCGGCATGTCGCCCACGGCCGCGATGAACGCCATGAGCCGCTCGATCGTGGCCCTCTCCTCCTCGTACGGCCCAATGTGCAAGACCTGCGCCGACGGTCCCTCGTAATACCGATCGAGGCGCAGCTTGGGCAGCGCCGGAAGTTCCCTCTTGTCCCCGGCCGCCGTCACACCGTCGCGGACCATGGCCTCGGCAACCCGGTCGGGCTGCATGATCATCGCGGTCCATCGCCAGTCTGCAGGGTCCGCGGAGTAGAACGGCCTCTCGTCCTCGATCCACCAGAGGGTCTCGAGCGGCATTACCGTGTAGTCGAGGCCGCCCGGCGAGCGCTTGACCATGAACTTGAGGGTATAGGCCACGCCGTACAGGGCCCCGATGGCCTCCATGTAGTCGGCCGAGTCGGTGGGGCTCCCGCGCCCGTCGATCATGAGGAACGGCATCTCCGGAACGTCGACAATGGCCGGCTCATTGCGGGCCCGGTACAGGCCGTCCAGCTCCGGCTTGTACTCGATCTTGGATGGTGTTGCTCTCATCGCAGCACCTCCTTCCGCTCCCACATGTACGGGATGACGGAACGGGGGGACAGGACCGGGGGTCCCGTTCGGCAGGGGCGCATCGGCGGGGTGTCGGCAGCGCGGGGTAGGGTGTTTCGCCATGGTGGAGCCGCTGGCGTCGGATCCTCGTGCCGCGCTGGGGCGGGCCGGGGAACAAGCGGCGCTCGACGTGTACGAGCGGCTGGGGTTCCGGCTCGTCGCGCGGAACTGGCGGTGCCGGGCCGGGGAACTCGATCTGGTGGTCGAGCGCGACGGGTTGCTGGTCTTCTGCGAGGTCAAGACCCGGTCGGGCAGCGGGTTCGGCGGAGGCTTCGAGGCCGTGACCGCAGCCAAGCAGCGCAAGGTCCGGCAGCTGGCCGAGCTGTTCCTGGCCATGAGCGGGCTCACGCCGCCGCGATCGCGGTTCGATGTTGCCAGCGTCGGCCGGGGTCGGCGCGGCGTGACGGAGGTCGAGCTGTTCCGCGATGCGTTCTGACGCGATCGCGCCTCCACGGTTGAGCATGCGGTTTGGCGACGACCGCGCCGCCCGCCGCCTGCCGGAGCGATGTCGGTGTCTCGCGCTAGGGTCCGCGCGGGGTGTACGGACGGGTCGTCGGGGTCGCCGTGGTGGGGATCCGGGGGCACATCGTCACGGTGGAGGCGCACATCGGGCGGGGGCTCCCTTCGCTCACGCTGACCGGACAGCCCGGGGCGCAGGCCCTGGACGCACGGGATCGGATCCGCCCTGCCGTGGAGAGCGCCGGGCTCGAATGGCCGCTCCGGCGAGTCGTTGTCAACCTGTCCCCTGGGAACCTCCGCAAGGACGGCCCCGGCCTCGACCTGCCGATCGCGATGGCGGTCATGGCCGCCTCCGCCCAAGTCCCGAAGGCCCGGCTGGAGCGGCACGCGTTCTCCGGCGAGCTGTCGCTCAAGGGCTCGCTGGTAGCGACGCCCGGCGTGCTGTCAGTGGCCATGGCGGCGGCAGCAAGGGGCTTGGCGGGCGTCGTCGTCCCCGAGGCCAACGCGGCGGAGGCCAGGCTCGTGAACGGGCTCGAGGTCGTGGCGGCGCCGTCGCTGACCGAGGTGGTCGGGTTCCTGCGCGGAGCCTGGAAGCCCCCCGATGTTCGGTCGGACCCGCAGGGCGGAGCGACGAGCCACAGCATGGACTTCAACGAGGTGCGGGGCCAGGCCCAGGCCCGGCGTGCACTCGAGGTGGCCGCGGCGGGCGGGCACAACGTGCTGATGGTGGGCTCCCCGGGCGCGGGGAAGACCATGCTGGCCAAGCGGCTTCCGACGATCCTGCCCGCTCTGTCCCGCGACGAGGCCCTGGAGGTCACCCAGCTCCACTCGGTCGCCGGCCTGCTTGGCAGTAGCGGTTTGGTGGCGGAACGCCCGTTCCGCACGCCGCACCACTCGATCTCGCTGGCCGGGCTGCTCGGCGGCGGAAGCGGCTATCTACGGCCGGGTGAGGTTTCGCTCGCGCACCACGGGGTGCTGTTCCTCGACGAGCTCACCGAGTTCAGACGGGACGCCATCCAGGGACTCCGGCAGCCCCTGGAGGACGGCCGCGTCGTGGTGACGCGCGTGTCCGGTGCCGTGGAGTTCCCCGCTCGGTTCACCCTCGTGGCGGCGGCCAACCCGTGCCCGTGCGGTTTCCAGGGCGATCCGAAGCGCATCTGCAGGTGCGAGCCGCATCGCGCGGAGGTGTACCGGCAGAAGCTGTCCGGCCCCCTGCTCGACCGGATCGACATCCAGCTCTCGGTCCCACGCCTGTCCAAGGCCGAGCTGCTCGGGCAGGAGCCGGGAGAGCCCTCGGCGAGCATCCGGGAACGGGTCGAGGTGGCCCGCGACCGACAACGCCACAGGTACCGCGGCCTCCGGATCCCCTGCAACGCACAGCTTCCTGGTCCTATGGCTCGACGCGAGGCCCGCCTGTCGCGGACGGCAGAGGGCCTCCTGGCCCGCGCCGTCGAGTCGCTGGCGCTCACCGGCCGCGGCTTCGACCGGGCCCTGAAGGTGGCGCGAACGATCGCGGACCTCGCGGGGTTCGAGGTGGTGGAGGAGACCCACCTGGGTGAAGCCCTGTCGTACCGGATGAACCTCGGCGGCGAGGAGCTGGCGCGTGCGGGCTGATGGCCTCCGGCGGCGCGTGGAGCCCGGGGTGTGGCCGGACGGGTTCGCCTCGGGTGGGAGGAATCGCCGCGCCCTGCTCGTGCTCTCTTCGCTCCGCGGGATCAAACCGAAGCAGCTCCTCGAGCTGGCTCAGCGCGAGCGAACCGCCGTCGCGTGCCTCGCCGCGATCCGCGCGGGGGACGGGGGAAGCGACGACGACCAGGAGTTCGCCCGCCAAGCGGACCCGAC
>JAHEXX010000068.1:5296-14729 GCA_023251895.1 bacterium
GAGGAGTACGTGGCCGGGCTCGAGCAGCTCGCGGACCCGCCGGCAGCGATCTTCGTGGTCGGGCGCTCCCTGCTGGAACTCGCTCCGAGGGTCGCCGTCGTCGGTGCCCGAGCCTGCTCCGACCACGGGCGGGAGGTGGCCCGCGAGATCGGCCGAAGCCTCGGCGCCTCCGGCGCATGCGTGGTGAGCGGCGCGGCTCGCGGCATCGACTCGGCGTCGCACAGGGGCGCACTAGACGTGTGCGGGGCGACCATCGCCGTGTTGGGGTCGGGGATCGACGTGGCCTACCCACCGGGAAGCAGGTCACTGATCGCTCGGATCGGGGAGGCCGGTGCGGTGGTGAGCGAGTATGCGCCGGGAGTGACGGCCCTGCCGTTCCGGTTCCCCGCCCGAAACCGGATCATCGCGGCCCTTGCGCAGGCGGTGGTGGTCGTTGAGGGCGCGGACGGCAGCGGCTCGCGCATCTCGGCCGACCACGCGCTGGACCTGGGCCGCGACGTGTACGCGATACCCGGCGGCGTGAACAACCCCCTGGCCCACGTGCCGCTGGATCTGATCCGCGACGGCGCGACGATGATCCGTGGCGCGGAGGACCTGCTCGGTGACCTCGGGCTCGACGGAACGAGAGCGACCCCCGCCCGGGCCTTCCGACCAGACGTCGCCGAGGCCGAACTGGCCGTGCTGGCCCGACTGACGGGCCCTGTATTGCCGGAAGCGGTCGCCCTGGAGCTTGGGCTTTCGATCCCCGAGGTGGCCTCGGTCCTCATGTCCCTGGAGCTGAAGGGCCTGGTCCGGAGCCTGGGCGGGCGCTATGAACTCCGACTGGCGGGCAAGGCCCTCCTGGCCGCCGCCACCAGCGCGGAGGCCCCGGCCGCAGCCCTCGAAGCTTGAAGCCACCCCGCCCGGTTGGTACAAGGGGTGCCGACACGCGGCCGGAAAGGATCACGTGGCACGCCGGGACGAGCTTCCCCATCCCGAAATAGCGCTCATCGAGGAGTTCACGGCGCATCTTGCCCTGGAGCGCCACCTATCCGGGAACACGGTTGTCGCCTATCGGCGGGACCTGACGCAACTCGCGGTCTTCCTTCATCGGTCGAAGCGCTCGCTCGCGTCCGTCACCTACCCCATGCTCCGGCGGTTCCTGGCGCAGCAGGCGACGTTGGGGTACGCACGGGCCTCGGTGGCCCGGCGGGTCGGGGCCATCAGGACGTTCTACCGGTGGCTGGCGGGGCGAGGCGGGATCGATGTCGACCCCGCCGCGCTCCTCGGCCGGCCCAAGGTCATTAATCGTCTCCCCTCGGTGCTTCGGCCGCGCGAGGCGGCCGCGCTCGTGGAGGCGCCGCTCGAGGTCCCGGTCCCCGCCACCGGCGACGGTGGGCGCATCTACCGGGAGGCCGGGATCGTGCTTCGGGATCGGGCCGTCCTGGAGCTCATGTACGGCTCCGGCTTGCGCGTGGGCGAGGTCTCCGGGCTCACGCTGGACCGGATCGATCTCGACCGGGGCCGGGTCACCGTCATGGGGAAGGGATCCAGGGAGCGCGAGATCCCACTCTCCGATTTCGCCGTCGAGGCTCTGCGCGAGTATCTGACGGGAGGTCGGGCGGCCTTGGCGCCGCATGGGGGTTCACCCGACCTGTTCTTCAACCGAAGGAAAGGGGCGATGACACCACGCGACATCCGCGGGATGCTGAAACAATACGTCGACCGGATCCTGTCGGGACGGCGGGTGACGCCGCACACGCTGAGGCACTCGTTCGCGACGCACCTGTTGGAGGGAGGAGCGGACATCCGCGCGGTCCAGGAGTTGCTCGGCCACGTCAGTGTGGCCACGACACAGCGGTACACGCATGTCTCCCGAGAGCGCTTGTTCGCGGCGTATCGATTGAGCCACCCGAGGGCGTGATGGCCGGTACGACCAAGGCCAAGAAGGAAGCCGGGCAGGCCAAGGCCGCGAAGGCTAAGGTCCAACCCGTCAAGGCCAAAGCCGAGCCACTGAAACGGCAGCCCGCCAAGGGGCGCAAGCTCGCTTCCAAGCCCGCGAAGCCCGCGAAGCCCGCGAAGAGCGCGAAGACTGCCGTTGCGACAGTCACGCCGGCGGACCCGGCGGCCGAGGCTCTGACCGCGCTCTGGTCCGAGTACAAGCACGACGGGTCTCCCGTGGCCAGGGAGCGGCTTATCCTGCATTACGCGCCGCTCGTGAAGTACGTGGCCAGCCGCGTCGCCACCGGGCTCCCGGCCACCGTCGAACAAGCGGACCTGGTTTCCTACGGGATGTTCGGGCTGATCGATGCTCTGAAGAAGTTCGAGCCCGGGCGGGGCAACAAATTCGAGACCTATGCCATCCCCCGGATCAAGGGGGCGATCATCGACGAGCTCCGGGCCATGGACTGGGTCCCGCGGTCGGTCCGCTTCAAAGCCCGGGAGATCGAGAAGGCCTACGCCGACTTGGAGGGGATGCTGAAGCGTGCCCCCACCGAAACCGAGATGGCCGAGCGCCTGGGGATCTCGATCCAGGAGCTCCACGAGGTCATCAGCCAGATCTCCTTCGTGTCCGTCCTGGCCCTCGACGAGCTTCTGTCGGTGGGGAGCGACCGCGGCGAGCAGATCACGCTCCTCGACACCCTGGCTGACCGGGGGACCGACCCGGGGGCCGGCCTGGAGGGGCAAGAAACCCGGGGCCTGCTCGCGGCGGCGATCAACTCGCTGTCCGAGCGCGAGAAGATCGTCGTCACGCTGTACTACTTCGAGGGGCTGACCCTGGCGGAGATCGGCTACATCCTGGGCGTGACCGAGTCGCGGGTGTGCCAGATCCATACGAAGGCCGTCTCGCAGCTTCGCAATCAGCTTACCGAGCACGACTGACCGGCGATTCCCGCCCGGTTGTGCGATGGCTCACAGCGCGTTGTCCGTGCGCTCGGTAGCGTCGCGCACATGAGGCGATGGGTTCCCACCCTGCTGTTCCTGGTGCTGGCGGCTGGCCTCCTCTGGCCGGCGCCGGCGGCCTCCGCTAGCGGAACGTGGGCCTGGCCGGTGGTCGGCCCGGTCATCCGACCGTTCGACCCGCCTGCCTCGCCCTACGGGTCCGGTCACCGAGGGATCGATATCGGGGCTCCCTACGGGACGCAGGTGCTCTCGCCCGCGCCGGGCGTCGTGACCTTCGCCGGGCCCGTCGGCGGCCGCTTCTTCGTCTCCGTCGATCACGGCGGGGGCATGGCCTCGACCTATTCGTGGGTGTCCGGCGTGGCCCTTCGGAAGGGCGATGCGGTGTCCGTCGGTACCGTCCTGGCCTGGACGGGGGAAGGGCACCCCGGCTCGTCCCTGCCGCACCTGCACTTCGGCGTGAAGCGGGACGGCGCCTACATCGATCCCCTCGACGTGCTGTCGCCCGGCAGCGTGGTGGGCCTCATCCGGCTCGCCCCGCTCACCTGACGCCCGCCCGGCGCAACGGCTTCGTCGCCCGGCGGACGCCTACAATGTGCCGTCCCTGAACCGAGGATGGCTTCCTGCTCCCAAACCGGCACGTGATGGCACGCTGCGCGGCGCTCGCTGCTGCGCTCCTCGTCCCGGCGGGCGTGACGGCCGCCGGGACGCAGTCCGCAACGCAGCCCATCGCGTGGGGGCAGTTCCAGGGAGGTCCCGGCCACGCCGGCGCGGCACCCGATGGTCCCGCGCCTGCATATGCCGACGCCTGGAAGTTCGCGGCGCCCGAAGGGCGCAAGGGCCTCTCGGGCGCCGTGGTTGTGGGCGACACCGCGATCGTCGTGGGGGGCGATGGCGTCTACGGCGTGGACGTCGAGAACGGAAGCGAGCGGTGGCGGCTCTACCGGAACGGAGGGCTGCTCTCGCTGCCGGCCGTGGGAGACGTGCAGGGCGACCGGATCCTGGCCTTCACCGACCGGGCCCCCGACGGAACCACGAACCTCGCCGCCGTGGACATCAGCGGTGAGGCGCGCGTGGAGCTGTGGCGGCAACCCCTGAAGGCTTCCAGCCGGAGCGGCGTCACGATCGACGGCGACAACGTGTTCGTCGCGGACGACCAGGGCCGGGTGTACGGCTTCGATCTGCGCAAGGGCGATCCGTTGTGGGAGCCGGTGCGGGGGGTCGGCAGGATCGACGCTCCCCCTGCCGCCGGTGAGGGTCGCGTGTACGCCGTCTCCCGCGACACGGCCAACGGCGCCGTTGAGGTCTTCGGAGTGGACGTTGCCACGGGGAGGAAGATCTGGACGTTCCAGCCGCGGGCACAGGCTCTGAGCGTCTCCGCCCTCGCCGTCGTGAACGGTGAGGTGTGCGTGGTCGGGCCCGATCAGCTCGTGTACGAGCTGGGCGCCGAGAAGGGGAACACGCTCGCCACCTTCCGCGTGGGAACCGGTGTCTCGCCGCTTTCGGCCCCGGCCGTGTCCGGGCGAACCTTGTTCGTCGCCGACCTGGGGGGCGGTGTCCACGCCTACGACCTGGGGAGCGGCGAGCGCCTGTGGGACTACCAGTTCAACGAGCTTCAGTTGCGGAGCTCCCCCGTGGTGGTGAGCAACTCGGTCGTGGTCGGGCTGAACGACGGCCGACTGGTGGCGATCGATGTGAAGAGCGGTCACCTCGTCTGGCAGTCGGACACCGGCACGGCGCCTGTCGGGCCGATCGCGGTCGTGGCCGATCGGTTGGTGGCCGCCACAGCGGGCGCGCACGGTGGCCTGATCGGTCTGGCCCACGACGCGTCCGCCAGTCTCACCGACATACCATCGCCCAGCGAGCTGAACCTCAGCGGCACGCTCGCTCATTTCGCCCTCGCGTTCCTCGGTGGGTCCATCGTGATCCTCGGGGCGACGAAGCTCCTGGCCCTCCGATTCCCTTTCGAGCCGGTCGGGGTGGGGGAAGATGAGCCGGAGACCCAGACCCGGGACGAGGAGGGAGACGAGTGAGCGGCGGCAAGAAGAAGCGCAAGCGCCGCGGGCCCGGGCCCGGCGGCTCGGCGTCCCGTCCGGCCGTCCGCAAGCCCGAGCCAAGCCGCCGGCGGCCATCGTCGATGCTGGGATCGCTCTTCGGTGGGCGAAGCGCCGGGGGCTCGTCGCCGCTGCCACCGATGGGCGGCTCGCTGGCCCGCGGGTTCCTCACGGTGGGGAGCCAGCCGGCGCTGCTCTTGTTTCCGTTCCTCGTGGTGGGTGCGTGGTGGCTGGGGCTGATTGCGCTGGGGATGCAGGCCTCCCCCGGGCGGATCGTGAACGTCCTGGCCCTGCCGCCGGTTGCGACCTATTTCGACCTCAGCAACGGGGCCGCCATCGGCGGGCTCGGCACCGGCGGGATCCTCTACGGATTCGGGTTCATCGTCGTCCGTTCGGTCGTCACCGGCGCCCTGGCCGGCATGGTGGTCGAGGCATTCGAGACCGGGCACGTCGGGATCCTCGGCGTCGTCCGCGGACTGCGGATATCGCACGTCATGTTCGCGATCAACGCGCTGTCGATCTTCCTCATCCTGACGGCCACCATCTTCCTGCAGCTCCTCGGGCCGGGACTCAGCTTCCTGGGGTTCGTGGTCGCCCTGGGCGGCGGGGTGTTCTTCTTCTCCTTCGTCCCCGCCGCGGCCATCCGAGAGGGGCGCCGGCTGAACGAAACGCTCCGACGGGCCGGCCGTGCCGCGGCCATCCCGGGCGGCCGTCACGTCCTCATGGTGATGCTGTACTTCCTGATCTCGCTCCCCATCGCCAACACCTTCGTCCCGGGGGCGTCGGGCATCTCGGCCAACCCGACCGTCGCGACCTGGGTGTTCGGGCTTCTCATGACGTACGTCAACGTTGCGTTCCTTGCGGCATTCTCCTACCGGTGGATGGTGGCCGAGCCGAACGTTCCGGACCAGCCCCTCCGCCGTCGGTAGCCGGTCGGAGCGCTTCTGGGGGCCCTGTTAGACTCCACGCACGGCGCCAAGGCGCCGAATTCGCACGCCCGGGGACCGTCTCCGGGGTCCCGGTCACGGCCGGGCCGGGGGCGGGACGAGCCGGGCGGAGGAGAGAACCGAAAGAGGAGGAAGCGCCGTGCCTGTCGTCACCAGGCGGGAGCTCCTCGAAGCGGGTATCCATTTCGGGCACCAGACCAGGCGCTGGAACCCGAAGATGGGCCGGTACCTGTACGGGGAACGCTCCGGCATCTACATCATCGATCTCGAGAAGGCCCTCGAGGGTGTGGAGGAGGCCTACGAGTTCGTCCGGGACCTGGGCCGCCGCGGCGGCATCGTCTTGTTCATCGGCACCAAGAAGCAAGCCCAGGAGGTCGTGGCCGAGGAGGCCGCCCGCGTGGGCATGCCCTTCGTCAACACCAGGTGGCTGGGCGGGATGCTTACCAACTTCCAGACCATCTCCAGGCGGCTCCTGCGCTTGCGGGAACTGTCCGAGATGGAGCGGGGTGGGGCCTTCGACTACCTGCCGAAGAAGGAGGTCCAGCGGCTGCGCAACGAGAGAGAGAAGCTGGAGCGCAACCTGGGTGGCCTAGAGGGCTTGGAGCGTCTCCCCGATGCGATCTTCGTGATCGATACGAAGAAGGAGCACATCGCTGTGAGCGAGGCTCGGAAGCTCGGGCTCCCAGTCATCGCCATCGTAGACACCAACTGCGACCCCGATGAGGTCGATTACGTGATCCCCGGAAACGACGACGCGATCCGCTCCGTGTCGCTGATCGCTCGCGTGATTGCCGACGCGTTGGCCGAAGGACGGCAGATCGGGCGAGAGCAGCTCATCACCAAGGCCACCGGGCCGGAGATCGAACCGGAGCCCGAGCCGGTGGCCGACCCCGACCCCGACCGTGACGCCGCCGTCCCCGAGGAAACCTCGGAACGAGAGATCGCCGAGGAAGACGTATGACCGATATCAATGCCGAGCAGGTGAAGAAGCTCCGGGAGGCGACCGGCGCCGGGATGATGGCCTGCAAGAGGGCCCTCGAAGAGGCCGAGGGGGACTTCGAGCGGGCCACCGAGATCCTCCGCGAGAAGGGACAGGCCTCCGCGCAGAAGCGCGCCCTGAGAACCGCCGCCCAGGGCCTTGTCGACAGCTACGTCCACTTCAACAACACCGTGGGCGTGCTGGTCGAGGTGAACTGCGAGACCGACTTCGCGGCCAACACGGGCGAGTTCCGCGACCTGACGCGCGACATCGCGCTCCACATCGCCAGCCTGGCTCCGGCGTATCTGTCCAGCGACGACGTTCCCGGGTCGGTCCTCGAGACCGAGCGACGCATCTACGAGACGCAGGCGCGGGGATCGGGCAAGCCCGAAGAAGTGGTCCCCAAAGTGGTCGAGGGCAAGCTCGGAGCGTTCTTCAAGGATCATTGCCTGTTGGACCAGCCGTTCGTGAAGGACGACTCCAAGTCCGTCCAGGAGCTGCTCGACGAGGTCTCTGCCCAGGTCGGAGAGAAAGTTGCCGTCCGGCGCTTCGTCCGGTACAAGCTTGGCGAGGAACTGGACCAGGGGGCATGACGCCAGGATGACCGAACCGGGGGGAGCGCAGCACCCGACCCGTCCCATCTACCACCGGGTGCTGCTGAAGCTCTCGGGGGATGCCTTCGCTCCGCCGGACTCAGGCTTCGGCATCTCGCCGGACTCCACGTCGCTCATCGCTCGTCAGCTGGCCGAGGTCATCGACATCGGCGTGGAGATGGCCGTCGTCGTGGGCGGCGGGAACATCTGGAGGGGGCGTCAGGCGCCTGAGATGGACCGTGCCCGTGCCGACTACATGGGGATGCTGGCAACCGTGATGAACGCCCTCGCGTTGCAGGATGCCCTGGAGAAGATCCACGTCGCGACGCGCGTGCAGACGGCGGTTCAGATGGCTCAGATCGCCGAACCGTACGTGCCGCTCCGGGCCCAGCGTCACCTGGAGAAGGGCAGAGTGGTGATCTTCGCGGCCGGGCTGGGCGCCCCGTTCTTCTCCACGGATACGACCGCCGCGCAGCGGGCCTTGGAGATCAAGGCCGAGGTCATCCTGAAGGGCACCAAGGTCGACGGTGTCTACACGGCCGACCCGCATCTGGAGCCCTCCGCGGTGCGGTTCGAGACGATCGAGTACATCGAGGTCCTGAGGGCCGGCTACCAGGTCATGGACGCCACCGCCATCTCGCTGTGCATGGAGAACAAGCTGCCGATCATCGTGTTCGACTTGAGACAGGAGGGGAACATCCGTCGCGCCGTCGCCGGGGAGCCCATCGGCACGCTGGTCCACGGGGGCGCGTCGTGACGATCGACTCGGCGCTGGCCGACGCCGCCGACAAGATGAACAAGGCCATCTCCGTCCTGAAAGAGGAACTGTCGGCGATCCGCACGGGCCGGGCCAACCCTGCACTCCTTGCCCGCATCACCGCGGACTACTACGGCACGCCCGTCCCCCTCAACCAGATCGCCTCGGTCACGGTCCCGGAACCTCGGCTCCTCGTCGTCCAGCCCTACGACAAGAACGCGATCGGCCCAATCGAGAAGGCCATCCAGTCGAGCGACCTCGGCGTCACTCCGTCGAACGACGGGAACGTGATCCGTCTGGCCATCCCGCAGCTCACCGAGGAGCGGCGGAAGGAGCTGACCAAGGTGGTCCACCAGCGGTGCGAGGACGCCAGGGTTGCCGTTCGGAACATCAGGCGCCATCAGAAGGATGAGCTTGAGAAGCTTGAGCGGGGGCGCGAGATTTCGGAAGATGATGAGAAGCGCGCAGAGAAGGAGCTCCAGAAGCTGACCGATCAGCACGTGGCCGAGATCGACGAGATCCAGCGCCACAAGGAACAGGAGCTCATGGAGGTCTAGTGTCGGACAAGGGCTCGGGCGACAAGGACGACCTGTTCGAGGACCTCGATAAGTTCTTCGCCCCCATCAAGGACGTGGAGTGGCGGGAGGAGTCCGTTCCGGTCGAAGGGCCCGCGGCCGGGGCGCCGACGTCCGAGGAGCCCGCGGTCGAACCGGAGCTCGAGGAGCCGGCCGCCGGCGTGGCGACCGAAGAGACCGTCGTGCTGGAGGAGGCCGAGGAGGAACCCGTGGCCGCGCCCGGAGACGGAGGCCGGTTCGCCGAGGAGGCCGAAGCCGAGGAAGAGCCCCTGGAGGAGGCCGAGGAGGCTCCCGAAGAGATCGCGGCGCAGGACGAATGGCCGGTGCCCGAGGAAGGGCCGGAGGAGCCCGAGGTGGTGGAGGAGGAGGGCCCCTTCGAGACGCGGGAGATGGAGATCTCGGTCGGCGCGGTGGTCTCGTCCCCACCGCCCGAGTACGAGGGTCTGCCCCGCGCCGAGGAGGCGGCCGGAGCGGGGATGGCGGCCGATGAAGCGGAGGAGCCGTCCCTCGAGGAGATCGAGGCGGCCGCCGAGCACTTCGCCGATTCCGTCCGGGAGGAGGAAGAGGCGGCCGCGGCCGCGTTCGTCACAGAGGATCTCGGGGCCCAGGAGTTCGCGGCTGAGGAACGGCCAGGCGGTCAGGAGGAGG
>JAHEXX010000069.1 GCA_023251895.1 bacterium
CGCCGGAGACCGTGCCAGCGTCCTGGAACGCCACAGCCCCGGTGAGGCCGAACATACCGAGGAGCGCCCGGAGCTCCTGGTCGCCCGCCGCCCCGGACTCGGCGCGCACGTGGGCCAGCGCCGGCACCCCGTCGTGAACCCCCTCGCGCTCCTGCGCGTAATACCCGATCGACACGCCGTGCCCCAGCCGGAACCAGCCGTCATCCGGCTCCGACTGCCCCGCCAGGATGCGCAGGAGTGACGTCTTTCCGGCGCCGTTCACCCCGATCACCAGGAGCCGTTCGCCCCGACCCACGTCGAAGGTCACGCCCTCGAAAACCGGCGGGCCCCCGTACCCTTCGAGAGCCCGGCCACCTCCAGCACGATCCTCCCGGCGTGCGGCGGTTCCGGGAACCGGAAGGCCACCTTCTTCGTCATGGGTCGGGGCGGCAACGGCCTCGCGCCGCAGCCTGGCCACCCTGGTGTCTAGGGTCTTGGCCTTGCGGGCCCGCTTCTCGGTTTGACCGGGCATCGAGTCCGCAAGGGTCTTGAGGCGGCGGATCTCGGCCTGCTGCCGCTCGGCCAGCACGGTCCGGCGCTGCTCGTCCTGCCGGCGGGACTCCCGGTACTGCGAGTAGGTCCCGCGGTACTCAACGGCCCGGTCCCGATCGAGATGCAGGATCCGGGTGATCGACCCGTCGAGGAGACCGAGGTCGTGGCTCACGACTATGAGCGCCCCGCCGTAGGCGGCCAGGAACTTCATCAGCCAGCCCCTGGCGTCGGCGTCCAGGTGGTTGGTGGGCTCGTCGAGCAGCAACAGGTCGCTGCCGGCGAACAGGATGCGGGCCAGCTCCAGCCTCCGGCGCTCACCGCCGGACAACGCGCGCGCCGGCAGGTTCAGCCGGCCGTCGGCCAGGCCCAGGCCCGCGGCGATCCTTCGGACGTCCGCTTCAGCCGCATACCCGCCCGCCGCCCGATAGCGCTCCTCGATCCGGGAGAACCTGGCCACGTCGCGCTCGGAGGCGTGCTCCTCGAGGCGCAGCCGCAGTCTCTCCATCCGCTCGGCCAGCTCCACGAGACCACGAGCGCCGAGGATGTGATGCAGGCCGGAGGCCTCGTCCTGCGCCCGGTGTTGCCGGGGATCCTGGCGAAGGTACCCGATGGCGCCGCGCCGCCGCACCGTTCCTGCCACCGGGTCGGCCTCGCCCGCCAGGACCCGGAGCAGGCTGGTCTTTCCGGCCCCGTTGCGGCCCACGACCCCGACCTTGTCGCCGGGGCGCAGATCGAACGAGAGCCCCTCCAGGACGGACAGGCCACCCACCTCGACCGTCAGGTCGCGAACCTCGAGGACGCTCACGACCGCCCCTCCAGGCGAGAAGGAGATAGGTCGGGTCGGTTGAAGGCTAGGTAGGTGAACATGAACGGCTCCGGTGCGTTCGCGGATGTTGTGGCCGCACGTGGGATGTCGGAGCCGTCGTCACATGGCGGGAGTGTAGCGCAGGCAGGACGGTGGGGGAAGCGTTCCGGCTACAGCTCGCAGGCCGACGGGGCCTCGCCGTTCACACAGGTGTCCGTGCCGCCCCCGCCGTTCAGCGTATCGGTGTCGGGGCCGCCATCCAGGTAGTCGTTCCCATCCAAGCTCTGGGGCAGCGAGAAATCTCCGTACATGGCATCGTTGCCCGTGCCCCCGTACACCTGGTCGTCATTGCCGTTCCCGTATATCTCGTCCTGGCCGGACCCTCCGTCGAGGAAGTCCTGCCCGTCGGCGGTCCCGAGGTTGTCGTCGTCGCCCTGCAGCAGATCGTTCCCCCCGTCGCCGAACACCCGGTCCGCGCCCTTCCCGCCGGAGAGCACCAGGTCGTTACCGGTCCCGCCGTGGAGGACGTCGTTGCCCACACCTCCGTACAGGGAATCCGGTCCGTCGTCGCCTCGCAGCACGTCGTTGCCCGAGCCCCCGTCCAGGCGGTCTCCGCCCAGCGGTCCGCCTCCTCCGGTTCCCCCGTGGAGGAAGTCGTCACCGGCGTTCCCGTAGAGCGAATCGGACCCGTCCCGTCCGTATAGCGTGTCGTTGCCCTTGCCGCCCTCGAGGCGGTCGGCTCCCAACCCGCCGTCCAGGAGGTCGTTCCCCGTTCCGCCGATGATCAGGTCAGGGCCGTCTCCGCCGCAAAGCCGGTCGTTCCCACCCCTACCGTCGATGATGTCCTGTTCCCCGCCGGCGAAGATGACGTCGTTGCCCGCGGTGCCGGTGAGGACGTTCAAGCGGTAGTCCCCCACGATCGTGGCTCGTTTGCCCAAGCACATCGGCGCGGCGTCAGCGGGCAGGGCGACCAGGTGCAGAGCCGCCAGGCAGACGACGACGACCAGGGACTGGATGACACGCTTCATGGCCCGCACATTCCTCTACCGATGCATCGGCACGAGGTATGTCCCGCCTTGACCGCCGGCCGATACCTTTCGCCGCCCATGGGTTGGAGATGAGGATCTCTTAGCCCGACGGCTCCTAGGCTGGGAACCGGAAGCCTCGACGAAGCGGGGAGCCGCGCTGGGCGAGCGGCACTGGCAGGCGGAAGGCCCCGGCCCATCCGCATGGTGGCCCGACGGCGAAGCGGGAAGAGGAGTGGGTCGAGCCGACATCACGTCGGCTCGACCCCCCACCGGGGACCACCTTCAGCCGACTACCCGGCCCCGAGTGCCTGCTCCGCGGGTGTCGTGTGACCGTACACGTCCTTGCTGATCTCGTAGCCCCGCCGGTCCTGTGCCAGCACCTCTTGGCGGACCTTCGCCAACGCCTCCGGGGTGAGTTGCACCAGATCCACGAGTACCAGGACCTCTCGCTCTTCCTCGTTGGGGCCCCCCCAGCCGACCCGCACGTTGCCAACGTCGGGCGCGTAGTACTTGAGCTGGAAGGCCCCGGGCTCGGTCCGGCTGAACTCGCGAGTCACCAGAACATCCTTGTAGCAGTCCACGGGGACGCAGATCCGCTCGCCGACCTTGTAGGTCGCCGCCCGATCGTTCCAGCCGACCTGTGGTCCCCAGCCCTCCGCGTAGCTGGGCGTCCCCGGCTGCGGCGCCGCCTGCATGGCGATCCCCGCACTCGCACCCTCGACACCGGAGATCCACGCTGGGGTCTTGACGATCTTGTTCCCGTCGTACTCCTCGGGGTACTCACCGAAGTGCCAGACGTTCCCGCCGCTGTCTTGAGCGAACAGGGCGATCTCCGCCTCGCCCAGCTCGCCGTTGCTGTAGTCCAGGTCATAGGCCACCACCACCCGAACCCCGTCGACCACCTTGGTGAGGTCGGTGACGGTGGTCACCACGCGGCGGCGGATCCGCTCCTTCCCGTCGAATGCGTGTCCCTCCCAGACCCACTGCGTCCCCGGCTTCAGCGGGAGCCATGCATTGTCGATGTTCGTGGAGTCGCCGAAATCGGTGCGGTCGAAGTCCTTCGCGCCGATCGCTTCCGAGGGCGTCCCGCGACCCTCCGAACGGGTCTCACCCCCCGGGGGAGAGCCGTTTCCGCATGCTGAGGCCGAAAGCGTCAGGACCGACGCGGCTACCACGCAGACGATGCGACGACGTCGCATCTCAGCTCCCGTCCCCGCTCTGTGTGCCGTCTCTCATTGAACGACAGCCCGACTCCTTCCCACACGCAGGTAGAGGGTGGGAACGACGAACAGGTTGAGCAACGTCGCGGTCACGAGGCCACCCAGGATGACCACGGCCATCGGGTGCTCGATCTCGTGACCGGGGAGGTTGCCGGCGATCGCCAAGGGCACCAGGGCCAATCCCGTCGCCAACGCGGTCATCAGGATCGGCGCAAGCCGTTCCCGTGCCCCTCGCAGGACGAGGCCGGGACCGAAGGCCTCGCCCTCATGCCGTTCGAGGTACTGGAAGTGATTGATCATCATGATGCCGTTGCGGGCGGCGATGCCCAGCACCGTGAAGAAGCCAACGAGCGAACCGAGCGAAATGAGGCGACCGCCCGCGTACGCGGCCAACACCCCACCCGCCAGGGCAAGCGGCAAGGCTAGGAAGGCAAGGCCCGCCAAGCGCCAACTTCGGAACGCCGACCGCAGAAGAAGGAAGACCCCGATGACGGCTGCGATCGCAAAGACGAGCAGCTGCCGCTGGGCGGACTGCCGCTCCGCGTACTCGCCGAGCAGCTCGGCATGGTATCCGAGCGGGAAGTCGACCTCCTTGACCGCGTTCTGGACGTCCCGCACGACCGAACCCAGATCGCGTCCCTCGACGCTCGCCTCGACGTCGATGCGCCGCGAATCCCCCTCACGCTCGATCGCGTTCGGCGTCGGCTTAACGCGCACGCTGGCCACCTTGCCCAGCCGCACGTGCCCTCCCCCAGGGGTGTCGAGGAGCAAGCGACGGATATCCGAGACGTTGTTGCGGGTCTGGGGCGTGCTCCACACGTTCACGTCGTACGCTCTTCCACCCCTGAGGATGTCGCCGACCTCCTCGCCCGAAACGAGCGTGGCCGCGGCGCGACGCACGTCTCCCGGCTTGATCCCGTAGGCCTGCGCCGCGGCCAGGTTCACCCTGACGTCCACCTGCGGAACGTCTTCCTGGAAGCTGACGTGCTCGTTTGCGATGCCGGGGATCCCCGAGAGCAGGTTCCTCACTTCCTGGGCCCGGCTTCTGAGCTCCCCGAGGTCCGGGCCGAAGATCCGCACGGCGATGGGCTCGGTCGAGCCCGCGAGGACCTCGTCGACGCGCTCGTTGAAGTACGTGAGCAGGTCGTGGTAGAGGCCCGGATAGCTGTCGACCGCTCCCTGGATCTTGGCCACCGTCTCGTCGTAGTTGGCAGAGGGATCGACGGTGATCCAGTTCTCACCGAAGTTGACGCCCACGATCTCCTCGGCCAGGAGCGCCTGCCCGATGTGGGATCCGAAGCTCTGCACCCCGGGGATCGACCGAAGGTCCCGGCTGGCCGCAGTGACGATCCGCCGCTCCTCCGGAAGCGAGGTCCCGGGCTTGGATATCCAGTGGATCAGGAAGTCCCGTTCCTTGAACTCCGGGAGCAACGCCTCTCCCAACCGCGGCAACGCCACGACGCCGGCCAGCAGGACGACGAGGCCGACGCTCACCACCCGCAGCGGTGCGCGGATCACCCTCGAAAGCACGCGCTCGTAGACAGGCTGCAGCCGTCGCACGACCGGTGATGACCGTCGTTCGATGGGTGCGTTCTTCAACAGGATGAGGCCCATCGCGGGCGTGACGGTCAGCGCGACCAGCATCGAGGCAAGCACGGCGAGTCCGTAGGAGAGAGCGAGCGGAGCGAAGAGCGCCCCCGTCAGGCCCTTCACGAAGAAGATCGGCAGCAGGGTCGCGACGTCGATCAGCGTTGCGTAGATGATGGCGCTGCGAACCTCGAGAGAGGCGTCCAGGATGATGCCGGCCGTCGACCGGACCGTCCTCTGTGTTCGGGCAATGCGGAGACGTCGAACGATGTTCTCGATGTCGATGATCGCGTCGTCTACGACGACACCGACG
Source organism: bacterium (assembly GCA_023251895.1). Lineage (GTDB taxonomy): Bacteria > Actinomycetota > UBA4738 > UBA4738 > HRBIN12 > JAHEXX01. The sequence continues at coordinate 5,485 of JAHEXX010000069.1, forward strand.
GCGATCACCATCCCCGTCAACACCATCGTGTTGATCGTGGCCCCGCGCGCGTCGAGCACCAACGCGGCGGTCAAGAGAGACAGCGGGATCGCGATCAGGCTGATCAGCGCGGTGCGCCATTCGAAGAGGAAGAGGCCGATGACGAGCAAGACCAGAAGGGAACCGATGATCAGCGCCCGGGTCAGGTTGTGGATCGCGAGGTCGATGAAGTCCGCCGCCCGGAAGATCGTGGGGTCCATCCGGAGCCCCGGGAGCCCAGGCCGCAGTTCGCCGAGCGCCTCCTCCACACCGTGGGTCAGCCGGAGCGTGTTGGCCCAGGGGAACTTCTCGACGACGAGCATGAGCCCCGGCCCGTCGTTGATGACCGCGTCGCCGATCAGCGGCCAGGTACCCTCCTTCACGACGGCCACGTCGCCCAGGGTCAGCGTCGTGCCGTGCCGGCGCACCACGGCCACCTGGGCCAGGTCGTTCGGCGTCAGGACCGGCAACGTGCGCTCGATCTGGAGCCGCTGGTTCGGCGTGTCGATGAAGCCGCCCCTGCCGATCACCGCTAAGTTCGAGAAGCGCAGGATCCCTGAATCGAGCGCGTTCGAGGTGGCCGTCATGACCTGGTCGAGTGTGAGATGGTTCTTGGCCAAGCGCTCCGGATCCACCTGGACCTGTGGCATCTTGATCCGCTCGCCCCAGATGGCCACGTTCGCAACGCCGGGGACCCGGAGCAGGCGAGCCCTGATCGTCCAGTACGCGATCATGGACATGTCCCTGAGGTTGATCGTGTCCGACGACAGACCGATCTGCATGACGCGGCCAGTGGTGGAGACGGGCGGCATCATGACCGGCGGGGCCGCCCAGGTTGGGATGGTGCGGATCACCGACGTGATCCGTTCCGTGACCAGCTGCCTCGCCTCCAGGAGATCCGTTCCCGGCCGGAACAGAAGCTCGATCGATGACAGCTGGGGAACCGACTTGGACCGGATCGTGTCGAGCTGAGGGATCCCGTTGAAGGCCTGCTCAAGCGGGATCGTGACCAGGGACTCAACCTCGGCGGCCGACAAGCCGAGGCACGGGGTCTGGATCTCCACACGAGGGGGCGCGAACTCAGGGAAGACGTCCACCGGCATCTTCCGGAGCTGCCCCACGCCGAAGAACATCATCGCGCCGGCGAACGCGACGACGATGAAGCGGAACTTCAAACTCGAGCCAACGATCCAGCGCAACATGGCAGGGGACGCGCTTTCGCGCTCACTCCCCCCCCACGTGGTACTCGACTCCCAACAGCTCGGACGCTCCGACCGTCACGACCTCGGTCCCCGGCGGCGGACCCGATGAAAGGACGGCCTCGCTCCCCTGGATATGGTCGACGAAGATCGGAGAACGGATGAACACCAGGGGCTCGGGATTCGTGTACGTCCACGTGTCGCCGTTCGGGTCGTAGAGCACCGCCGCGTAAGGAATGGCCATGCGGGGCTTCCCTCCGCCCACCCCTCGTAGCCCACGGACCTGGGCGGTCTGGACGTCGAGCCGTTTGGCGGCGTCCGGGGACAGCGTCACCCGCGCGACGTCGCTCCCCTCGATCGGCTCGACCGTAGCTGGCTCGCGTCCCCCTCCCGCTTCCGCGGGGCTCCGAGCGCACGCCGCCATCGCAAGACCGGTGATGATGAGTACCGGAACGATCCATCCGTGACGCACCCGCATCTGCCTCCTCCTAAAGCGTCAGGGTTCCCGGCACCTTCTCGACCTCTGGCAGGGTGATGAGCACCTCCGGCCGCGTGGGCTCCGGAGCGGCGACCAACCCGAAACGGAGGTACAGGTTCGGGACGACGAACAGGTTGACCAGGGTTGACGTGACGAGCCCACCCAGGATCACGAGGGCCATGGGCTGGACGATCTCCTGACCCGCGGCGTCGCCGGACAGGGCCAGAGGCAGAAGGGCCAGGCCGGCCGTCACCGCGGTCATCACGATCGGGACGAACCGCTCGCGCGAACCGCGCAAGACCAGCGCGGGGCCGAACTCCGCACCCTCCTCGCGCTCCAGATGTTGATAGCGCCTGATCAGCGTGACGCCGCCGCGCATGCTGATCCCGAAGAGCGCGAAGAACCCTGCGATCGAGCCGAGCGAGACGATGCGGCTCCCCACGAACACCGCGAGCACTCCGCCCACCAGGGCAAGCGGCAGCGCCAGGAACGACATCGTGGCCAGGCGCCAACTCCCGAAGGCGGCTTGCAGGAGGAGGAAGATCCCGATCGCCGCGGCAACCGCGACCGCCAGCGCGCGCAGGTGGGCGGCCTGGTGCTTCGCGTAGTCAGAGAGCAACTCGGCGTGGTACTCGAGCGGGAACCGGATGTCGCGGAGCCGGTCTTGAACGTCCGCAGCGACCGCGCCGACGTCACGTCCCTGCACATCCGCCGTGACGTCGATGCTCCTCGAGAGGTCCTGGTGCCGGATGACGGTCGGCGTCGACGCGAGGGTCACGTCCGCGACCTGCCCGAGGCGAACGTGACCACCGTGGGGGGTGTCGATCAGGAGATCCCGGACGCCGTTCAGGCTGTTGCGCGTGTCGGGCGTGCTCCACACCACCACGTCGAAAACCTTCTGCTGCTCGAAGAGGCTGCCGACGCCGATCCCCGACAACAACGTCGCCGCCGACCGGCGCACGTCGCCCGGCACGATCCCGAAACGGTCGGCCTTGTGAAGGTCGACCCTCACGTCCACGGTTGGCTCCTCCGTCTGGAGCTCCACGCTGGGGTGGACGATCCCGTCGATCCCGGCCATCGCGCGCAACACTTCGTCCGCCTTGGTCCGGAGGACCGCAAGGTCTTGACCGAACAGCCGTACGACGATGGGACTCTCGGTCCCGGAGCGTATGTTGGCGATCCGCTCGTCCGAATAGGTTCGAACGGTGTGATCGATCCCCGGATAGCCGTCGACGACGCGTCGGATGGATCCCACGGTCGCCTCGTAATCGGCGCCAGGATCGATGCTCACCCAGAGCTGTCCGGCGTCGACGCCTACTACTTGGTCTGACGTGATGGCGCGTCCAACGTGCGCCCCCACGTCGAGGACGCCGGGGAGGGACGCCAGTTCATGTCCCACTCGGGTCGTGATCCGATCCATCTCCGGCAGGGATGTACCGGGCGCGGCGTTCCAATCGATCAGCACGTCCCCGTCCCGGAACGAGGGGAGCGGCCTCTGCGCCAGGAAAGGGACAGTCAGGAGGCCGGCAAGCACGACGGCTCCTGCCCCGACGTAGGCTCGACCCGGCGCCCGGACGGCCCCCGCGAGGACTCGATCGTAGCCGCGCTGCAGCCACTCCGCGACCGGCGACCTGAGGCGCTCGAGCGGTGCTCCAGACAACAGGATCGCGCAGAGGGTCGGCGTGACGATCAGCGCGACCAGCATCGACGCCACGATCGCGAGCCCGTAGGAAAGCACGATCGAAGGAACGAACGGCGCCGCCTCGCCCTGAAGGAAGAACAGGGGCACGACGACGATGATGGCGATCAGCGTCGCGTACGCGATCGCGCTGCGCGTCTCGAGCGAGGCCTCGAGGACGACCCTCGCCGCCGGTGGCTCGACCCCGTTCATCCGGGACTGGCGCAGACGCCGGACGACGTTCTCCACGTCGATGACCGCGTCGTCGATCACTGCGGCGAGGGCCATCACCAGACCCACCAACACCATCGTGTTGATCGTCGTCCCACGCAGGTACAGCACGAGCCAGGCGGCCAGAAGCGACGTGAGCATCGCGACGAGACCGATCACGGCGCTCCGCCACGCGAACAGGAACGCGCCGAGAGCCAGGATCGAGAGGAAGACACCGATGAACAGTGCCGTGCCGAGGTTGGAGATGCCCTGTTCGATGTAGGTGGCCGGACGGTAGATCGCCGGGTCGATGTGGATGCCCGACAGGCCGGGCCGTAGTGCATCGAGCGCCGCCTCCACGGCTCGCGTCACCTCGAGCGTGTTCGTTCCGGGGAACTTCTGGACGACCAGCAGGAGGCCAGGGTCACCGTCGGTGAAGACGGCGTCGCCGATGAGCGGCTGATGATCCTCCACCACGTCGGCGACGTCGCCGAGGCGAAGCGTCTTACCTTTGCCTGTCTCGATCGGCACCTCCGCCAGGTCGGCCGCGGTCGTGATGGGCTGGAGATGCTGGATCCCGAGGCGCTGGTTCGCCGTGTCGATGAAACCTCCGGTCCCAGGCGTGGACGCCTCCAGGAACGTGAGGGGCGATGCCCACAGCGCGTTGCCGGTGGTCTCGATGATCTGCTGGAGCGACAGCCCGTGACTCCTAAGCCGGGCGGGATCGACCCGCACCTGCAGCTGCCGTTCCCGCTGGCCCCAGATCGAGACGTTGGCCACGCCCGGGACGCCCAGGATCTTCGGCCTGATCGTCCACCGGGCCTGCACCGACATCTCGATAGGCGACACGGTCTTGGACGAGAGCCGGATCATCATGATCCGGCTGGTCGACGAGAGCGGCTGCAACATCTGAGGGGCCGAGGACACGTTCGGCAACCCGGCCGCCTGCGTCAGACGTTCTTGGACGACCTGCCGGGCGCGAAGGAGGTCTGTCCCGGGATCGAAGATCAGCTCGATCGACGAGAGACCGGGGATCGACTCCGATCGCATCGTGTCGAGCCATGGCACTCCCGCGAGCAGGTCCTGCTCCAACGGAACGGTGATCAGCTGTTCCACTTCGGGTGCTGACAGTCCGAGAGCTTCGGTCCGGACCTCAACGGTCGGCGGCAGGAACTCGGGGAGCGAGTCCACCCTCGTGTGGCGAAGTTGCACGATGCTGAAACACATCATCGCCGCGGCGCCGACCCCCACGACGCGTCGCGCCTTCAGGCTCGACCCGACGATCCACCGGATCATCGCTGCGTTCCTCCGTATGGCAGCGGGGGAAGGCCGGTGCGACCAGCCTCGAAATCTTCGAGTTCCCCAACAGTTGCGTTCTGTAGGCTATGAGGCCGACGGATGGTGGTCGTCGTCCCGCGGGATGAATCGTCGTCGTCCGCGGAGACGATTCGTTGGTGCCTCGACGGCCGACCTGTCTACCGGGGGTTGGGTTGAACCAGGCCCGTGTCGTATGCGAGCACAACGGCCTGCACGCGGTTACGGAGATCGAGCTTGTCCAGGATGTGACGGATGTGCGTCCGCACCGTCGTGTCGGCCACGAAGAGCTCCCTCGCGATCTCCTCGTTGGAGAGCCCCTTGCCAACGAGCTTGAGCACCTTGAGCTCGGTGTCGGTCAATGCCCCAAGCAGGCTGGCCTTCTTGGGGCGAAGGGGCGGCCGGGATCCCGCGAAAGTATCCAGGAGCCTGCGGGTTACGGAGGGCGCGAGAAGAGCATCGCCCCTGGCGACGACCCTGATCGCCTGGACCAGCTCATCCGGCCGCACGTCCTTCAACAGGAATCCGCTGGCTCCCGCCCGAAGCGCCTCGATCACGTACTCGTCGAAGTCGAACGTCGTCAGGATCAGGATCTTGGTGGATTTGTCCTCCGCGGCCAATATCCTGGTCGCCTGGACCCCATCCAGGATGGGCATGCGGATGTCCATCAAGACGACGTCCGGGCGCAAGCGTCGAGTCTGCTCGACCGCCTGCTGCCCATCGGCTGCCTCCGCGACCAGTTGCATGTCCGCTTCGGACCGGAGGGTCATGTCGTAGGCAGTTCGCATGAGCGGCTGGTCGTCCGCGACCAGGACCCGGATCATCACGTTGGCTCCTGGTCCAGTGGCAAGGATGCGCTGACTCGGTAGCCCCCGCCCGGTTTCTTGCCCAGTCGGAGCTCGCCCCCGAAGAGGGCGACACGCTCGCGCATGCCGAGGTGCCCGTATCTCGGCCGGGTCGGTCTGGCTTGGTCGCCGTCGGGACCGGAACCGTCGTCGTCGATGGTGAGTTCGAGACGAGACTCCCCGTAGTGAACGAGCACATCCGCCCGGGCCGGGCCGGCATGTTTGAAGACATTGGTGAGCGCCTCCTGGACGATGCGGAAGGCGGAGAGGTCCAGGCCGGCCGGGAGGGGCCGGGGGCTTCCCTCGATCCTGACCCTCACGGGGATGCCCGCTTCTCGAACCTGTGCAACGAGCACCTCGAGGTTGTTCAGGCCCGGCTGAGGCGATCGCGTCACGGCACGGTCGCTGTCGGTCCGCAAGATCCCGGTGAGACGCCGCATCTCCACGAGTGCCTCACGACCCGTGTCTTCGATGGCACCGAGAGCGACCAGCGCGTCCTGCGGCTCGGTGCCGAAGATCCGCTGAGCTGCCCCCGCCTGGGCAACGATGACGCTCACGTTGTGCGCGACCACGTCGTGGAGCTCCCGCGCGATGACTCGTCGCTCTTCGGCCACCGCCTGGTGGGCCCTCTCCTCGCGCTCTCGCTCCAACCGGTTGGCCCGGTCCTCCAGCTGCACGACCTGGCCGCGCCGGATCCGAAGACCATCCCCGAGGAACCACGCCCCCCCGACGATCAGACACTCCGCGATAACCGTGTCCGGTTCGACCGGCTCCCTCCCCATCACGAGGATCAGGAAGACGACGAGGGCACTCGCGATGCCGACCGGGATGGACGTACCGCGGTCCCGGTACCCGGAGACCGTGTACAAGGCCACCAAGAAGCCGAACGCGGCGAAGGAATGGAAGTAGCCGAGGGTGGAGAAGAGGAACAACGCGGCTGTGGTTACCGACAGGACCACGACCGGCGCCCTCCTTCGCCACACGAGCGGGGCCGTTTGGAGCAGGACGAGCCCGATCCCCAGAGCGTCGAGGCCTCGCACGCCCCCGCCTCCGCCATCCGGGAGGTCGACCTTCAGGCGCGCCACCACGCCCACAAGCGAGGTGGCAGTCAGCACAGCGGCGATAAGGGCGTCCTGCACGATCGGCTTCGAGAACAGGAGTCTCCCTGCCTCGCCGAGCGGCGCGAACACCAGACGGGCCTGGCGGGGGGTGGGCTCCTCGGGTTCTGCCGTCGTTAGGCTCATCGGAGTGGTCGCCCGTGCCGGGTCGCCCTTGCTCCGCGGCCACCGTCGATGCCCTTGCCCTCCTCGGGCCCGGTGATGGGGTCCGGCCGGCCGCGTTCTCGTCCCGCTCACGACTGGACGCTATACCTTCCGGGGCAACGGGCTCAAGGGACCGATTGGACCGAAAATGGGCGTTGGGCCCTCTCTCCTGGCCAGGAGGATCATGGGCGTCGTGGTCGTCACCGAGGCCTCGGCACCGTTACGGAAGAAGGAGCCGTTGCGCTCCTTGCCGAGCGCAGCGAAGACCGTGGTCGTGCGCTTATCAAGCCGGCCCGAAGGGGCGGCGCTGGACGGGTTTGAACGATGGGTTCAGTTCGTCGGAACACGGCAGCCAGTTCCTACCGCCGGGGCCCTACGCCACGGGTGGGTCGCTAGAGCCTCTTGTCGGAACCGCGCCGGTGCAGGCGCCCGAGATGCAGGCCAACCACCAGTCCCCCGGTCAAGAAGCCGAGTTGCTCGGTCCAAGCAGACTCACCTCTCGCCTATCGCCAGGCGGCCACGACAACGCTCAGCACCACGAACACAACCCCGATGATCTGTAACGTTCTTGGGTTCCTGAGGGAAGATCCCATTTCCATAGCTCCTCTCGGTCAGGACCGCTGCCAGACTCGCGAGGGCGGATCCGAGGTTCGCGATGACTCTAATCCCTCTGTCGGGGGCGCCGGCTGGTTGCCTCAGCTCGGGAGGTCCGGGCGGTTCGGGCTAGACGGGCGTCAGCCCTTCCTCCAGCGCGAACGGGACGCGGTCTACGCCTCCGCCGCGTTCTCCCTCGCTTCGCGATCACGCCGCCAGGACATCGCGCCGCTCCCTCGGTGCCCGGGCACCGGACCGGCTCGCGGAGGCGGCCGGGCGCATCGGAGCTGATGCGATCTTCGGCTGAGGCCAGACAAAGGGCAGACAGAGGTAGCCGGCGGCTTGGTTCCGGATCGTGGGTGGCTGTTTCGCTGGTCAAACTCGGTGTCGGAGGGGGGATTTGAACCCCCACGGGCTATGCGCCCACTAGGCCCTCAACCTAGCGCGTCTACCTAATTCCGCCACTCCGACGAGGCCAGGCGATTCTACCAACGGTCCTCGGCAGCCCTAGCTCCACTTCCAGGCCAGCCAGAACGTGGAGAGCCCGAAGACGATGGCCGTGACCACCGTGATCTTGTCCAGGCGCCGTTCCATCGCCGTGCCGGCGGAGAGGCCGGCGCCCCCTCCGAACATGTCCGACAGGCCGCTCCCTTTTCCGGAGTGCAGCAGGATGAACACGATCAGGAACAGACCGGCGAGCACGTCCACGACCAGCACGACGACGTTAACGACCTGGAGCATTGCTGAAGCTTACCCGGCCGTGCGATCGGGGAGTGGGAAGTGGCACGCCGCCACGTGGCCCGGGTGGTGCGGGGTGAGGAGCGGTTCCTCCTCCTTGCACCTGGGGAACTGGGCGTTCGGGCACCGGGGGTGGAACCGGCACCCGGACGGGGGATCGATCGGCGAGGGCACGTCCCCCTCGAGGATGACCCGCCGCTTCTTAGCGGCCAGATCCGGGTCCGGGACGGGGACCGCTGACAGCAACGCCCCCGAGTACGGGTGCTTTGGGTTGGCGTACAGCATGTTCTTCGGACCGTACTCGACGATCTTGCCCAGGTACATGACCGCCACGCGGTCGGACACGTGGCGGACCACAGAGAGGTCGTGGGCGATGAACAGATAGGTGAGCCCGAACTCCCCCTGGAGGTCCTCCAGCAGGTTCAGGATCTGAGCCTGGACCGACACGTCGAGCGCCGACACGGGCTCGTCGCAAACGATGAGCTTGGGTCGCAGGGCCAGAGCCCGGGCCACGCCGATGCGCTGCCGCTGGCCTCCCGAGAACTCGTGGGGGTACCGGTTGTAGTGCTCGGGGTTGAGTCCCACCAGCTCCATGAGCTGGCGCACCTCGTCCTTGATCCGGTTCCTGGGAACGGTCCCGTGCAGCCTGTACGGCTCCCCGATGATGCTTCCCACGGTCTTGCGGGGATTCAGGGAGGCGAACGGGTCCTGGAAGATCATCTGCATGTCCCGCCGCAGCTCCCGCAGCTCCCCGCGTTTCGCGTGGGTGATGTCCCGGCCCTCGAAGTAGATCCGT
>JAHEXX010000070.1 GCA_023251895.1 bacterium
CGGCCGTCGTTCCTGTCGCCCGCGGCCCTGGCCGAGTTGTACCCGAGGGCCGGCCGCCCCGACGATTTCGAGGGCGCGGGGCTCTCGGCGGAGGCCTACCGGATCGCCCGGATCCTGCTCCGGAGCGGGCCTCAGCCCACGTCGGGCCTGCGGGAGGCCCTGGACATCGAGGGCCGCAAGGGAGTCGAACGGTTCTCGAAGGCACAGGTGGAACTGGGGCGGGCCCTCGTCGTCACCCACTTCGGTGTGGAGGACGAGGGCACCGGCTGGCCGAGCGCGGTGCTGGAGCTCACCGCCCGCGCGTTCCCCATCCCACGCCGCGGGAACGTCGAGGTCGCGCGACGCCGCGCCGTCCGCAGGTTCCTGGACACGATGGTGGCGGCCCGCCCGTACGAACTGGGGAACGCCTTCGCGTGGGGCGCCGATGCCGCCCGGACCGCGCTGGAGGAACTGGTTGCACGGGGCGAGGCCTTCCGCGACCCTCCCTTCTACCGCCCCGCTCGGGCGTAGTGGCGAGCCACCCGCGCCCGGTTCCCGCAGGCCATCGAGCACCACACCTGATCGGGCCTCCCGGCAAGGAACACCCGCCCGCAGGAGGGAGCCTCGCACCGGCGCAACCGCGCCCGATCGGGCCCGCCCACGATGGCGATGGCCGACCTCGCGATCGCCGCCAGGATCTCCGCGGTGGGGCCCACCGGGAGCATCGCGGTGGTGACGGTCGGTCCCTCCCGGTCCGAGGCGACCAGCTGGGGAAACCCCGGGGCCGCGGCGCTCGCCGCGTTCAGCGCGGCCACGGCGTCCGACGGCAACGGGCGGCCGGCGAGCGCCGCGGCGAACGTCCGCCCGATCGACTCCCGCAATGCCCGGAACTGGGGAAGCCGTAGCGCCAGCTCCTCGCCCGCCGGGCCCAGCGCATCGCGTCGCTCCGCCAGCCACCGTGACAACCCCCCCGCCGAAGTCAGGGTGTCGGTGGGGGCTTCAGTTCGGACAAGATCGACGGCTGCGTCCATCGCGGAACGTGATTCTAACCGGAGTTCCATTAGTGCTGCAACCACTTGCTAACGGAGCAAGCGCCCATAGCTCATTACTAGCAGCTGTACCGCCTGTCTCCCGGGTCCGCCGGGCACGAGTCGGCTCCCTGGCCCCCGCTGCTCGTGTCGTTGCCCGAAGCCCCATCGCGGGAGTCCAGCCGGTCGTTCCCTGAAAGGCCCAGGAGGACGTCCGTCCCATTCCCGCCGATCTCACGGTCGGACCCCGGGCCCCCCACCAGCGTGTCGTTCCCCTTCTTGCCCTCGATCGTGTCGTTCCCCCGCAGCCCGCAGATCACGTCGCCCCCGGAGGTTCCGTGAAGGGAGTCGGCAGCCATCGTTCCGACGATCGTGCACGTCGGACCCGTCGCGCTCCTCGAGTCCGAGCCCGAGTTGTCGCTCCCATCGGTGTCGCTCGTGAGGCTGGAGACCATAGCCGAGTTCGTAGTCGTCCCGGCGACGGTCGGGGAGACCATGATCTTGACGGCGACGCTGTCGCCGCTCGCGATGGTGCCGAGCGAGCACGACACGGCCCCGGCCGCTTTGGCGCACGCCACTCCAGGCGTCCCCGACGTGGCCGACGCGAACCTCGCCCCCGCGGGCATGGTGTCCGTCAGCGTGGTGCCGACTGCCTGGTCGGGACCGGCGTTCGTCACGGTCACCGTGTACGGGAGGTCGTCACCCACCCGTGCCGGGCTCTTGGTCGCGGTGACCGAGATGGACAGGTTCGCGGTGCCCGACGGTGCCGGGGCGACGCTCAGCACGTTGTTCCGGGTCACGCTCTGCCCGTCGGGGTTCGTGATCGTGACATCTTGCAGGCCCGTCGAGGCGGCGGTCGTGTCGAGGTCCAGCGTCACGTGCGTGGCATCGAGGTACGTGGCGCTGCTCACCGCCACGCCACCGGTGACCGATGCCGACAGGTGGCACCCGAAGCTCCCGCCGGGGTCGAAGAACCCCGACCCGCCGGAGGAGGCGCCGGTCAACGTGACCGTCGTCGAAGCCTGCCCTTGGACCACGGGTGAGGAGACGGACGATGGGGTAGCCGGTGGGGGCGCCTTCACCTGAAGCACCCGGACCCCGTAGGAGTTCGAGGCATTCGTGTACTCCTGGATGGTCCACATCGTCATGTCGTCGCAGGGGTCCACCGAAGTCATCGAGTAGTCGCCCCAACGCCGCCCCAGTCCCGGCGCTCCTGGGTCGCCCGGCGGGTTGTACGCAGCGGAGGCGCTCGTGTAGGCGACCGGCGCGCCGAACGACCCGCCGGCCATTCGTCCAGTCCACGCGGCGTCGGCATAGGCGCCGGCGCCGGCCAGACTCATGCCGATCACGGCGTGCCCCTGACCCGAGACCGCGATGCCGGGCATCCAGTAGAAGAGGGGATTGGAGGCGGCGCCGTCGAAGACCGTGCCGCTCGACAGGACGGCGGGCGTACCGTCCAGCGACCCGATCCGGTACCAACGGACCCCGTCCCGCGTCGGCGACCCTGAGGCCACCCCGCTCGCGTTCAGCCCGATGTTGTGCGCGGTCCACAGCTCCCCGTTCTGCATGCCCGCATACATCAGGCGATCGTCCACCGCGTCCAGCCTGCCGGCGGGCCCGCTCGTGTTCCCCTTGTGGGGCACCGTGATCGGGTATGCGGTCGAGTTGACCGTGATGCCGATGTCGGACGAGATCGTGGGCGTTCCGCCCGGGTCGGAGATCCGCCGCAGGTCCAGCTTGCCGAACGCGTAGTTGTCCACGCCGATCAGATATCCGGTCGTGGAAGCAGCGTCGGGGTTGTTCACCCCCTGTGGGGTGTAGGCGCCGCCGGAGATCCCGATCAGGTCTCGGAACGCCGTCACCACGATTGGCCCAGCCCCGGTGATCGAGGTCTTGCGAACGACGAACGCAGCCGAGTTCGAGAAGGTCTGCTGGGCGCCGCAGAACTGGTTGACCCCGATGTACAGGGCGTTCGCGTCGAGACCGAGCGTCGGGTAGTCGGCCAGGCAGGTCCCATCTCCGGTGGGCGACACCAGGTCCTGCTCGAAGTAGAAGAAGGTCCAGACCGTGGCGCCGGTGATGGTGGGGCCGTCGCTGACCGCGAGCAGCACTCGGTTGGGCTGATCCACATTGATGATGGTCACGAACCACTTCTGGGTGAGTCGGTCGTACCGCACCCGGGGGTCCGTCGTCGACGAGCCGTTCCGCACGATGCTGAAGAACGTGTCCATGCTGGCGTTCAGCGCGCCGACCGTGCCGCTCTTGCTGAACACCTTGATGCGGCCGTTCACCCCCACCAGGAACTGTGTGGGGCCCACGGCTCCCATGGAGTCGGGCGGGAAGGCGCCGGTCTGGGCGAGGGTGGCGCCCAGGAAGTTCGTGCCCGCGGAGAGACCGATCCGGGCCGAACCCGCCGCCATGGTCCGGGGCGCTGGCACGATCTCTCCCGCCGAGGCCGGGGAGGCCGGGTTCTGGGGGAGGTGGCGGCGATCCGGGGGCTCCGGCCGGGGGATCACCTGCGGCCCGATGGCCGCCGCGAGCCGGCGCTGGACCACCATGATCTGGGCGGTGGTTCGCCGGACGCCCATGGCCCCGACCCACGGGGTCCCCCGAACGGTCCCCGCGGCGGCGCCGGCCACGACCGGAGGAACGGCCAGCCCCACGACCAGCAGGAGCGGGCCGAGAAGGGCGATCGCACGTCGCGAAGTGATGATCCTCGACGGGTTCACGTCGAGCGCAACCCTACCCGGTTGGGCCCGACCGGGACTAGGCGGCCGACGCCTCCAGGTCCGGCGAGTACTCCCCGGTGCGAGCGAGACCGTTCATGCGAGCCCGGTGCGCCAGCACCTTCTGAGCAGCCTCCAGGTTAGCCGGGTCGCCCCTCCACGCCCTGAGCGACGGCTGCTGGAGCGCTCGGCCGTAGGAGAACGAGAGCTCCCACGGGTGGCCGCTCACCTTGTTCATCTCGTTGAGCCGGATCGTGGCGTCCTCGTCGGACATCCCGCCGGAGAGGAACACGACGCCGGGGACCTCAGCCGGGATGTTCGCCGTCAGACAGCGGATCGTGGCCGCGGCAACTTCCTCGTGCGAGGCCTGATCGGGACAGCCCTTGCCGCAGAGGACCATGTTCACCTTGAGGAGCGTGCCGGGGAGGTCCACCCGGTGCTCGGCGAGCTGCGCGTAGAGCGCCTGTAGCGTGCGGGCCGTGGCGTCCTCGCAGGCGTCGATATGGTGGTCACCGTCCATCAGGATCTCCGGCTCCACGATCGGCACGAGCCCGGCATCCTGGCAGAGCGCCGCATAGCGCGCCATCGCGTGGGCGTTGGCGAGGATCGCGAACTCGGTGGGGAAACCCTCCCCGATGAAGATCGTGGCGCGCCACTTCGCGAACCGGGCCCCGAGTTCCCCGTACTCAGCGAGACGCTCGCGCAGCCCGTCCAGGCCCTCGGTCACCGTCTCGCCGGGGAACAGGGCCAGCGCCTTCGCACCCGTATCCACCTTGATGCCGGGGATCACGCCGGCCTTCTCGAGGACCTCGACGAACGTCGAGCCGTCGTCGGAGGCCTGGCGGATCGTCTCGTCGTACAGGATCACCCCGCTGATGTGGTCGCCGATCCCGGGAGTGGTGAACAGCATCTGCCGGTACTGCCGGCGGTTGCCTTCCGTGGATTCGACCCCGATCGAGTCGAAACGCTTCTTGATCGTGCCAGTGGACTCGTCGGCCGCCAGGATCCCCTTGGAGGGGGCGACCAGCTCGCGGGCGGTGGCGCGCGTCGCATCGTTCATCGAGGGCTCCTTCCTCTCGGGCCGGGGGCTCCCGGACGTTCCCCCGAGACTACGCGCAAGGGGATCCCGCGGACCAGTCCTCGTTGGGGGCCCTACCGGATCAACCGCGAGAGCCGGCGGTCGGCCAGCACCTTCCCGCCGGTCCGGCCTGCCGGGTGACGACAGTACGTTGCCCGAGGCAGGCCGCAACCGCTACCGCTAAGGAGCCCCCAACAGCTGTGGTGCGCATCCGCAGCATGGGGCGAGACCGCTGCGTAGGATGAGCGTAATGTCCGAGGATCGTCCCTACGTCGAGCGGAACACAGGCGAGCAGGAGCGCTTGCGCGCGTTGGTCGCGCGCCTCAATGACGACGAGCTGCGCAGGCAGGTGAACGACCACTGGACTGTGGCCGGCGTGCTTGGCCACATCGCCTTCTGGGACGCTCGCGTCCTGGCGCTTGCCGACAAGCTGGAGGCCGGCGTGGCGTTCTCGCCGTCCGACGCCGAGCCGGAGGATGTCGACTGGATCAACGACGCCACGCGCCCGTTGATCCACGCCATCGCGCCACGCCAAGCGGCCGAGCTCGCGGTGCACCTGGCCGAGGAGACCGATCGCCGCGTCGCCTCCCTCGCGCCCAACCGGATGTGGCCCGACGATCCCGATAGCCCGCTCAATCCCCTGCGCGCCACCCACCGCGCCGAGCACCTCCACGACATCGAAGCCGCTTTGGGCTAACGAACCAACCGCGAGAGGCGGCGATCGGCCAGCACTTTGCCGCCGGTCTGGCAGGCGGGACAGTACGTGACCTCGTGCGACTCGTACGACACGCGCCGGAGGTCGGCGCCGCACCGGGGGCACGGTGTGCCGTACCGCCCATGGACGGCGAAGTGATCGCCGATCTTGGTCGGCAGGCCTCCGCTGCGTTGCCGTTCCATCTCGAGGGCCTCCGCCAGCACCTCGCGCACGGCTTCCAGCAGCGCTCGGCGTTCCTCGGCGGAGAGCTTCCCGAGCGACGCGGTCGGTGACAGCCGGGCCCGGTGCAGGATGTCGTCGGCGTAGCCGCGGCCGATCCCGGCCACGGTCCGCTGATCCCGAAGGATCGTGTGAACCCGGCGGGTGTCCTGGTCCTTCGCGATCAGCTCATCGAACGTCGGCGAGTCAGGCTCCGGTCCGAGCTTCGCGAGCGGCCCGTCGTCGCCCGGAGCCAGGACCCACCAGCCGGCCTTCCGTTCCCGCCCGAACTCCTTCACCAGCACGCCGGGCCGGCCCTCGAACGACAGCCGGACCACCGCGCCCCTGGGACGTGTGGACTTGGGCGGTTGCTCGACGTCGATCCGCCCTCCCTGCGACAGGTGCACCAGCAGCCGACGCCCGTCCTCGAACGCGAACACGAGGAACTTCCCGCGCCTGCCGACCTGCCGCAGCGTGGCGCCGGCCAGCTCCGCGGGGCGCGGCGTGACGGTCTTCAGCGACGAGAACTGCAGCACGTCGGCCCGCGCGAACGCGCCGCCGCCCACCGCGGCATCGAGCCGCTCCGCGAGCGCCTGGACCTCGGGGAGCTCCGGCACCGGGTCCTCAGCTCAGGATCTCGGCGGCCGACTTGGCCGTGATGTCGAGCGCCTCGTCGATGCGGTCCCGGTGCGTGCGATGGGACAGGATGCAGGGCCGGATCGTGAACCGACCGTCCAGCATCGTGCTGGACAGGAACACTCGCTTCGAAGCATTGATCCGGTCGAGCAGCTGCTGGGTGAGGGTGTTCGGGTCACCGTCCGCGCCCTCGGCCACCCGGAACGGAACCGTCGTGAGGTCCGGCTCCCAGGGAACCTCCAGCCCGGGGATCTCCCGCAGTCCCTCGTACAGGACCCGGGCCAGGTCGAGCTTCTCGTCCAGCGCCTCGCGGAACGCCGACACGCCGTGCAGCTTGAGCGGCAACCACACCCGGAGCCCCCGGAAGTCCCGCGACAGCTCCGGCGAGTACTCGGCGAAGTTCGGCAGCTCGTCCTCGCCCGGCAGATCTTGCAGATACGCGGCCCCAGAGTAGTGGGCGTCGCGCAGCTTCTCGCCGTCCCGAACAACAAGCGCGCCGACCCCGTACGGAAGGAACATCCCCTTGTGGGGGTCGAGCGTGATCGAGTCGGCCCGCTCGATCCCCACGAAGCGCTCACGTCCGCGTTCGGTCAGATGGAAGAAGCCGCCGTACGCCGCGTCCACGTGCATCCACAGCTCCTCTTCCGCGGCGACGTCGGCGATCGCCTCCAGCGGGTCCACCGCTCCGGTGTTCGTCGTCCCCGCGGAGGGGATCACGCAGAACGGTTGCAGGCCGGCGCTGCGGTCGGCGCGGAGCGCCGACCGCAGCGCCTCCACGTCCATGCGCAACTCCGGCGTACACGCGACGCGTCGGATGTTCCCGAGCGGGAACCCGGCGAGCGACGCCGCCTTCGTGACCGACGCGTGGACCTGGTGACTCACGTACAGCGTCCCCTTCAGGAAGTCCTCGGGCAGCCGGTCCTTGCGGGCAGTCACGACCGCGGAGAAGTTGGCGAGCGAGCCGCCCGAGGTGAGGATCCCCCGGGATCCCGGCGGGAACGCGAACAGGTCGCACAGCCAGCGCACGACGTCGTTCTCCATCTGGACCAGGGCCGGCGCCTGGGCCCACAGGTTCACGAAGCGGTTGGTGCCGGCGGCGAGGAAGTCGGCCACCGCGGCGCTGAACAGGCCGCCGCCCGGGATGTACGCCAGGTACCCGGGCCCGGCGGTCTCGTTCACCTTGGACGCGGCCAGGACGAACGTCTGCAGGACGTCGTCGAACGAGCCGCCGTCTTCGGGGGCCGACCCCCTGAGCTCCCGGGCCAGCTCTCGCGCGCTCTCGGTGTTGAAGGAGGGAGCCTCCGGGAGCCCTTCGAGGAACGACAGGAGGAACGAGAGCGCCGCGTCCCCCATGGCTCGCATCGCCCCGGGCGAGGGCTCGAGCGGGTAGTTCACGCGCTCACGGCCGGTACTCGAACGGGGCGATCAGGCAATGGCGCCCGGACAGGTCGAACGAGATCCCCGGAACGTCGACCCGCATCCGGTTGCTCTGCGCGACGTGCCCGTCCTTCCAGATGAAGCCGCCGGGCTTCACGATCCGGACGTCGTTCTCCTCGTGGGTGACGGGGTTGAGGAGGGGCTCCATGACCGTCTCGGCGCGCTCCCCCACCCGCCATGACGAGCGCCTCCCGTCGACCGTGATGTCGATCGCCGCCCGCTCGACGGCCGTCGGCTCGTCGAACGTGGAGTTGAACACCTCGAAGTACGAGTACCCGACCTCGCCCCGCCAAATCCGGGACAGCGCCTCGAACTGCTCGTCGGTGGCGCAGTCAACGAAGGCGCGCCCGCGGCCGCCTCGGTCGTGGATGGCCCCCGGCCACCACAGCGCCCACCCCACCTTGGCGCCGGCCAGGTTCAGTCCGTCGAACGAGCCGTCCTCGATCCGGTGGGCGCCGAAGGCCTCGCAGTTCCCCTCCTTCGAGTTGGGGACGCCCCGGAAGTTGCAGGAGCATCCCGGCTCGCAACTGCACGACTCGAGATACGTGCCCGCAAGATGCCAGGACATGGGCCTCCGTTCTTTGGGCCGCGAGTCTAGCTCACCGCCCCGGTAGTCTGGGCGAGACTAGCTGCGCCGACGCGGCGTGACGGCTTCAAGCAGTCTCCGCGAGATCGCCGCGATCTCCTCGACCGCGGCGTTGAAGGCCTCCTCGTTCGCGCGTGACGGCAGCCGGAAACCACTCACCTTCCGGACGTACTGGAGCGCCGCTTCCTGGAACTCCGGCTCGCTCACCGGCCCCTGCTCGTCGCGGAGACGCTTGATGCTTCGACACATGGCTCGAACTGTATCCGGGGCTGTCCTATACTGCTCGAACACATGTTCGAAACCCTGGAAGCCCTGAACCCGGACCAGCGCGAGGCCGTCACGCACGAGGGCGGGCCCCTGTTGATCGTGGCCGGCGCAGGCAGCGGCAAGACCACGACCCTGGCCTGCCGGGTCGCTTGGTTGGTGGACCGGGGGGTCTCCCCCCCGCGGATCCTGCTGCTCACGTTCACCCGCCGGGCCGCGCGCGAGATGCTGATGCGCGCCGAGCAGCTGACCGGCCTGTCGTCGGCCGGGCGGGTGTGGGGCGGGACCTTCCACGCCACCGCCAACCGGCTGCTTCGCCTGTACGGCCGGGGCCTTGGCCTGCCGCCGAGCTTCACCGTGATGGATCTGGCCGACGCCGAGGACGTGATGAACCTGATCCGCGGCGAGCTGGGGTACGGCGCCGGCGAGCGCCGGTTCCCCCGCAAGGAGACCCTGGCCTCGATCTACTCGCGGACCGTGAACGCGCAGGCCAGACTGGGCGAGGTATTGGAGGCGGAGTTCCCGTGGTGTACCGATGAGCACGACGCGATCCGGACGATCTTCAAGGCGTATACGCAGCGAAAACGGGAACAGCATGTCCTGGACTACGACGATCTGCTGCTGTTCTGGCGGGCCCTGGCCACCGCCCGGGGCGCCGGCGACACGGTGGCCGGCCTGTTCGACCACATCCTGGTCGACGAGTACCAGGACACGAACGCGCTGCAGGCCGACGTCCTGGAGGCGATGGGTCGAGGCGGCGCCCAGGTGACAGTGGTCGGCGACGACGCCCAGGCCATCTACGGGTTCCGCAGCGCCACCGTCCGCAACATCCTGGAGTTCCCGGAGCGGTTCCCCGGCACGCGCATCGTTCGCTTGGAGCGGAACTACCGATCGACCCAACCCATCCTCGACGCGTCGAACGCCGTGATCTCGCTGTCGCCCCAACGTCACGAGAAGACGCTGTGGACCGACCGGGCGAGCGGCGTCCGGCCTGCGCTGCTCACGTGCATCGACGAACTGGACCAGGCCGACTTGGTCTGCAAGCTCCTGCTGGAGCACCGCGAGCGCGGGACGCCGCTGAAGGAACAGGCCGTGCTGTTCCGCACCGGCCACCACTCCGACCTGCTCGAGGTGGAGCTGGCCCATCGGAACATCCCGTTCGTGAAGTACGGGGGCCTGAAGTTCCTGGAGGCCGCCCACGTGAAGGACGTCCTCGCGATGCTGAGGATCCTTGAGAACCCCCGCGACGAGGTGAGCTGGTTCCGGGTGCTCCTACTGCTGGAAGACGTGGGGCCCGCCACGGCCCACGGCATGATCGAACGGCTCGGCGTGCGCGGGGCCGGCGGTGGCGACTCTCCGCTGCGGCGCCTGGCCGACGAACCGCCGCCGGCGCCGCCCCAGGCCGCCCCGGGCCTCGACGAGCTTCGCGCCGCCTTGGCCGACTGCATGGACGACCGCCTGAAGGTGTCTGTCCAGATCGCGCGCCTTCGTCGGTTCCTGGACCCGGCCATTCGCCGCCGGTACGAGGCCGGCGAGGCTCGGCTCCGGGACCTCGACCAGCTTGAGCGACTGGCCACGGCCCACGGTTCCCGCTCGGCGTTCCTGGCGGAGTTGACCCTCGACCCCCCGAGCTCCACCTCCGACCTGGCAGGGCCCCCCCTCCTGGACGAGGACTACGTCGTGCTGTCCACGATCCACTCGGCCAAGGGCGGCGAGTGGGACGTGGTGCACGTGATCCACGCCGCCGACGGGATGATCCCCTCGGACATGGCAACCGGGGACGAGGATCGCATCGAGGAGGAACGCCGACTGCTGTACGTGGCGCTGACCCGTGCCCGGGACGCGCTGTACGTCCACTTCCCCCAGCGCTACCACCGGCGGCTACGGGGCCAAGACGACCCCCACCACTACGCGCAGATCACCAGGTTCCTCCCCCCGGACGTTCGGGCTTCGTTCGAGGAACGCACGACCATGTCCGGGCAGGACGATCCCGCGCCCCGGCCGCTCGCCGCCGCGACGAGCGCCCAAGACGTGGATGCGTTCTTACGCGGTCTCTGGGATTCTTAGAACCCGATTGCCGGGAAAACACGCTCCTTCCGACGCGCCGAAGCCCCGCTGGCGGGTGTCGCGGGCGGCGTTGCTCGTCGCGGCCCTGCCGTGGGCGTGGTTCCTGGTGCGCGGCGTGGGCGCCCAGACGGAGTTCGTCGCCGTGGGAATCCCCGTCGTGGTCCTCTCCTCGGCCACGGTCGCGGCGCTATGGGGACTGCTGGCGCGAAGGGCGACGGCGCTGTTGGTCATCGCCTCGCTGGCTGCCTTCTACGCGGTCGCCGTGTTCGCTCCCCGCGTGCCCGGTGGGGGGCCGGCCCCCGCCGACCCCTTCCGCCTGGTGGCGGCCAACCCGTACGAGTCGAACCCAACGCCGGAGGAAGCCGCCCGGGACCTGCTCGCGCAAGGCGCCGACGTCCTGGCCGCGGTGGAAGTCCCCCGAGACGTCGTAAACGGGCTCGAAGGGATCTATCCCTACCAGATCGTGAAGAACAACCTCGCGGTGTTCTCCCGGTACCCCCTTGAGCCCACGCCCCGCCTGGACGGATTCTCCCGACGTGACGTGACTCGGGTCCACATCGACGGCCCCGATGGGCCCTTCCTCCTGTACGAGGTCCACTCCCCGCAGCCGCTCCACGACATCTCGTTGGGGGCCCATCTGGCGTTCATCCGGGCGCTCAGGGCGAAGGCGCTCACCGAGCCGATCCCGGTGGTCATCGCGGGCGACTTCAACATGTCCGACCGCGGGCAGGGCTACCGGCTGATGGCGGCGTCGTTCCGCGATGCCATGCGCGCCGGGTGGCCGGCCGCGACGTTCGACAAGGGCCTGTGGCGGCTGTTCCAGCTGCGGATCGACTACGTGTTCACCAGCCGGTCGTGGTGCGGGGAGGACCCGGACACGTTCGGGATCGGGGGCTCGGACCACGAAGGGATCGCCGTGACCATCGGCCCCTGCTCGAGAAGCTAGAGGTCCTTCAGGATCTCTCGTGCCGCGTTCTGCCCGGGCCCGCCAGTGATCCCGCCGCCTGGGTGCGCCCCCGAGCCGCACAGGTACAGGCCGTCGATCCCGAACCGGTACCGCGCGTGGCCCCACAACGGCCGCCACAGGAAGAACTGATCCAGGCCCGGTTCTCCATGCAGCGCACCGCCTTCGGTGAGTCCATGATCGCGCTCGAGATCGAGCGGTGTCAGCACCTGGCGCGCGATGACCAGGTCGGACAGCCCCGGCGCGTACGCCTCCAGCGTCTTCAGGACGAGATCGCCGAGGGCTTCTCGCTCCTGATCCCACTCGCCCTCGCGCAGGTGGTACGGGGTCCACTGGACCAGCACGCTCATGACGTGCTGCCCGGCCGGGGCCAGCGAGTCGTCGAGCACCGACGGGATCGTCGCTTCCAGGTACGGCTCGTCGCTGATACGTCCGTACTTCGAACGGTCGAAGGCTCTCTCGACGTAGTCGATCCCTGGGGCGATCACGATCCGGCCGGACAGGCGCTCGCCGCCATCGGATCCGGCGAACCGCGGCATTCGCGACAGGGCCAGGTTCACCTTGGCCGTCACGCCCTTCATCCGGATGTTCCCGGCGCGCCACCGAAGGTGCGGGCCGATCACGACCGGGTCGATCCACCGGGTCAGCGTGCGCTTGGGGTCGGCCCCGGAGACGACGACTCTGGCCGCGACCTCCTCGCCGGAGGCTAGGGCCACGCCGACGGCCCGGCCGTTCGCGGTGAGGATCCGGGCCACCTCCGCGTCCGTGCGGATCTCCGTCCCGCGGCTCCTGGCCGCGGACGCCAGGGCCTCCGCAAGCGCCCCGGGCCCGCCCTTGGCGAACGTGGCTTGGCCGGGCGCCCCGCCCTCGTTCCCGGCGGAATCGAGCAGGAACACCGCGGCCGTCCCGGCCGACCATGGGCCCATGGCCGTGTACTGAACGGCCCGGGAGGCGAGGGCGGCTCGCACGGCATCGTCCTCGAAGGACTCCGCCACGAAGTCGGCGATGGCCATCGGCAACACACGCGTGGCCTCGCGGGCGATCTTCTTGCCCAGACGCTTGAACGCCGCGCCCAGGCGGACCCCGCCCACGGCGTCGCGGGCGGTGGGCTTGCGGATGTCGGGGGGCGTCATCTCCTGCAGGAGGCCGAGGAACCCCGCCAGCGACCGGACGTAGTCGTCGAATTTGGGGTAGGCCTCCGCGTCGTGGGGCGAGCGCACCTTCAACTCCTCGACGGTCTTCGCGGGATCGGCCCAGAACGTCAGGGAGCCGCCGTCGGGCTGCGGGGAGAACACCCGCACCGGCGACTCCAACAGCCGCAGGCCGTGCTTACCGAGGTCCAGGTCTTTCGCTACCGAGGCCCGGAGCCGCCCCACCGTGTGGGCCACCTCGGGCGCCGTCACCCCTGGAGCGAGTTCCGTGTTGGCGAGGGCGCCTCCCACGCGGTTCCGCCGCTCCAGGACCAGCACCTTCTTCCCGGCCTTCGCGAGGTACCCCGCCGTCACCAGCGCGTTGTGACCGGCGCCGACGACGATCGCGTCGTACCGCCCGGTCGCCACCTAAGCAGCTCTCCCCTTGCGCTTGCCCCCCAGCCTCTTGGTCTTCAGGAGCTCCAACGCGGCGATCCGGCCCGACGCGCCCATGATCCCGCCGCCGGGATGGGTAGCGGAGCCGCACATCCACAGGTCCTTGATCGGCGTCCGGTACCGTGCCCACCCGGGGACGGGCCGGTTGAAGAACAGCTGTTCGAGCGACAGTTCGCCCTGGAAGATGTTCCCTTCCGTGAGGCCCGTGACGTCCTCGATGTCCTTCGGCGAGATCACCATCTTGTGCAAGATCAGGTCCCGGATCCTGGGGAACCGCTCCTCGAGCGTGTCGATGACCGTCTCGCCGAACCCGTCGCGCATCTCCGGGGTCCATTCCCCGCCCTCGGCCAGGTGGTACGGCGCGTACTGGACGAAACAGCTCATCACGTGCTTGCCGGGCGGCGCCATCGAGGGATCGACCAGGGTGGGGATGATGCAGTCGATGTACGGCCGGCGGGAGAACAGCCCGTACTTGGCGTCGTCGTAGGCCCGCTCCATGTAGTCCACCGACGGCGAGAAGCTGATCGCACCCCGCAGGTGCTCTCCCTTTCCGGGCAAGCAGGTCAGCTCCGGCAGGCCGTCCAGGGCCAGGTTGACCTTGCCCGAGGAACCGCGGAACTTGTACCGCAGGACCTCGCGCTCGAAGTCCGGATCCAGGTTCCCGCGCTCGATCAAGCCCATGAACGTGAGGCGCGCATCCACGCTGGAGAGCACGGCGTCGGCCAGGATCTCCTCGCCGGACTGCATCACGACACCGACGGCCTTGCCGCCCCGAACGTCGATCCGGGCCACCGGCGCCTCCGTGCGGATCTCGGCTCCGAACGCCCGCGCCGCCTCGCCGCACGCGTTCGAGATGCCACCGGTGCCGCCCCGGGGGATGCCCCAGGCGCGGAACGCGCCGTCGATCTCACCCATGTAGTGGTGCAGGAGCACGTAGGCGGTCCCCGGGGACTGGATGCCCTGGAAGGTCCCGATGATGCCGGAGGCCGACATCGTGGCGATCAGCGGGTCGGTCTCGAACCACTGGCGTAGGAAGTCCGCGGCGCTCATCGTCATGAGCTGGATGAACGTCGACTGCAGCCGGTCCGGGAGCTCCCGGAACCGCGAGATCAGCCCCCCCAGAGGCAGCCACTCGAAGGGATTGGTCTTGCCGGGGTCGGGCGGAACGATCGACAGGATCGGCTTGATGAACCTCGCCATGTCGACCATCA
>JAHEXX010000154.1 GCA_023251895.1 bacterium
ACGGACCTCGTCCCCCCTGGTGGTTGCGTGCCGAGGCAGCCTATCGGGTTTCCGGGCGGTGTGTGAAACGGGATGTCGGTGGCGGGTCGTAGGGTTGGGCGGAGCGCGGAGGCCGAGCCATGAACCGTCCGACCCAACCGCTCCCCCTCCATCCATCCCTATGGGGACGCCGCGTCGACGCCGGCAGACTGGTGTTCGCTCAGGGTGACCTGGTCGGCTCGCTCCATGTGGTCCGATCTGGCCTGCTCCGCATCGCGGTGCACTCCCCCGAGGGCCGCTTCGGCGTGCTCGACGTACTCGAGGCCGGCGATGTGTTCGGCGAGACCGCACTGTTCGGCCCCGCCCGCAGTCCGGTCGAGATCCGCGCGGTAACCGAGTGCCGGGTGACGCCCGTCCCCCGCGAGGTGTGGCCGCCGGACGTGACGGAACGACTGGCGGGTCGACTGTCCCGCATATCCGAATCGCTCGCGGACACGTTGGTGTTGGACGTCGAGACGAGGCTGGTGCGCCGGTTGCTCGCGCTGTCGCAGCGTCACGGCACACCCGTCGGGGACGGCGTTCGGATCGAGTTAGCGCTCACCCAGACCGAGCTCGCGGCTATGATCGGGGTATCCCGCGAGACGGTGAACAGGACCGTAGCCGCGTTGGTGGCACGAGGTCGGCTCCAGGTCCGCGACCGGCACTACACCTTGCTCGGAGATGGCGCACGACGGTGGGCCGCCTCTTGACACGGGGTTGGACCTGCGGGTTCGATGGCCCATGGACGACTACACGGCCTCCACCTACGGCGACCGCATCGCCGACGTGTACTACAGGTGGTTCCGTCAGGGCCTGGCGCCGGCGGAGCAGACCGTCGAAGCGCTGGCCCGGCTCGCCGGTAACGGGCCCGTCCTCGAGCTCGCGATCGGGACCGGCCGCATCGCGCTCCCGCTCGCCGCCCGCGGCCTGCGCGTGCAAGGCATCGACATCTCCGGGGCCACGGTGGCTCGGCTCCGAGAGAAGCTCGACGGCACCGACATCCCGGTGACGATAGGCGACTTAGCCGACGTGGCCGTGGAGGGACTGTTCTCGCTCGTGTACGTGGTTTTCAACACCTTCTGGGCATTGCTCACGCAGGAAGACCAGACGCGCTGCTTCCGCAACGTCGCCACGCACCTCACGGAAGACGGAGCGTTCGTGATCGAGGCCTTCGTCCCCGACCCCGCCCGATTCGACCGCGGGCAGCGAACGAGCACGAGCTGGGTCGACACCCACACGGTCACGCTCGAGGCGTCGAGGCACGACCCGGTCAACCAGCGTGTGGACTCTCAGCACGTCGTGATCAGGGAGGACGGGATCAAGCTTTACCCGGTTTCGATCCGGTACGCGCACCTGCGGGAGCTGGACCTCATGGCGAAGCTGGCCAGGATGCGGCTCCGGGATCGGTGGGCCGGCTGGAACGGCGAGCTCTTCACGGAAGACAGCGAGATGCACGTCTCGGTGTACGAGCTCGCGACCTCTGGCTAGTATGGTCCAGACCAGTAGCGACTAGGCTGTCCTCTCCCCAGGATGTAGCGACACCCGGAGACGTCCCACACCCGTAGGCAAAGGCGACGCATCCTCTCGCTTGACCTGGCAGTCGAGCGGGAAGGAGGCGCCGCCTTGACCAACGATGATGCCCTGTACGGGTTCCGGTTGCGAGTGTTCTCGCTCGCGAGGGAGCTCGGGAGCGTGCGAGCAGCGTGCCGGGCCATGGGGATCCACCACTCCACGTACTACCGGTGGAGACACCAGCTGCTCCGTTTCGGCCCGGAGATCCTGCGCCCCAGGGAGCGCCGGGTGCCCCGAATGGCCAACGCCACCTCCCCCCTCATCGAACAGCGGGTGGTGGCCTTCGCCCTGGGCCACCCCGGGTTCGGCCCGGCCCGGATCGCAGCCGAGCTTCGCCGAGAAAAGTGGGGAGGGATCGTTTTGTCCCCAAACGGGGTGTGGAAGGTCCTTCGTCGCCACGGGCTCTCCACCCGGGCAAAGCGCCTCGGCCTGGTGGCCGGCTACGCCGCCCCGCCCGAGCTCCAACGGCAACCAGAGCCCCAACCCCAGCGGCACCTGCACGTCGAGCACCCTGGGCAGATGGTGCAGATGGACTGCTTCTCGATCGGGCGGCTGACAGGCTCCAAGGGGGTGGCCTGGCAGTACACCGCGATCGACGTGGCCAGTGCGTATTGCTGGGCGGAGGTGCACCTCACGCCCAGAAACCCCTCCGCCCGGTTCACCTCCGAGCTCGCCCGGCGGGTGGCGGCCGACCTTGCGGCCCGGGGGTGGCGCCTGGAGTCGGTGATGAGCGACAACGCGAGCGAGTTCCGATCCGAGCAGTTCGAGGCCGCCCTCCGTCGGCTGGAGGCCAGACACATCTTCATCCGCGCCGGCAGACCCCAGACGAACGGCGTGGTGGAACGGGTCCAGTTAACGATCCTGGAGGAGTGCTGGAAGCCTGCGTTCGCCCGGTTCCTCATCCCCAAGTACACCGGGCTCCGCCTGGACCTCGAACGCTACCTGCGCTACTACAACACCGACCGGGTCCACACCGGCAGATGGACGAAGGGCAGGACTCCGGAGGAGGTCCTGGGGAAGGCAAAGATGTGGTCACGCCAGAGATGATGCGTCGCCATAACTCGGGGATGCGACAGGCTAGGGGGAGATGGGACGGCCCTCGAAGGGGATGGAGAGAACGACGGTGGTGCGGGTCTGGACCCCGGCCTTCTCCCGGATCCGCCGCAGCAGGTCCTCGAGGTCGCTCGTCGTGCGGGTGCGGACCTTCAGGATGCAGTTGGCCTCGCCCGCCACGCTGAAGCAGTCCTCGACCTCGGCCAATTCCTGTACCCGCTCGGGAAGGTCGTCCGGCTGCTTGGGATCGAGCGGCATGACCGCGACCAGCGCGGTGACGAACAGGCCGACCGCTTCGGGGTCCACCACGGCCTTGTAGGCCTTGATGACTCCGGCTTCCTCCAGCTTGCGGACCCGGTCGTGGACCGTCGACGGTGACATGCCCACCCGGCGCGCGATGTCAGCGTAGGTCGCACGCGCGTCCTCCTGCAGGGCAGCGATGATCTCGAGATCGCGCTCGTCGATCACCGGACCATCATAGGTGAGGCACCGGGGCGTCATGCCCCGAACGGGGGCGGCCCGGGCGCCGGCGGGGGATAGCAAGTTCCCCACGGCGGGCGATTGCCGCGCGGCCTCGCGCCCGGTACAAACGCACCAGGAAAGACGCAAGGCCTGCCCTCCTCCGGGCCGGAGGGGGTGGCGTCACGTCTGGGGATGGATCGCCGGGGCCGATCGCTCGCGCGCCGGCCCGACTGTACCCGTCGACCCGCTTCGGGCGTGTGCGCTGGCTGGCCCGCCTGGACCCAGCCGAGGAGGCCGCGTACCGGGCTGCGGTAGGGAGCCTGGCCGGCCGCATCGAGCTGTCGCTGGGGTCCCAGGTCATGGCGAACCGCGTGGTGCCGCTATCGGCCCGCGGGGACCTCACCCTTGAACCGTGGCGGACGGCCAGGCGCCGGTTCCTCCGGGAGGCCCGTGCGGGCGCCGCGGGAGCGGGGGCGCTGCTCGTTGCGGACGTCCGCCGCTGCTACGCGAGCATCGATCCAACCCGCGTGGGGGAACGACTGAGGTCCATCGGCTGTCCCCCTCGCGAGGTGGCCTCCGTGGTCGGTCTGCTCCGCAGGTTCGAGTCCGACGGTGTCCGGGGCCTCCCCGTGGGACCCGAGCCGTCAGCGGTACTCGCGAACGCCGTCCTGGCCCGGGCCGACCGGGCCGTCGCCGCCGCGGGGGCGCGTCACCTGCGGTGGGTCGACGACTTCGCGGTCTTCGCCCGGGACCGGGCGCACGCGGAGCGAGTCCTGTGGGAACTGGCGGCCTGCCTGGAAGGGATGGGGCTGGGACTGGCGGAGGAGAAGACGCGCTTCGTGGACGACGTCGAGGCCATCCCCTCGTACGTCCGGCGGCTCGGAATGTCTTGCCTGGTACGACCCTATAATCGGCCCTCCGATGCGAACGCTCTACCGGGCCTCCGAGGTTCTGACGCTGTCCTATCCCCCGGCGGGGGAGTGGTTGCTGACCGACGAGCGGCACGTGCAGCGGGTGGGGACGGGTGAACCTCCTGAGGCCGACCGGATCGTTGAGCTCCCCGGGGCCAGCATCGTCCCGGGGTTCATCGACACGCACGTCCACCTCACAGGAACGGGCATCCACCACGCGTCGCCGGAGCTAACCGGGGCCCGATCCGCGGCGGACGTCGTGGCCCTCGTCCGCAGGCTCGGCGAGGGCGGAGCCGAACCCTTCCTGATCCACGGATACGACGAGTCGAAGTGGGCCGATCCGGGACTCCCCTCCGTCGAGGAGTTGGACGGCGCCACTCGCCGCCCCCTCCTGGTGGTCCGGGTCGATGGGCACGCGTCGCTCGCCAACACGGCCGCCCTGGAGGCCAGCGGTGCGATGGAGGAGCCGGGGGTGGAGCGCGAGGACGCCGGCGCACCGACCGGCCTCATCACACGGCAGGCCAACAACCGGGCTCAGCGG
>JAHEXX010000071.1 GCA_023251895.1 bacterium
GCTCACCGTGAACCTGGTCTCCGCCGACGAGGCCGCCGCGGCCGGGCCCGACGCCGAGGTCACCGACGAGGTCGTGGTCCTGATGGCCGCCCGGGCCCAGCGGGAGGCCCGCGCCCGGGCCGACGCCGGCGACTTCGACGCGGCCAAGACGTTGCTCCGGTCGGCTTCCCAGGAACTGCGGAAGCGCGCGCCCGGGAGCGCCCAGGCCGCCGAGCTCCTGGCTCAGGCCGAGGCCATGGAGGAGGACGTGGGGTTCCTCTCGCCGGCGACCTACGACGCCGGGACGAAGAAGCGGATGCTGTACAAGAGCACGAGAGTCCCAGCAGCGCCGCGTCCCTCGCCGCGAGCCACCGTCTGCCCCCGAACCAACGTGATCCCCTCGGGCCGTGTCACACCCGTGGTGTAGGGTCCGCATGCGGTGTCGGCGAGAGCTATTCCTTAGGCACGGAGGTCGGCGACCCATTGGGTCACCGACATAAACTGTCGGCGACATCTCCTGCTGGTATCCTCACAGCATGACGCTGGACTTCGTCAACCGGGAGCGGGAGCTCGGGGTCCTGGCGGCGTGGTGGGACGCACGCGGGCCCCGGCTCGCCGTCGTGTGGGGCAGACGCCGCGTGGGCAAGACAGCGCTCACTGAGCGGTTCGCTTCGGGCCGGACGGCCGTGTTCCACACGGGCAGCCGCCGTCCGATCGCCGACGAGCTCCGAACGCTCTCCCGGGCGGCCTCGGGACTGATCGAGGAACGCGACCTCTCCCTCAACCCGTTTCGGGACTGGGCGGACCTCCTGGAGTCGCTCGCCCGCGCCGCCAGGAAGGAGCCCGTCTTGCTCGTGCTCGACGAGTTCCCCGAGCTGGCTGCGGTGAGCCCGGAGCTCCCGAGCCTGATCAGGGCGGTCTGGGATCGGATCGCCTCCACATCCAAGCTCCGTCTGCTCTTGTGCGGCTCGGCGGTGCGCACGATGCAGGCGATGCTCGAGGAGCGTGCCCCACTGTACGGGCGAGTCGATCTCTCACTCCCCGTGCATCCCTTCCGTCCGCACGAGGCCGCGGCCATGCTTGCCCGGCTCCGACCGGCCGACCGTACCTTGGTATGGGGGATCGTGGGGGGCGTTCCTCTGTACCTGCGGTGGTGGGATCAGGGCAAGAGCGTGCGCCAGAACCTCGCCGAGCTCGTCTGCCAACCGGCTGCTCCGTTGCTCACCGAGGGGCAGCTCGTCCTGGCCACCGAAGGGGAGGCGGGCGATCTAGCGCGCCAGGTCCTGTACGCGATCGCGGCGGGCAGGACGAAGCACAACGAGATCGCGGACGCGGTTCGCACCGATCCGACCCGGACGCTCGAGCGGCTCGTTGAGCTGCGGCTCGTCGAGCGCCTCATCCCCGTGACCGAGGACCCCAAGCGCACCCGGCGGCGCCTGTACCGGATCGCCGACAACTTCCTCGCTTTCTGGCTCGGCGTCATCGCTCCCCATCAGGCCGAGATCGAGCGCGGGCTGGGCGCGGGCATCCTGTCCGTCCTCATGCGGGAGCTCGACGACCACATGGGGCCTCGCTTCGAAGACGCCTTCCGCTCCCATCTGCGGCGGCTCGCCGAGGACGGGCGGCTCGCGCCCGAGGTCGTCGCGATCGGCCCCTTCTGGACCGCGGCAGAGGATCCCAGCGAGATCGACGCCGTCGTGCTGGCTGGACGGGCGCGCGAGGCGATCCTGCTCGGAGAAGCGGAATGGACGCGCCGCGTGAACGGCCCCGCGCTCGTGCGCGAGCTGCAGCGGAAGGCCCACGCCCTTCCGCGGGTTCGCCACGACGTCCGGTTCGCCGTCTGTGCACGCGAACATGTCGAGGGTGGCGCCGATCTCGTGGTGACGGCCGAGGACATCTTCTCCCGGTAGTGGGCTTCAGGTAGAGATCGCCGCCCGACGGTGGCCCAATTCCTCGCCCATGGCGAGCGCGTATCGTTCGACGGTCGAGATCCGGGGATCGACCTCCCCTCCCTCCAGCCGAGCGAGGGCGGATTGCGAGGTCCTCATCCGAGCCGCGACGGCCGTCTGGCTGAGGCCAAGCTCGCGTCGCCGCTCTGCCAGCGACCGCAGTAGCCGCCGGGCCCTGAGCGCAGCCTCGACCATCTCGGGGAACTCCGCATTCCCCTTCGTCCGTTCTTCGATGACCTCGTCGAGGAAGTCCTTCGCCACCCCTCAGTGACTGAGTTCACACGTCTCCGGCTGCTGGACACGCAGATCGACATGGCGGAGCGAACGGCCCGGGTCGTCCAGAGCAAGGCCGTCCGGCTGAAGCTGGCGATGATCGCCCTGGCGGTATCCGTGCTCCTGACGGGGATCGGCCTCGGAGTAGACTGAGTCGCAAGGAGGCGGAGTGGAGAAAGAGCCCCAGCCCACAGAGGAGCAGCCGGTCTCGCAACCCGACGAGACCCCACCGCCCTTCAGCCCTGACCCGGATATCGTGACCTTCCTCGAGCGGGGCAGGAAGCCGGACCCGAAGGAAGTCTGGAGAGCCACCGAGCGCCGAG
The DNA here is from genome assembly GCA_023251895.1 of bacterium. Taxonomy (GTDB): domain Bacteria; phylum Actinomycetota; class UBA4738; order UBA4738; family HRBIN12; genus JAHEXX01. The sequence continues at coordinate 2,525 of JAHEXX010000071.1, forward strand.
ACTGAACGAGTGTTGCGGCCTCCTCCTTGCGATGCACTGCTGGCACTTGGCTCCCCAGGGCTTGACACGGGAATCGTGGAACACGAGAATCATGTCATGAGGAACGTGACCGTCACCTTGGACGAGGAGACCGCGCGCTGGGCCAGGATGGAGGCCGCCCGCCGAGATGTGAGCGTGTCGAGCCTGCTCCGGGAGCTCCTCCGGGAGCACATGGGCGGCCGCGTGGCCTATGCGGGCGCCATGGAGCGCTACCTCTCCCGCTCCCCCGGGAATCTGGGAGGCCGCCGACCCACCCGCGAGGAGCTCCACGACCGTGCCGGTCTTTGTTGACACGAACGTCCTGGTCTACGCGCGTGATGCCTCCGAGCCCGACAAGCAGGCGCGCGCTCATGAGTGGATGCGCCACCTGTGGGAGACCGAGACCGGCCGCTTGAGCGTGCAGGTCCTCGAGGAGTACTACGTGACCGTCACGGGCAAACTGCGGCCCGGCCTGTCCCGACAGCAGGCGAGGGCCGACATCGAAGACCTCGTCGCGTGGCGCCCCGTGCAGATCGATGAGGGCATCCTCGACGCGGCGTGGTCGATCGAGGACCGCTTCGGGCTCTCCTTCTGGGACGCGCTCGTCGTCGCCGCGGCGCACGACGCCGGGTGCGCGTTCCTGCTCACAGAGGACCTCAAGCATGGCGCCGACCTCGACGGCGTGAAGGTCGCCGATCCGTTCCGGACGCCGGTCGGTTCCATCGTGTGACTGCCGCCAGACGGCTGGGAACTGGACGCGGCGACGCGAGGTCCTCCACACTCCCCAAATGGACTCGCAGGCCCGCGTTCGCGCGGCGCTGAAGCTCGGACGGCCCGACCGTCCGCCGGTCGGTTGGTGGGGTCACACGTACCGCGAGGAGTGGTCGCCGCGCGACCTCGCGCGGGTGACCGTGGCCAGGCAGCGCGGGTACGGCTGGGACTTCGTCAAGCTCCAACCGCGGGCGTGCTGCTTCGCCCAGGCCTTCGGCTCGAAGTACCGGCCGTCGGGCGACGCGCGCGTCAAGCCGATCCTCCTTCGCCCCGCGGAGACGGCCCCGGAGGACTGGTCCCGGCTCCCCTCGATCGATGGCGGAGCTCCGCCCCTGCGCGACCAGGTGGAGGCGCTGCGCAAGGTCGTCCAGGCGGTGGGTCCCTCGGTGCCGGTGATCCAGACGGTGTTCTCTCCTCTCACCGTGGCCGGCTACCTCGTCGGCGAGGAACGACCCCGCGCGGTCGACGAGCTCCGCGAGCGCCCGGAACAGGTCGGCGCCGCGCTCGAGCGCATCGCGGACGCCCTGGCCGACTTCGCCGCCTGGTCGATGGCCGCGGGCGCCGCCGGGATCTTCTACGCGGTGTCCGGGTACGCGTCCTCTGACCTGCTGTCGATGGAGGAGTATGAGCGGCTGGCGCTCCCGCACGATCGCCGGGTGCTGGCGTCGGTCGCCGGTCAGGCCTGGTTCAACGTGCTTCACCTGTGCGGCGCGCGGATCCACTTCGAGCTCGCCGCCGCGCTCGCCCCCCACGCCGTGAGCTGGTCCGTCCACGAGGCCGGCAACCCCTCGCTCGCCGAGGGACGAGTCCGGAGCGGGCTGGCCGTGATGGGGGGCCTCGACCAGGAGGGGACGCTGGTCCGGGGATCGCCCCGCGCGGTGTTCGAGGAGGCGCGGGCCGCCGTCTCCGGCACCGAAGGCGCGGGATTGCTGCTCGCCCCCGGATGCTCGGTTCCGCCGGAGGCGCCGGAAGAGAACCTGTGGGCCGTCACGCGATCGGTCCGCGATCCCTCCTGACGCCGCGGCCGCCGCGGATCACACCTCGCCGCCGCGCCACGCTTCCCTCAGCTTCACCCGACGACCGATGCGAAGCACCGCGCCGGCATATATCCGTCCGGCCAGCTGGACCATCCCGTAGATCGTCGCCAGCATCAGCAGCACCGAGAGCACGATCTGCCACCACGCGACGCCTCCGTTCGCGATCCGGACCGTCATCACCATGGGAGCCGTCGGCGGGACCAGCGAGCCGACCAGCGCCGCAGCGCTGTCCGGCGACTGCACCGCGCCGAACGAGAAGAAGTACCCCAGCAGCAGCACGGCCGTGATGGGAAACGTCATGCTCTGGGCCTCCTCCTGGCGGGAGACCAGCGAGCCGGCCGCGGCGAACAGGACCGAGTAGAACCCGTAGCCCAGCACGAACCAGAACAGGATCCACCCGATGGTCCCAGGTGTGGTCTTCGGCGCCAGGGTGTTGCCCGAGGTCGCCAGCGCGATCAGGGCCGAGGCCGCAACCACGGCGAACTGCGCCAGTCCCACCAACCCGATCCCCGCGATCTTGCCGGCGAGCAGCTCGGTCGGGCGCAGGCGGGAAAGCAGGACCTCGACCACGCGGCTGGACTTCTCTTCGACCACCCCCACCAGCAGGAAGCCGCCGTAGATGCTGATGGCCATGAACAACAGCACCAGGCCGATCGTGGCCAGGGCGACCCGCGCCGAGCGCTCCTGCCGCCGGAGGCCGTCAGTCCCTTCGCGGACCGACCAGAGCTCGCCTTACATGACCGGGAACGTCTCGAACACCGAGATCCGGGCGCCGCCCTGAAGCACCGGGCATCCCTTGGCCATCTCCGCCGCCGCGTCGAGCGAGTCCGCCGTGATGATGGAGTACCCGCTGGCCATCGACCCCACCGGGCCGTCGCTCACCGTTCCATCGCTCGCGACGCTCTTCGCCGCGGGCGTGAAGGGGTTGCCCTGGTCCTTGATCGCGCTACCCAGTCCCTCGAACCATGTCATCCATGCCTTCATGACCGTCGCCTGTTCCTCTTCGCTCTCAGGCATGCGGCCCCCGCTGAAGAGAAGCACGTAATCCGCCATCGCTCTCCCTCCCCCTCTCGAACCCGCCCGCGCCCCCCTTGGGCGCATCGGAGCCGGTCTCGCCGAGCCTTCACTCTTAACACACCTCGGCCGATCGCGCGGGCCCGCATCCTCCCGGCGCCGGGGCTGAGCCTGCGAGCCGTCCCGCGGACGCGGTAGAAATCCACCATGGCTGCCTCATCAGCGAAGACCGAGGTGTATCTCGAGGTCGGGAAGAAGCGGGCGTTCGCCGGCGCCGTCGAATGGCCCGGCTGGTGCCGGAGCGGGCGCGACGAGGGGTCGGCGCTGCAGGCGTTGCTCGACTACGGCCCGCGCTACTCGGAGGTTGTCCGCGGTGCGAGGTTGGGGTTCAAGCCGCCCGCCGGGGCGTCGGCGTTCGCCGTGGCCGAAGGGCTGACGGGCGACGCCACCACTGACTTCGGCGCACCCGGGATCGCGCCGTCGAGCGATGCGCACCCGGTGGGAGACGCGGACCTGCGGCGGTTCCGTTCGGTGTTGAAGGCGTGCTGGCGGGCCTTCGACTCGGCGGCAGCGGAAGCCTCCGGCACGGAGCTGCGGAAGGGACCTCGTGGCGGCGGCCGCGATCTCGACGCGATCGTCCGGCACGTCCTGGACGCCGACGGGGCCTACCTCTCACGCGTGGCCTGGAAGCTCCGAGCCGACGACGTGACCGAGCCGAGCGAGGAGCTGATCAGAACGCGGCAGGCGATCCTGGACGCGCTCGCCTCCGCGGCGCGCGGAGAGGTGCACCCGCGAGGACCTCGCGGGGGCATCCGGTGGACCCCGCGCTACTTCGTCCGCCGCGTGGCATGGCACGTCCTCGACCACGCCTGGGAGATCGAAGACCGCGCGAAGCCGTGATCGAAGCCACGTCGATCCCGCCTGCAACCAATTGTCAGCACCGAGGCTTACGCTCATTCAGGTCGTGGAGGTCCTCGACGCAGCCGGCTGAGGCCGCTCCGCCCAGGGCCGTTCTGCCAAGTTCGGGGCACAGTGTCGCCGCTCCTTGACATTCTCATATCACGCACGATATCGTGCGCGATATGAGAACCCCGGCGCCGCCGCTTCTGCCGATCTTCCGGTCGGAACTCCAGGGCCGACTGCTCGCCTTCCTTTACTCGAATCCCGATCGGGGGCAGTCGATCACGGCACTGGCGAGGCGATCGGCGTCTCACATCGCCACGGTGCAGCGCGAGGTGGAGCGCCTGGAGGAAGCGGGCATCCTGGTGAGCGAACGGGTGGGGAGGACCAGGCTCGTCCGGCCCAACCTTCTATCGCCCTACACTGATGACCTTGGCTCCCTGGTCCTCAAGGCCTTCGGGCCCGTCCGCGTACTCGGAGACCTCCTGTCCGCTATCCCCGGCGTGGGGCGGGCTTACGTGTTCGGCTCCTGGGCCGACCGCTACCGAGGCGTGCGCGGGCCGGCCTCGGCCGACATCGACGTCCTCGTGATCGGGAGACCGGATCGGGATGCTATCGACCAGGCCGCCCTCGACGCGCGGGAGCGCATGGGTCGAGAGGTGAACATCACGATCCGCTCTCGCAAGGCCTGGGAACGAGGCGACGATGGCTTCCTCCAAGGCGTACGTGCCGGGAATCTCGTTCCCATCGAACTCGAGAGCTGATGATGCCCCGGATCGATGACCTCATCCGACGCGGATCGGTTCAGCGAGTGCCGATCGACGCCCGCGCGGTCACCCGCCTGATGCGGGATGCCATGCAGCACCTCGACACGGCTTCCGCCGGGTTGGAAGGAGGAGACCTTGCGGGGGCGTTCCAGCTCGCATACGACGCGGCTCGCAAGTCCCTCACCGCGCTCGCGCTGTCTCGTGGGCTGCGCACGAAAGGGGAAGGGCGCACGCAACGCTGATCGAGGTCATTCAGACCGAGCTCCCGGACCGGCCCGAGGTCGACGTCGTGGGTAGGCTCGACCGACTGCGCCGGACCAGGAACCGAGCGGAGTACGCGGGTCACTGGTTCGACTGGGATGAGGTCGAGGACGCGTTGGGAACCGCGAGGGCGATCGTCAAGTGGGCCGCCGCGGCGGGCCAGGGCCAGTAGAACCGTTCGCATCAGCCCATGCGTGGCTCCGGCCTGCAGCGCATACTCCCCCACATGGCGCTCGAGGACCTAGACGACCGGCTCCGCGCTGCCGCGTTCGCCTATCTGGACAACCTGCGGCAGCGCCAAGGCGATCACGCTTCCTACAAGGACCTCGAGGCGTTCGAGTTCGAAGGGCGCCGTATCTCACTGATCCAGCGGATGCGTGGGATCCGGGTCGTGTCGGGCTTCGAGGCTGCCCTGAGCATCCTCACGACGTACCGCGCCCGCCCCGAGGATCGCCCCTACGAGGACCGCGAGGGGCCGGACGGCTACCTGCGCTACAAGTGGCGGGGAACCGATCCGGCCGCATACGACAACGTTGCCCTTCGTCGGGCAATGGAGCGGGGCAAGCCGCTCGCCTGGTTCTTCGGCGTCGCCACCGGCACGTACGTGCCGGTCTACCCCGTGTGGCTGGTCGAGGAGGAGCACGACGAGCACGAGTTCGTGGTCGCCCTGACGCCCGACATGCGGGAGCAATGGCTGAGCGAGACGGTGTTCAATCCCGTCGACCTTGCGTTGCGGCGACAGTACGCACAGACCGTCGTCCGCCAGCGCCTCCATCAGCGAGTGTTCCGGGAGCGTGTGCTGATGGCGTACGCCGCGCAATGCGCGCTCTGCCGGCTCCGCCATCCGGAGCTGCTGGACGCCGCCCACATCAAGGAGGACTCCGAGGGCGGGGAGCCGGTCGTGCCGAACGGCGTGGCCATGTGCGCGATCCACCACCGCGCCTTCGACGCCCAGGTGCTCGGCATCCGACCGGACTACGTCATCCAGGTTCGCTCGGACGTTCTTGCGGAGACCGACGGGCCGACGCTTCAGCACGCGCTGCAGGGGCTCCACGGCGGGGCGCTCGTTGTTCCCCGGCAGAAGGCTTCCAGGCCCGACCCGACCCTACTCGAGGAGCGGTACGAGCGATTCCGCCTGGCCGGGTAGCCAATCTCGGCCAGAGACCCAGTGCTCTGGACCACGAACAAGGACCATCGTACGTCTCTCCTATGGACAGCCTTCCCGTGTCCCGGTTCAAGGCCACGTGCCTGGCCGCCCTCGAGCGAGTGCGCAAGACGGGGCGCCCGCTCCTCGTGACCAGGCGCGGCGTACCGATCGCCCAGGTCGTCCCACCGCCTCCGGCGGAGCCCCAGAACAGCGGCTTCGGGGTCATGCACGGTACTGCCGACGAACTCGCCGATATCGTGGCCCCCCTGCCGGAGGAGGATTGGGAAGCCCTGCGGTGAGACGGTCGCGGGAATGAGGTCGCTTCCAGTTCTCTCGAACCAGGGTTAGGCTCATCTGGTGCTGGGCGAAGAGGAAGCAGTGGTCCTGGAAGTCAAGCCGTTCGACGTGCACGGGGTGATCTACCAGGATGTGGCTATCGCCTACCGGGACCGATCGGTCGATAGAGCCCGGCTGGGGCCGGAGGGCGTCCCCGAGAACCTCCAGCCCGGCGAGGTGGTGTTGGCCACGAAGGTGGCAAACATGCTCGTCTCCCTGCGCCGTCCCTCGTAGGAACTCCGGCTCCGGTCTCCGCGTGTCGAGCCGCCCCCCTACGTACTCTGCAGAGCCCGGCGGACCGAGATCTCCACGTCCTCCCAGGGGAACAGACGGCCAGGCCGGACCCATACCCTGCCGGCCTCGAGGATGGCCTCGGCCACCCCCGGGACCCGGAACAGAACCGCGAGGGTTGCCTCGGGACCGGCCATCTCCAGACTCTCGGCCACCATCCTGGGCCCTTCGTAGGCGACCTCGAACGCTCGCTGCGGAGGCTCGCCGGGAAGGGGAGCGGGAGCCCCCCACGCCGCCTCGATGGCCCGCCCTACCTCCTCCCATGCAGCCTGGGCGTCGCGGCCGGGGCTCAGGTTCAGTCGCGCTCGGTACCGGTGGAGGTCGACGGAGCGGACCCCGTCCACCGCGAGCAAGGAGCTGAGCCCTTCCGGTGGGCTCGCCGGCGGGCACCTCTCGATGGTGGCCCGGGTGAGCTCGACCGTCGTGTGGACACGGATCACCCGCGGGTTGGGCGGCCTTTCCAGGGCCCACGTCATTGTCGGCAGCGGGGCTAGCCGCCGATCCGCGACATCTCCACCTTCGGCAACGGACGTGTCTCATCGGTGCGGAGCTCCGAGTAGCGGTCCGTCCGCCCTGTCCAGATGGTGATGAGGCGCTCCGCCATCTCGTCATCGCTCGCCCCCCCACGGAGCAGAGACTTGAGGTCGTGGCCCCTCGAGGCGAACAGGCAGGTATAGAGCTGGCCGTCGGCGGAGAGCCGGGCGCGGGTGCAGACGCGGCAGAACGGCTGCGTCACTGAGGCGATGACGCCGATCTCACCGGCGCCGTCGCGATACCGGTAGCGCCTCGCGACCTCGCCCCCGTAGTTCGGCTCGAGGGACTCGAGCGGCCAGACGGCTTCGATCGACCGGACGATCTCGGCGGCGGGAACCACGTCCTCCAGCCTCCAGCCGTTGGTCGCCCCCACGTCCATGTACTCGATGAAACGAAGGACGTGCCCCGTCCCCCGGAAGTACTCGACCATGTCGAGCACGCTGTGGTCGTTGACGCCGCGCTTGACAACCATGTTGACCTTTACGGGCGTCAACCCCGCCTGGGCCGCGGCCTCGATGCCCTCCAGTACCCTGGCGACCGGGAAGCCGACGTCGTTCATGGCCTCGAAGACGTCGTCCTCAAGCGAGTCGAGGCTGACCGTCACTCGCCGCAGGCCGGCCTCGCGGAGCGTCCGAGCCTTCGACGCGAGCAGGGCCCCGTTCGTCGTCATGGTCAGGTCGCGAAGGCCATCGATCCCCGCCAGATGCTCGATCAGGCGCTCGACGTTCCGCCGCACCAGGGGCTCCCCTCCGGTGACGCGGATCTTCCGCACGCCGCAGGCGACGAAGACGCGGGCGAGCCGCGCGATCTCCTCGAACGTCAGCAGCTCCTCTCGCTCCAGGAACTGGAAGTCTCGGCCGAAGACCTCTTTCGGCATGCAGTAGACGCAGCGGAAGTTGCAGCGGTCGGTGACCGAGATCCTGAGGTCCCGGAGAGGCCGGCCCAGGGCATCGCCCGGTGACCGATCACCGTCGGCGAAGCCTGGTGCTCGTTCCATTCGCCCACTCCTCACAGGGATCGAGACTACATCGGACCGGGACTATCCGCCGGGCCACCAACGCCAGCGCTCGACCTCCACCGCGATGGTCGGCCCCTGGGGCGGTCGCTCCCGTTCCTGCAGGTACCGGTCGAGCAGGAGGGCGAGGGCACGCTCGAGCTCGGGGCCCTCGCCGGCGATGCGGGCGCGGCCGTCGGCGCGCACCCACCACAGACGCCCCCAGTCCTCGTCGTAGTGGTCGACGAGGAGGCTCACGCGGGGCTCGGCGCGCACGTTCACGAGACGTTGCAGGTCGCGGCGCCGCTTCGGCTTCTCGTCCACCACGAGCCACACCGTGCCTCCGTCAAGGGCGAAGACCACTGGGACGACGTGCGGTGCCCCATCGGGTCGGACGGTGGCGAAGCGCGCCACGCGCGCGGCGGCGAAGCGCGCTCGTGCCTCTCGTTCGTCCATCGCCGTTCGATGCTAGGGAACGTAGAAAGTGGCGAACAGCCTTCCTGAAGTACCCAACCCGATCTGGGCCCTCTGACCTGCGGATTTGGGCGTTTCCTCGTCTGTTCGCGCCTCCCGCCTCGCCCGACCATGGCGGTGACATCGACACGGGAGGGCCACGATGGGAGCGAGGGCGGGTTCGATCCAGACCCCGGCGGCGCTGCGGATCCGGCTCAGGACCTGGCGGGCGCGCATGGGGGTCCTGGCGCTGGTCGCGTTCGCCTCCTGGTCGATGTCGGAGCGGGCGGCCGCGGAGACGCCGGGATCCACCCGTTGCCGCCAGGTCTCGAAGGCCGCGACGGTCGACTACCTGACCGGGATCGCCTGCCCCCCGACCGGCTTCGCCCGCACGATGGGCTACGAACCGGTGCTCGTGGAAACGGGGTACGGGTGGCGGTACACCAAGCCGGACTGGGCCGGCGGTGCGTGCAGCGGACCCCTTGCCGACACCGGGCCGTTCTGGGACTTCACCCTGGCCTGCCGGGCGCACGACTACGGCTACGACCTGGTCCGCTTCGGGGTGGGCGACCGGGCCGAGGCCGACAGGCTCCTGTACCGCGACATGATGATGGACTGCAGCGCCCAGAGAGCCCTCGGCGGCGACGCGTGCCGGGCGATCGCCCACTGGACCGCCACGACGTTGGAGGTGGGGGACGCCACCGGGTTCGACCCCGAGCCCGTGACCCAGGGCGCGTGAGGAGATCTCTCGCACACCCTGTCGGTGCCGACTGCTACGGTCCAGCCCTCTTCCGCTGAGGTCGCCCCCGGAATCTGCTCTGCGGCTTGCTTTCGAACGCTCGAGAGCGTTGGCTCGGGAGACGGGCCATTCTCCATCGTGAAGGAACGTCGATGAAGTCCCAGGCGTCAATCAACGGGGCGGTCAGGTGGGGAGCGCTCGTGGCGAGGCTTGCATCCGTCGTGAGCCTGCTGGCACTCCTCCTGCTACCACTCTTGAGCGAGTCGGTGTACCCCCCTCGAGTGGTCGTTGGCGCCGTCCTCATCATGCGGGGAACCGAGTTCTGCGCGACCTGCTCCGAACAGCCCTGGAACGGTGTCGCGCTGTGGGTCGAGGCCACGGTGGGAGCGATCGCGTTGGTCACGCGCTCGCTCTGGGTTTCCGGAGGTCCCTGTTGGCGACCGTGGGCCGGGCGATCGCGCCGCTGCCCTTGGCCTCAGATTCGACGGAATAGTCTCCGGTACCAAAGGAACACTGGGTGCTGGCCGATGATATCGTCCCGCACGGTGTGACGGCCGAGCCCCGGACCTCGGCAACGAGTTCGTCCGAAGGTAGGTGCCGATATGCCGATCGTACAGATCGAACACCCAGTCCCCGACTTCGACGCCTGGAAGGAGACCTTCGACAGCGATCCCCTCGGCCGGGAGAAGTCGGGCGTGCGCCGCTACCGGATCTTCCGACCGATCGACGATCCGAACTACGTCATGGTCGACCTGGAGTTCGACGACGCCAGCGAGGCGGAGGCCTTCCGCGCCGCACTGCGCGACCTGTGGGGTCGCGTCGACGTGATCGGCGAGAACCCGCGAGCGCGGATCGTCGAGGCGGTGGAGAGCAAGGAGTACTGACTCCAGGGCTCCTTCTTTCCTCCACCCATCCCGGTCGGATCTAGCGACTCGGGACTTCCTGCCCTGGCAACGTGCCCGCGGGCGCGGCAGCATCGGAGCGGTGAGGAAGCGATGCACTCGCAGCAGGCCGCACCCGTGAGCGTAGCCCGACACGGACCCGTGACCGTCCGAGGTCTGGATGCGCCTGGACGCCCTGCCCCGGCGAGCGGCACCCGGCTCGTGTACCTGGACAACCTGAAGGTCGGCCTGATCGCCGGGATCATCGCCGCGCACGCGATCAACAGCTACACGGACTTCGGGAGCTGGGCCTACCAGCCGGTGCGCGAGGTCTCGGTATCGCCGGCGACCGAGACCGTCTTCGTCGTCGTGCTGAGCTTCGCCGCCCTGTTCATGATGGGGCTCTTCTTCCTCATCTCCGGGCTCTTCACGCCGCCGGCACTCGAGCGAAAGGGCATCCGGCTGTTCGTCCGCGACCGGCTCCTTCGACTTGGCGTGCCGTTCGCGTTCACCCTGTTGCTGTGGCCGCTGACTGTCTACGCCATACGCGAGCCGTTCCGTCACCTGGGCTCGTACTGGTATTGGTTCACCCACTCGGAGCCGTTCCTGGACAACGGGCCGATGTGGTTCATCGGGGTCCTGCTGATCTACTCGCTCGGGTACGCCACGTGGCGGGCGCTACGCTCGCGGCGGCCGCCGGCGAACCCGCGAGGTGCCGACGGGCGGCTCCGAGCCCGAACGCTCGTCGGGCTCGGCGCGGCGATCGCGGCCACGAGCTTCGTGGTGCGACTGGCGTTCCCCGTCAACTCGGTGCAAGTAGGGAACCCGCACCTGTGGGAGTGGCCGCAGTGTCTGGGGATGTTCGCCCTGGGCGTGGTGAGCGCCCGGCGCGGATGGCTCATGCCGGTGACGGATCGACTGAGGCGGCGGTCCGGCGTCGTCGCGCTGATCGCCGCGGCGTCGCTCCCCGTCATGATCCTCACCGCCGAGCGGCTCGGTCTCGACGAGCACGCTTACTTCGGTGGCTTCGGCTGGCCGGCGCTGGCCACCGCGGTCGTCGAGGGCGCGCTGGCGATCGCCGCGTGCGTGTGGGTGCTCGGGTTCGCGCAACGCCGGCTGGACCGGCAGAGGCGGTTCGGACGAGCCCTCGCGAGGAGCTCGTACGGCGCCTTCCTGGTGCAAGGCGCGGTGCTCATCGGGCTCGCGCTGGCGCTTCGCCCCTTCGACCTGTCCGGCGAGGTCAAGGCGCTCGTCCTCGCGATATCCGGCGTCGCGGCCTCATTCGCGCTCGCCTGGCCCCTCGTCACCCGCACGGGCCTGCGCCGGATCCTGTGAGGTTCGCCCAAGGGCGACTCGCCCCGGCGCATCGCGAATCGGCAGACCAGGGCGCGTCGACGGCCGGGGGGGCGTTCGGATCACCGAAGAAGGGGCGGCTGACGTGCCGGCCAGGGTGTTGTGTCTGACCTGGCGGCCATCGCCGGAGCGTCCGAGGTCCTCGTGTCATCCACCGTCAAGGATCTCGTTGCGGGGAGCGGCCTCGTCTTCGAGGAGCGGGGGGAGCACGCATTCAAAGGGGTGCCCGATCGATGGCGCCTCTTCTCCGTCAAGGGAGGTTGATGCCCTCGGCGACACGAGGATCCTTCCAACCGGGCTCTCGCGCCCGCTCGCGGGAACGGATAGCATCG
>JAHEXX010000003.1 GCA_023251895.1 bacterium
GCGTGTTTGACGAGCCCAAGCATCTAGGGCGGTAGCGGCTGGGTGGGCAGTGGGTGGGCCCCGTCGCGGTCGACGCGGGCCCGCGTCTCGACCACGTCGTCGTCTGGGAGGTTGGGGATGGCTCCCTCGTTCCGGACGTTGACGATCTGGACGTCGCCGGTGCCTGCATGCAGCGAGGCGACGAGCGCCGCTGCCGCCTCGCTGTAGAAAGCGCCGCCCCGCTCCTCCAAGAGCTTGGGCTTCGTGTCGAGCGCGGGGTCCTTGTACATCTCGAGCAGCTCGCGCTCGATGTCCATGACCTCCTCGGCCCTGGTCCGGTGGGTCCGTTGGTGTTGCAGCACTTCGTCGGTCAGGTAGTAGTAGTGGAGGTAGTACGAGGGGATGGCCCCCAGCGCCCTGATCAGCTCGGCAGGCATGTCGGTCTCGTCCGCGACCAGACCAATGTCCCTCTCGAGGAGCTCGGGAAGCCGGTTCACGCCATCGATGTAGATCGCCCGCTCCCACGAAAGGTGGTTGAGCCCTACGTGGTCCAGCTCGACACGGGCCGGCTCGACCCCGAAGTGAGCGGCCAGCTCGCGCTGGAACCCGATGCCCACGTTGCACAGACCTATCGCGTGGTGACCGTCGTCCAGCAGCGCCTGTGTGACCAGCCCCGTCGGGTTGGTGAAGTCGACGAACCAAGCGCCGGGCGCGCCCCGGCGAGCCGTCTCTTCGGCCAGTTCGAGGACCACGGGAACGGTGCGCAAGGCCTTCGCGAAGCCGCCGGGGCCGGTGGTCTCCTGCCCGATGCAGCCGAACTCGAGGGGAATCGTCTCGTCCTGGAGCCGGGCGGCCTGGCCGCCCACCCGGAGCTGGACGATGACGAAGTCGGCGCCTTCCAGGGCTTCGTCCCGGTCCCCGGTCAGGGCCAGTCGACCGCTCCAACCGGCCTTCGACAGCATCCGGCCGGCCAGCGCGCCCACGATGTCCAAGCGCTCGGGATCGATGTCCAACAGGGCAAGCTCATCGACGGGCAGCCGGTCCTCCCGGGTCGCGAACCCCTCGACGAGCTCGGGGGTGTAGGTGCTCCCCGCGCCCACCACGGCGACCTTCACACCCATCGCCTCGGCATCGTACACTGCGCTCGATGAAATCGTTAGGAAAGTTTCCTGACCCATTCCTGGCTGAGATCTGCGGTCAACCCGATGCGCTCCGCCGCAGCGCCGCCGCCCTCGTCGATCAGCGCGACGCGCTGGCCCGGTTGCAGCGGGCCAAGGACTCGGCCCGGACCATCGCGTTCACCGGCATGGGGAGCTCGTACGACGCGTGCTATCCGGCCGTCAACGACCTGGCCGCTCGCGCGCTTTCCGCCATCCTGGTCGACAGTGCGGAGCTCCTGCACTTCCGCCGTCCCATGCTCGGTCCACACACGCTGCTCGTGGTCGTCAGCCAGTCCGGGCAGAGCGCAGAGGTGGTGAAGCTGGTCGAACAGCTCGCCAATCAACGGTACCGGCCGTTCGTGGTATCGGTCAGCAACGGCACCGACAACGCTCTGGCGGAACGAGCCGACCTGGCCCTCGACACATGGGCGGGTTCGGAGAGCGGGCCGTCCACCATGACATTCGCCGCCGCCCTGGTCACCCTGACGGCGGTGTCGCACGTGCTGGCCGGCGGCGACCTCGACACGGCGGTGGATCGGACCCGCACGGCCGCCGAGGGCGCGGCCCAGTCGATCGAGCGGCTGGTGGACACACCCGAGGAATTCGCCGCGCAGCTTGGCGAATGGCTTGGGGACCGCCGCGTGATGGTGCTGCTGGGGCGGGGTCCAGCTCGAGCTGCCGCGGAGATGGGCGCCCTCCTCATCAAGGAGGCCACCGGCCTGCCGGCCGAGTCCCTAGAGGCGGCGATGTTCCGCCATGGCCCGCTGGAGATGGCCGGGCCCGACATGGCCGCCTTCGTGTTCGCCACCGAGCCGGAGACCCGAAGGCTGGACATCGGTCTCGCCGCCGACCTCATCGACACCGGAGCGGCGGTGCTCGTCGTGACGCCGGACGGTGAGGCCCCGGCGGGCGCATTGGCGGTCGCCACCGGCTACCTGGACCGCGCGCTGACCGCGGCCGCGTCGGTGGTCCCGGCGCAGCTCCTGGCCTGGCGCGTCGCGGTGCTCCGTGGCAAGCACCCCGGCGAATACACACGGGCGACGAAGGTAACTACCCGTGAGTGAGGCCGACGCTCTCCGGGTCGCTCTGACCTTCGACGCGGAGCACCCCGACCGACCCAAGGGTCCCTCCGGCAACGCCGAGGCGATCCTGGACACGCTCCGAGACGCGAGGATCCGGGCCACCTTCTTCATCCAGAGCCGGTGGGCCACATCCCATCCCACCACTACCGAGCGCATCGCGAACGAAGGCCATCTGGTCGGACACCATTCCAAGTTCCACGCCCCGATGTCGCTTCTCTCCGACGACGGCCTTCGGACCGATGTGCGAGAGGCCGAGGAGGAGATCGAACGGATCGCCGGCGCGAGCCCACGGCCGTGGTTCCGGTGCCCCTTCGGCGACGGGCGGGACGACCCGCGCGTGCTCGCCGCACTGAACGACCTCGGGTACCGCAACATCCACTGGGACGTCGAGGCCGAGGACTGGGAAGACTGGCAGACCGGCCCGGGGGTCCGAGACAGGATCGTCGACGGCGTCCGGGCCCGCGGGTTCCGAGACGTCGTCGTGCTGCTCCACACATGGCCAGCTCCCACGGCGGAGGCACTGCCCGGCATCCTGGGGGCGCTGGACGCGGAGGGCGTGCGCTTCGTGACGCTCGACCAGCTCGAGGAGGCGCAGGTACCGTGAGCCGACCGGCGATCCTCGCCGTCGACGGCGGCGGGAGCAAGATCGACGCCGCCCTCGTAGCGCGGACCGGACGGCTGATCGGCGCCGCCCGCTCGTACGCCTACACGTACGACGGCACGGACGCGGTCAGCCGACTCGAGGGGATCAGGGAGGCCATCAAGGCAGCCTGCGCCGACGCGCGCCTGAGCCCGGACGAGCGGCCCATCGCCGAGGTCGGGGTGTTCTGCCTGGCCGGGGCCGATCTCCCCCAGGACGACCGTCGCATCGCCCGGGCCCTGAAGAAGCACGGCTGGGCCGACACCGACATCGTTCGCAACGACACCTTCGCCGTCCTCCGGGCCGGTACCGAGCGGGAATGGGGCGTGGCCGTGGTGTGCGGCCACGGGACCAACTGCTCGGGGGTGGCCCCCGACGGGCGCATGTGCCGGTTCCCCGCCGTGGGCGTGATCTCCGGCGACTGGGGCGGCGGCTCGGACGTCGGCGAGGCCGCGCTGTGGTACGCGCTCCGGGCGCGGGACGGGCGCGGGGAGAAGACGACCCTTGCCTCGCTGGTGCCGGCACACTTCGGGATGAAGCGCCCCCGGCAGGTCATGGAGGCGATGTACTTCGGCCGCTTGGATGAGGATCGGGTCGAGGAGCTCGCGCCGCTCGTCTTCCGGGCGGCGGCCGAGGGGGACCGGGTCGCCCAGAGCATCGTGGACCGCCAGGCCGACGAGGTCGTGGCTATGGCCGGCACGGCCGTCCGCAAGCTGCGGCTGACCAAGCTGGACGTCGAGGTCGTATTGGGGGGCGGCATCTTCCGTAACCGGTACGAGAACTTCTTCGACCGGATCCGGGAGGAGCTGTGGAAGGTCGCGCCACGGGCCCAGGTTCACGTGCTGACCGCGCCGCCGATCGTGGGGGCGGCCCTGCTGGGTCTGGATCGCCTGGGGTGCGGCCCGGACACGGCCCGCCGCGTCCGGGCCGCCTTGACGCACGACCGCCTGCGCTCCGAGACTGCTCTTGGGAAGGAGTGAGCATGGCCAAGATCGTCCTCGACAGCGTGACCAAGGTGTTTGGGTCCGACGTCATCGCCGTGAACGACGTGTCCCTCGAGATCGGCGATGGTGAGTTCATGGTCTTGGTGGGCCCCTCGGGCTGCGGCAAGTCCACGGTCCTCCGCCTGATCGCCGGCCTAGAGGAGGTCACGGACGGCGAGATCTTCATCGGCGACGTCCAGGTCACCGACCTCCCGCCCAAGGAACGCGACGTCGCGATGGTGTTCCAGAACTACGCGCTCTACCCTCACATGAGCGTGGAGCAGAACCTGGCCTTCGGCCTCAAGCTCCGCAAGACCCCCAAGGATGACATCAAACGCCGGGTGAACGAGGCCGCCCGGATCCTGGGCCTGGACCCGTTGATGGCCCGCAAGCCTGCGGCCCTGTCCGGGGGGCAACGCCAGCGGGTGGCGATGGGACGGGCCATGGTGCGGGAGCCCAGAGCGTTCCTGATGGACGAACCCCTGTCGAACCTGGACGCCAAGTTGCGCGTGCAGATGCGGGCCGAGCTGACGAAGCTGCACGAACGGCTGCAGACGACGACCGTGTACGTGACCCACGACCAGGTCGAGGCCATGACCCTCGGCCACCGCGTGGCGGTGATCAGGGACGGCGTGATCCAGCAGGTCGACACGCCGCACGTACTGTTCAACGAGCCGACCAACCTGTTCGTCGCGGCCTTCATCGGCTCGCCCCCCATGAACCTGGCCGAAGCGAGGGTGGGTCCGAGCACCGTCGCGTTCGGTGGGTTCGAGCTTCCCCTGCCGGAGGGGAACGGCGTGTCCTCCTACGAGGGACGGACGGTGATCCTGGGGATCCGCCCCTCCGACATGGAGGACGCCGAGGTCTGGCACACGGAGGAGCTCCCCAAGATCGAGGTCAAGGCCGACGTTACCGAGGAGCTCGGGTCCGAGGTCAACATCCTGTTCACGGTCGATGTGCCGCCCGTGGCCACCGAAGACACCATCGCGGCGGCCGAGACCGGGCAGGAGGGGGAGGCGTTCATCCCGCTCGTCGCCGAGGAGGGGCAGGCGGTGTTCTGCGCTCGCGTGGACGCCCGCACGCAGTGCCGTCCCGGGTCCAGGATCCGCCTGTCGGTGGACCCCAAGCGGTTCCACTTCTTCGACCCGGACACCGGAGCCAGGATCGGCGCGCCGCGCACCGTCGGCGCACCGGCCTGAGGCTCAGGCGGAGCGATCCGCGCCGGACTCGTAGCGGGGAAGCCAGCACTCCACCGACGTCCCGGCGCCGGGGCGGGTATCGACACGACCCCACCCCCCGGCCAGTTGGGCTCGCTCCAGCAACGAGGACAGCCCAAGGTGACCCGGGGCCGGACGGTGCAGGAGGGTTACATCGAACCCCTTCCCGTCGTCCGTGACCCGGATCAAGACCCCGTCGTCGACCGACTCCAGCAGCACGCCGACCCGCCTCGCCTCGGCATGCTTGCGGATGTTCGCCAGCGCCTCCTGTGCGATGCGGAACAGCGTGGCCTGCATTTCCGCCGGCGGCTCGGATTCCAGCCGATCGTCCAACTCGCAAAGCAGCCCCTTCATCGCTTCGGAGTACTTGAGGTATTGGCGCAGCGCGGCCGAGAGCCCCTCGTGGTCCAACGCGGGCGGCCGCAGCTCGAAGAGCAGGTTCCGGAGGCGCTCGATGGCGTCGGTGACCACCATGTGGACGTCCTCGATCGCGCGGCCGACCTCCGTGCCGGCGGACTCGTCGGCCAGGAGCCGCAGGCGCATGTCGGCCGCGCTCATGGCCTGGATGGGGTCGTCGTGGATATCCTCGGCGATGCGACGCCGCTCCTCCTCCCGGGCCTCCTCCAGTCGGAACAGCAGCTGCCGCCGCTCCTCCATCGTTCGGCGCAATGCATCGAGGCTCCGGCGGAGCTTCTCTTCCGCCTCCTTCTGCTCGCTGACGTCGAGCATGATCCCTCGCCAGAAAAGCGGCTCCCCCGCCTCGTCCCGAACGATGACCGCCTCGTCCCGGAGCCACACCCACCGGCCGTCCCGGGCCCGCAGCCGGTACTCCGCGCGGAACCGCTCCCCGGTGACGCTGACCTTCCGGTCCTCCTCCGCGACCCGATCGACATCGTCGGGATGCATGATCGAGAACCAGAGGTCCGGGCGGGCCGTCCAATCCGCCGGGGAGTAGCCCAGGATGGCCTCGATCTGGGGACTCGTGTACAGGTTGGTGCTGAGCTCGTCGGGGGCATCCACGTAGACCGCGGCCGGGATGCCTTCGACCAGGTGCCGGTAGGTCTCCTCGGCCTCGACCAGCCCGCGGATGAACTCCGAGGAGAGTGGGATCTGTCTCATAGCTTGTAGCCGAACCTCCGCAACAGCTCCTTGCGCTCCGTGATCTCGGCGTCGCCCTCCACGCCGAGCGGCGACCCGCCGTCGACGACCCCCAGGATGGCCCTGCCTCGTTCGGTCTGCCCCACCACCACCTCCACCGGGTTGGCGGTGGCGCAGAAGATACGGCACACCTCGGGCACCATCTTCACGGCGTTCAGCACATTGACCGGGAACCCATCCCGCAGGAACACGATGAACGAGTGCCCAGCCCCGATGGCCTGGGCGTTGCGGATCGCGAGCTCCTCCAGATCCTCGTCGTTCCCGCTGTAGCGGACCAGGCGGGGACCCGAGGACTCGCAGAAAGCGAGCCCGAACTTGAGGCCCGGAACCCCCTGAACCAGCGTCTCGTGGAGGTCCTCCACGGTCTTGATGAAGTGAGACTGCCCGAGGATCAGGTTCAACTCCTCGGGGTTCTCGATCGGAACGGTCATGAGTTCCATGTGGCGCCCCCCTCAGAACTCGGACGGCAGGCGCGAGATCACCCCGGCCAGCAAGGTGATACGCGGAACGACACTGGTCAGGTCGATCCACTCGGCCGGGGCGTGATCGTCTCCCCCGATGGGCCCCAGGCCGTCGATCGTGGGAACGCCGGCCGCGGACGTCGTATTCGCGTCTGAGGCACCGCCCGTCGCGGCATCCCGCAGCTCGAACCCCAGCTCGTGCGCGATCGCGACGGCCAGGGCGGCCAGCTTGGCCCCGCCCTCCCCCTTCTCCATGGGCCGGTGCCACTTGCCACCGGAGACCACGACCTCGACGTCGGGAACCGTGTGCTCGCCCGCGATCCGCTCCACCTCGGCCTCGGCCGCAGCGAGCGTCTCTTCGTGCGGGGAGCGCAGGTCCACCTCGATCACACATCGGGCGGGAACGACGTTGGTCCGGGTCCCACCTTCGACCAGCCCAACGTTCACCGAGACGCCCGGCCACCGCTCGTTCAGGCGCTGCATCGCGATCGTCTTGTGGGCGGCCTCCAGGATCGCGTTCCGTCCCTTCTCCGGCTCCACGCCGGCGTGCGCGGCCCGGCCAACGATCTCGATCCGGTAGTCGGACACGCCTTTGCGAGCCGAGACGATGTCGCCGTTCGCCCGCGCGCCCTCCAGCACGAACGCGACGTCGGCCTCCTTCGCCTGCTCCAAGATGTGCTCCCGGGAGAACGGGGAGCCGATCTCCTCGTCGGGGTTGCACACGTAGGTGATCCGCCCGAACCGCTCGAATCCGGCCTCCTGGAGCGCCTCCACCGCGACCAACCCGAGGAGCAAGCCGCCCTTCATGTCCGAGACTCCCGGCCCGTAGGCCCGGTCGCCCTCGATCCGGAACGGCCGCTCGGCAACCGTGCCCTCGTCGAACACCGTGTCCATGTGCCCGATGAGCAGGATCCGGGGACCCCCCGAACCTTCCAGGCGCCCGATCAGGAGGTCCCCGAGCTGCGGTCCCCGCCCGGCCAGCACGTGGGCGATCCGTTCCACGCTCCAGCCGTTGGCCTCGAATCCCCGCTCGCACATGTCGGCGACGCGGTTCACGCCCTTCGGCGTGTACGACCCACAGTCGACGTTCACCATCTCCCGGAGGACGCCGACGTACTCGTCGTACCGGCGCGCGGCGGCGCCTCGGATGGTCTCGAGGTCCACGCCCGGACGGTAGCATGGCCGCCACGCTGGGAACCAGGAGCGATGGATGGGGCGCGAGGCGCGAGGTGCGATCGTCGATGTGGCGGGCGGCGGCATCACGGTGGAACCCATCCTGGTCGGCCCGCCGGGGCCTGGCGAGGTGCTCGTACGCCTCGTCGCGAGCGGCGTGTGTCACAGCGACGAGTGGGCCCGACACAACGGGAACTGGGGCTTGCCGTTCCCGCTCCTGCTCGGCCACGAAGGAGCCGGAGTCGTGGAGGAGATGGGCGAGGGAGTCGAGGATCTCAGCCCGGGCGACCGCGTCGTGATCGCCTGGGCCGTTCCCTGCGGGGGATGCCGAGCGTGCCGGCGCGGCGCCCCGCGGAAGTGCGCCCACCAGATCTCTGGGCAACGTCCCCTGCGGCGGGCCCGGGACGGCGCGCAACTCTCAGGCGTGCTCCAGTGCGGCACCCTTGCGACGCACACCGTGGTGCTGGCCAGCCAGGCCATCGCGATGCCCGACGAGATCCCGCTGGAACGAGCTTGCCAGCTGGGGTGCGGGGTCTCCACGGGCGTTGGGGCGGCGCTCCAGACGGCGAAGGTGTGGCCCGGGGCCCGGGTCGCGGTCATCGGCCTGGGCGGGGTCGGACTGTCGACGCTCCAGGGCGCGAGGATCGCCGGCGCGGAACAGCTGATCGCTGTTGACGTCGTGCCGGCCAAGCTGGAGTGGGCGAAGCGGATGGGGGCGACCGATACGGTGGATGCGTCGGCGAGCGATCCGGTCGACTGCGTCCTCCGGCTCACGTCCGGCGACGGCGTCGACTTCGCCTTCGAGGCCACCGGCAACCCCAACTGCGTCCGCCAGGCCGTCGAGATGGCCGGGTTCGCCGGAACCGCCGTGGCGATCGGCGTGCCCCCTGTACCGAGCGAGGTCACGCTTCCTTGGGCCGGCCGGGACGGAGGTGCCTACTCGCGCAAGGTGAGCCTGCTCGTGACCGACGGAGGTGACCCCATCCCGTCGGAGGACTTCCCCGAGCTCGCCCGCCGCTACCGAGACGGGGAACTGGACCTCGACGGGATGGTCACCCGGGAGCTCGCGCTCGAGGACGTGGAGGACGCGTTCCGGGCGATGCTCGCAGGCGAGGTGATCCGCTCCGTCGTCCGCTTCGACTCCTGAGCTTGCACCGCCATCCGGGGTAGCATCCGCGTCGGCATGAGCGACGCACCCGACGGGTACAACTGGTGGTGGCGGATCGGCCCTCCGATCGTGGGCTCCGCGTGCCGGTTGCTGTTCCGGCTCCGGTACCGCGGCGTGGAGCACATCCCCCCGTGGGGCTCGGCCATCCTCGCCGCCAACCACGTCAGCATGCTCGACGGCATCGTCCTCGCGCTCGCCCCCGCGAGGTTCCGACGCCGCCCCTGCCGGTTCCTGGTGGCTTCGGAGTTCTTCGAGAGACCGTTGCTCCGCTTCTTCCTGAAGCGGTTCCGGCAGATCCGGGTCCGCCGCGGGGAGCAGGACACCGAGGCCTTGGACGAGGCGATCCACACCATCCGGGCCGGTGTCCTGGCCGGCATCTTCCCGGAAGGCCGCATCAACGAGGGCACCGAGCTCCAGCGAGGCAGATCGGGCACGGCGCGCATCGCCCTCGCCACCGGGGCCGCCGTCATCCCGGCCGGCATCTGGGGGACCCAGGACCGGTACCCCAAGTCGGGCCTTCGACGGCAGCGCCCGTGGCGGACCCGGATCACCGTCTCGTTCGGCGAGCCCATCCTTCCGGCCGGCGACGCCGATTCGCCCGAGGACATCCAGCACTTCACTGATCGCGTCATGGCCGCCATCGCCGATCAGACCGCACGGGCTCGCGCCGACGCCGAGGGGCCCCGGCGGTAGCCGTCAACCCTTGACGACGCCGACCGGGCGCAGGCGAGCCACGATCCGGCACAGCCCGGCCCCCTCGCACACCCGCACAACCTCGGAGACGTCCTTGTAGGCGTAGGGCGCCTCCTCGGAGAGCAGCCCCCAGTGCGCCGGGGCCAGCGTGATGCCCTCCGCCTCCAGCTTCCGGGCCACCTCCGGCCCGCTCATGACCTTCTTCGCCTTCGTCCGGGACATGGCCCTGCCGGCGCCGTGGCACGTGGACGAGAAGGAGCGCTCGGCCGACTCGTTCGTGCCGACCAGCACGTAGGAGGCGGTCCCCATACTGCCGGGGATAATCACCGGCTGCCCGATGTCCCGATAAGCGCTCGGCACCTCAGGATGCCCGGGGCCGAACGCGCGCGTGGCCCCCTTCCGGTGCACGCAGACGGTGCGACGCTTCCCCTCAACGACGTGGTCTTCGACCTTCGCGAGGTTGTGGGCCACGTCGTACACGAGGGACAGACCCAGGTCCCGAGCGCTCCGCCCGAACACCTCCTGGAACGCCTCCCGGGCGCCGTCGCCAAGTACATGGCGATTGGCCCGGGCGAAGTTCGCCGCCGCGTACATCGCCCCGAGGTACTCGTCGGCCGCGGGATGCGACAGCGGGACGCACGCGAGCTGGCGGTCGGGGACCTCGATGCCGATGCTCGGCATGAGCCGGTCCATCACCTTCACGTGGTCGGTGCACACCTGGTGTCCCAGGCCCCGCGAGCCCGAATGGACCATCACGCAGACCTGTCCCACGAACATCCCCATCACGCCTGCCGCTCGCACGTCGGCGATCTCCTCCACCACTTGGACCTCCACGAAGTGATTGCCGGCGCCCAGCGAGCCGAGCTGCGACGAACCGCGCTGGAAGGCCTTCTCCGAGACGAACTCCGGCCGGGCCCCCGCCAGCGTGCCACGGTCCTCGCAGTGCTCGGCGTCCTCCTCGAACCCCACGCCACGCGACAACGGGAACCGCACCCCTTCGACGAGCACACGCTCGGTCTCCGTCCCGGATAGCCGCATGCGTCCCTTCGTCCCCACCCCGCGGGGGACGTGGACACCGAGCACGTGCACCAGCTTCTCGATGACCGGCTCGACGTCCTTCTGCCATTCCAGGTCCGAGCGGAGTAGCCGCACCCCGCACGCGATGTCGAACCCCACCCCGCCCGGAGAGATCACGCCGTGGTCGGCGTCGGTGGCAGCCACGCCGCCGATGGGAAAGCCGTAGCCCCAGTGGATGTCGGGCATCGCGTATGAGGCCCCGACGATGCCGGGTAGCGTGGCCACATTGGCGACCTGCTCGATGGCTCGATCCTGAACGGCCCTGTCCATCAGCTCCTGCGATGCGAACACGATGCCGGGGACCCGCATCCCGGCTTCCACGGGGATCCGCCACACGTATTCCTCGAGCCGTTCGAGTTCCATGCCTCCCCCTTCACACGTCGAGGTACACGTCGGCCTCGACCCGGCCGGATCCCTCGCGAACCTCCAGCTGGTGGTACGTGGCGGCCTTCACGGTGGTGCCCCCGGCCCGTCCGTCGAGCGGGGCCATCTCCACTTCGGCCTCCAACTCCGAGTCGGAAACGCGGAGCACCCGAACCCGCCCGAACCCGGCCTCCTCGATCTCGTGCAGCACGATCAGTTCGTTCAGGAAGTCCACCAGAACGGCCGCGGCGTCGGTACCTTCGACCTTCACTGTGCGCGCCACGATCGGCATCCGAGCCCGGGCGCCCATGACATCGATCAGTCCTCGAGCGGCCTGCTCGAACGCCTGCTCGCGGGTCGCGCCCCAGGCCCGGATACCCAGGTCCGCCGTGTGCTCCAGGATGTTGTAGCCGGCTGACATGCGGAACTCACCCCCGCGGACACCTCCAGTCTCACACAAGTGCGCGTGGTCCCACTGGTCCCGGGACCTGCGACCTATGCAGCCACAGCCCGCAGCCGACTCGATGTGGTTCCGAGGAGCTAGGGCGACAAGCCCGCGGTCCTCCGGAACCCGCGCGTTCCGGCAGCGCTCGGCCGTCAGGCCGCTTGGCGCAGCAGGTATCGGTTGCCGGACAGTCGTTGAACGACGCCCCTGCCCACCAACTCGCGGAGGATCGCCCTCACGACGTCGACGCGGATGCCGTACCAGGTGGATAGCCCGGCCGGGGTCCACACGAGCTTCGGATTGCGCACGAACGCATCGAGAACTACCCCGCGCTCGAACCCACGGCCCCGGCCCGTGGTCGATCCGCCCATCAGGTCCGGACGACGCTTCATCGGAACCCCCGTCGGCACCCTCACCCTACTGCGCCTCGGCCCGGGACGACGAATCCCCTGGTGACGCCGCACGGAGGTGTCGGCCGAACCAATCAGCCGCGAGTTCCGTGGCACGCTCCAGAGCCCCAGGCTCTTCGAACAAGTGGGTGGCCCCGGGCACGATCTCCAGACGGTTCTCGCATCGGAGCAAGCGCTGGGCGTCCCGGTTCAGCTCGATCACCACCGGGTCGTCCTCTCCCACGATGAGCAGCGTGGGGGACACGACCTCGGCCAGACGCGGTTCCGCCAGGTCCGGGCGGCCGCCGCGGGACACCGCGGCCGCGATCGCAGACCCGAGGTCGGCCGCGGCCCACAACGCCGCCCCGGCCCCCGTGCTGGCCCCGAAGTACGCCAGGGGCAAGCTCGTGAACTCGGGAACGGCCCACACCCAATCCGTGGCGCCGAGCAGCCGAGTTGCCAGCAGCGGGATGTCGAACACTTTGGCACGGTCCGCGGCCTCCCCCGCCGTCAGCAGGTCGAACAATAGGGTGCCGATCCCAACGCCGTTCAGGTGTCGGGCCACCGCCGCGTTCCGGGGGCTGTGACGGCTGCTGCCGCTGCCATGGGCGAATAGCACGCAGCCGACGGCGCCATCCGGAACGGCCAGCTCGCCGGGCAGCGACACCGGGCCGATGTCGAGCGTGACCTCGCGAGGCATGCCCTCCCCCCCTCCGGCTTAGTAGGAGAATACGGGCGACCGATGCGGATGGTCGTGCGGCGAGATCGCCGGCTCCCGGTGGTCCCACACCAGATGGAGGTGCCTCCCCCGGCGCAAGACGTGCGCACCACACACCTCGCACAACATGACGGCGAGATCCTCGCGGCCGGTCGGCAACAGCAGATCCACGCCACACGCGGGGCACGTGAACCGCACGTGGCGCTCCCTGGTCATAGCCACCACCTCCCGCGGAACCACAACCACTGTGCCACGGTCGGGGCCGCGAATCCCGGGCCCAGGGTCCCGTTACGGACGTGACCCCAGGCGATGCCCGCCGGGGAAACGGTCCCTTCTCGGACCTCCTACAGCGCGGCGACGGCCGAGATCAGGTTGGAGTCGCGCAGCTTCCGAAGGGCCTCGCGCTCGATGAGGCGAACCCGCTCGCCCGAGAGCCCCAGCACCTTGCCGGTTTCGCGCAGAGAGAGGGGCTGCCCGTTCTCGAGACCGTAGCGAAGGGCCACAACCTGCCGCTCCCGCGTATCCAGCACCCGGTCCACGGCGTCGCCGATCTCCTCGCGGAGCAGTGCATCCTCGACCTCATTGAAGGCAGCATCGGAATCGACCTCCTCGATGAGGTCGCCGAGCTCGGTGTCTTCGCCAACCGGCGACTGGAGCGACAGCGGCTCGCGCCGGCCCATCTCGGTGAGGTCGTCGATCTCTTCGATCGTGGTATCGAGCGCCTTGGCCAGCTCCTCCCGCGAGGGCTCGCGACCCATGGACTGCGCGAACTGGAACCGCGTGCGGTTCAGCTTGCGCAACCGGTCGTGGATGTGCACCGGCAGGCGGATGGACCGGGATCGGTCGGCGATGGCCCGGGTGATGCCCTGGCGGATCCACCACGTGGCGTAGGTAGAGAACTTGAAGCCCCGTCGCCAGTCGAACAGCTCAACGGCCCGCATCAGCCCGATGTTGCCCTCCTGGATGAGGTCCAGCAGGGGAAGCCCCTGGCCCTGGTACTTGCGGGCTACCGAGACCACCAGGCGCAGGTTCGCCATGATGAACCGCCGGCGGGCCGCCTCCGCCTTCCGGACCTCGGCCTTGGCCCGCATGATGGAGCGCTCGGAGCGGAGCCGCCCGGCCCGCAGGCGCTCCTCGGCCTCCTTGCCGTGCTCGATGGTCATGGCAAGCTCGACCTCCTCCTCCTTGGTCAGGAGGGGCTCTCGGGCGGCAGCCTCCAGGTACAGCCGGAGATCGTCGGCGTCGTCGGTGCCCAACGGGCGTGCAGGTTCTGCCATGCTACGTATCACTCTCCCCCTCGAAGCCCTGGAGCGGGCGCGTTGCCGTTCCCATGGAGGTCTTCGGGATCTTGCGGTGAACGCGTTGGGGCGCGCAGAAAAGCCAGCCTCCTCGGCCATTCAATTGCGATGGTAACTGGGAGCCTCCTCCTTGTAAAGGCGGCGCCACGTTGAGGTCTTGTGTCTTCATCCGTTCCTCACGGATAGGCGGGCCCATCCCTGCGGGGTCGTGACACCTCCCTACGCACGGCTTCTGTTGTCTTCCCGGAGGAACAACGCTGAGCGACGACTTCGGATTCCTGCCGCCTGAGCGCCCGCCCTAGCCCAGCAGCTCGCCATGCACTGCGGCACCGTGCCCCGGGGGACGAGACCGTCGTCGGGGACGAGGCGTTCCTGGAGGCCCTCGCCGCCGCCTACCGGGCCCGGTTCGCGGCCGGCGCCCCGGGGCGGACCCGCCGGTCGGCCGCCGTCGCGTGCGGCCACTGGCGCACCCCGGCCGGCAGGAGCGGGACCATCGCCCGGCAGATCGCGGCGGCCGCATCCAACGCCCGTTCCTTCCTCGGCGACCACGCCAGCCCGAAGCCGTCGCGCAACCGGGGCGGCAGCAGGCCGACGGTGACGGACCGCATCGCGGCCACGAGCGGGCGGAGGACCCGCGGGGCAGGGGGCCCGAGGATGCCGGGCGCCAGGGCCCGGGCCTCATCGGTCACCTCGATCGAGGCCAGCGAGTCGTCGAGGTACCTCGCGAAGTCCCTGTACGAAGCGGGGATCACGTCGTCGGGCACGAGGAAGGCACGCGCGAGGCCCTTCATCTCCTCGTAGTAGCGCTCGAGGGCGTATGGCGGGATCGGTCGGACGAAACGTTCGAACGTGACCGACGCGGAGTCGACGAGCGTGGCGAACACCCATAGCAACAGCTCCGGGTCGAGCGCGCGGTAGGCACGGCCGCCGCGCGCGCCCGTCACTCGCCCATGTACCTGGTTCACGCGCGCGGCGGCTTCCCCGGCCTGGTCCGTGTCCCCGAATCCAACCGTGAGCACTGCGTCGAGGGTCCGCCACAGCCGCTCGAAGGGGTCCCGCGCGAAGTCGCTGTGATCCGCGACCCCGGCGGCCACCATCGGATGGGCGATCTGCATGAGCAGGGCCCGGCCGCCTCCCAGGACCGTCACGGTCTCGCCGTTCAGCTTCCACACCATCGACCCCGGGCCGAACGGCCCCGGGTCGCCGGGGCGGCCTGGCTCCGGCCTGGGGAACCCGCGGAAGACGCCGGCGATGCCGGGCGCGTAACTCACAGGGGCGATGTTAGCGGGCGGACCGGCGCGTTCCGATCGCGTTCTTCGACCCCTGCAGGTGGCGCTGTACGCCCACGTCGTAAGCCTCTCGGAGCCAACCTCGCACCTCGTCATCGAGGTCGTCTTTCGACCGGATGTGCACGTGGTAGACGTAGTTGTTCGGCGGGATCTCCTCGATCCTGGCGAAACGAGGGCTGTCGATGCGCCGCTTCAGCCAGAACCCGATCCGCAGGCCTCGCTTCTGGAGCGTGGCTCCGGCGAATCGCACACGGACCATGAAGCCGATCCCCGTCTTCACCGCCACCGCCTTCACGCCGGGCCCGGACGCGCGGACCATCCGCGCGTCCGGTACAGGTCGACGACCTCCTTGGGCTTGCCGCGGAGCTGATCCTGCACGGTCATGCGGACGCATGAGTGCCACATGTTCCTGGTGACGAAGCGCTGGCCGCAACGCGGGCACCTCCAGAGCGGTCGGAGGTCCCCCACCGCGCTTACCTCGTCGCCCGCACCGATGTGACCGGCGCGAGGCGAGGTGCGACGGTGCTCCATGTCTCGCCGCCGTCCGCCGAACCGAAAACCTCGCCGGACGTCGCGCCGAAGTACATCCCGAGCGGCTCCAGTCCGTCGTGCCCGAAGGCTTGGCGGAGGATCGTGAGGTAGGCGTCCCGCGACGGCAACCCCTCGGCCCGAGGTGCCCACGTCTCGCCCGCGTCGCGGGTCTCGTATACGCGGAGCTTCCCCTCCGGCGTCACCCGGTCCCGGTCGGCCACCAGGGGGATGACGAAGGCCCGGTCCGGGTCGTGCGGGTCCACGACCATCGGGAACCCGAAGTCCGACGGGAGCCCGTCCGCGATGTCGATCCAGCTCTCCCCGGCGTTGTCGCTGCGGTACACGCCCCCGTGGAACTGCATGAACAGCCGCTCCGGGCGGCGCGGGGCCCGGTGCATGTTGTGCACGCACAGGTCGAGCGTGCTGGCACGGGCCTCTTCCGGGAGGTACCGGGGGACCAGGCCGCCGTTGCCGTTACGCCAGGTCTCCCCGCCGTCGTCGGTGATCCACACGCCGACCGCCGAGATGCCGACCGCCATCCGCTCCGGCGCCTGCGGCCACGGGCAGATCGAGTGCAGCGCCAGCCCTCCCAGCCCCGGCTGCCAGTCCTTGCGACCGGGCTGGTCCCACAGGCCCCGGTTCAGTTGCCAGCTGTGGCCGCCGTCCTCGCTGCGGAACAGCGCCGCGGGATCGACGCCCGCCCACACGACCCCGGGCTCCTCTCCGGGCTGCACGACCCAGGTCCGGACGACGCTGGCATCCTCGCCCTCGGGGAACTTGGGGCCGTCGGCTTGTTCCCACTCCTCCGCCAGCGGGTCTTCCGTGTGGTAGAGCCGCGGACCGAACTGCCCGTGGGTGACCGAGGCGAAGTAGCGGCCCGACCGCGGGTCGCGCGTCGCGAACTCCACCATGGTCCCGGAGAACCGCCGGGCCGCGATCTCCATGGCGCCGCCCCGAGGGCCCCGCAGGACGAACAGCCCCTTCTTCGTTCCCACCAGGACCTCGGCGTCGTCCGCGCCCCCGGAGATGGCGGGGAGGATCTGAACGCGGTCGGCTTCCGACACCGGGGCCTCCGGACCGGCGCGTTCCCCGTTCACGAAGACGGCGACGTGCACGCGGATCGAACCTTGTTCGTCGAGCACCCACCCGGCCAACCGGGGATGGGCGCGTTCGAGCCCGCGGACGACCTCCGCGACGCTCTCCCCGCCGATCCGGACCTCCCGCTCGCCGCCGGCCAGGTCCCGGAGCGGTGACCGCAGGCTGACCACCGCCATGTGCCGGAGTCTAGCCGTCGTCGACGATGGCCGTGACCTCGACCTCCACCAGGATCTGGGGATCCAGGAAGGTGAGGCCACCGACGGTCGTGTTCGCCGGCTTCACGTCGCGAAAGATCTCACCGTGGGCCCTGGCCGCCTCCTCCCACCGGGTCGCGTCCGCCAGATAGATCCGCGTGCGGACGACGTCGGCGAACGACGCACCGAGCTCGCCCAGTGCCTCCCCGATCGTCTGCAGCGCGGCAGCGGTCTGGCCCCGCAGGTCCCCTGGATGGAGCACGGTTCCGTCCGGCGTGGCCGGGGCCGTGCCGGCCACCTCCACGATGTTCCCGACCCGAACCGCTCGCGAATACCCCATCACCTTCGCCCACGGGCGGTCGGCGTCCACCAGCCGTCGCGTCATCGTCTGCTCCTTCCGATCCCGCTCCAGGAACGAGACCATATCCACCCCGCGGTAGGCTGGGGAACGATGGGGCGCATGCAGATACCGGACGCGCAGGTCGTCGACCTGCGCGGTCCCGTCTCGTACCGTGAGTGGCCGGGGCCGAAGGCAAGGACGTTCGTCCTGAGCCACGGCCTGGGCGGGGCCCATGTCAACTGGGCGCAGGTCGCACCCGGCCTCGCGGAGCGAGGCCGGGTGCTGGTGCCCGACCTCGCCGGGTTCGGCGACACGCCGCTCGCCGGGCGTTCGGCCACTCTCACGGCGAACCGGGAGCTGCTGTCGGCGTTCCTTGAGAAACTCGTGGGCGGGTCTGCCGTCCTGATCGGGAACTCGATGGGGGGCGCGATCTCGATGCTCCAGGCCGCGTTGGAGCCGGCGTCGGTGGAGGCGCTCGTGCTGTCGTCCTCGGTATTCCCGTGGGCGAAGGGGGCGCGGCCGGCCGCCATCGTGATGGTCGGGTTCGCCCTGTACCGGACGCCCGGGGTCGGCCGGTGGCTGGCAACCAGGCGCTTCCGCCACATGGACCCCGAACAGGCCGTGCGCATCGGGTTCCGCATCATCACTGCAGATCCCCGGGCCATCCCCACCGACGTGGTCCTGGCACACGCGGAGCTGTTGCGGCAACGGCAGCGGGACCTCGAGGCGGAGGAGGCCTTCCTCCAGGCCACCAGGTCGCTGCTGTCCCTCGGCCGCCGCCCGGAGGTAAGCAGACGGATCCTCGACGGGATCGCGAGTCCAGTCCTGGTGATCCACGGCCGCCGCGACCGCCTGGTACCCATCGAGTTCGCCGAAGCCGCCGTCGAAGAACGCCCGAAGTGGCGACTCCGCGAGTTCCCCGACCTCGGCCACGTGCCCCAGCTCGAGGCTCCGGTGCGCTGGCTGGCCGCTGTCACCGGCTGGCTGGACGAACTCGACGCCGCCTGACCACGGGCTACAGGCCGGCGGCCTTCCCGAGCTCGGCGATCGAATCCTCGAGGGCCCTGGCCAGGGAGTCGATGTCCGGCACGGCGTCCCAGTCGGCGGTCAGACCGAAGGCCATCGTCCCGGCGAGCGACGTGCAGGCGATGGAGAGCCCGGCGTTCTCGCCGAGCGGCATGGACGGGTAGCTCGCGAGCAACCGGGCACCGGCCAGGTACAGGGGCATCTGCGGCGCAGGGATGTTCGACACGACCAGGTTGAACCACGGGCCCCGCGAGGCCAGGCGGGCCGCCATCATGTGCAGCACGGGCGGCGCGTACGTCCCCAGGTTGATGATGGCGTCCGCACCGAGCGCCATCATCGACTCCTTCAGGTGCCGGGTCCCCTCCCGCACCAGCACGAGCCGGCGCTTCGATCCCATGGGGCCCACCGGCAGATCCACGAACGCCGGCGCGACCCGGTTGCCGACCAGATCGTGCTGTTCGGGCGACCGCACAGAGACCGGCACCAAGGCGCGCAACGTGCGCCCGCGGGTCCGTTCGCCCCGGGTCCGGAGAAGGTTGTGGATCGCGCCGGCCGCGGCGGTCAGCACCACGTCGTTCACGGTGCCGCCGAGCGCGCGCTTCACCTCCTTGAACCGCTCGAGCGGCGCTTCAGCCATGGCGAACCGGCGGTTGGGGCCGATCTGCACGTCGAACGGTCCCACGGGCCGCCCGCCCATGCCCAGGATGTCGCGGGCGCCGGCGAGGGGGAGGCCGAGCGCCTCCGACACCACGGCCGGCGCCCGCACGAGCGTCCGGGCCGCCTCGACGAGGAGGCCGGCGGGGTGGAGCAGCTGGTCCTCGATGGCCTCGCGGACGAGGTCGGCCTCCGAAGGTGGCGGCTCCGGCGTCCACGGTTCGCCGGCCTCCTGAACGGACAGCTCGGGCGTCGTGTCGAACACCGTCCCTGCTATGTGCATACCCGAGATGCCGTCGATCAGGCAGTGGTGCACCTTCAACAGCGTTGCGAGAAGCCCACCCTCCAGGCCTTCGTACACGTACATCTCCCACAGCGGCTTGGAGCGATCCAGGGGACGTGACAGCACGCGCTGGACCGCGTCGGCCAGCTCGCGCCGGCCCCCAGGGTGAGGCAGCGCAGCCCGTCGGAGGTGGAAGGAGAGGTCGAAGTGCTCGTCGTCCACCCACACCGGCCTGGCCAGATTGAACGGCACCTGCAGCACCTTCTGCCGGAACCGAGGTGCCAGGTGGAGGCGGGAGGCGACGACCCGCCGGACGTCCTCGAACCGCAGGCGCCCGGTGGGGCACGTGGCGGGGTCCAGGATGGACAGCCCACCGACGTGCATGTGCATCGCCGGCCGCTCCAGGTAAAGGAACGACGCGTCGAGGGCCGTGAGTCTCTCGGGGGCCATCGCAACTCCACGGTACCGCGTCCGGCGGGGCGCCGCGACCCGGGAGCGACCGGGTGCTATCGTCCGCGGCCGAGGCCATGACCGTCCGACGCCCTCCGGCCACGCTCGTGCTCGCCGCCCTCGCTCTCGTTGCGATGGTCGGTATGCCGACAATCGCTCGCGCCGCGTACGAGGATGGCGGAACCTACACGGTCGAGGCCCGGGACAACTTCTTCGCCCCCGAAGTCGTTCGGATCCCCGTGGGCGGGACCCTGGTGTGGACGAACACCGGCCGCAACCCCCACACCGTCACCGCCGACGACGGTTCCGTGGACTCCGGGAACATGGCGCCCGGCGCGACCTACGAACGGACGTTCCATGCCTCCGGCGCCTATCCCTACTACTGCGTCTACCACGGCTCGGCTGGCCTCGGGATGGCCGGCACGGTCCTGGTGGGCGACGCGTCGCTCCCGGGCGAGGCCTCCGGCGTGGGCCCCGGACGGGAGGAGCCACCGGCGGTCGTGGGGCCGACCATCCGGGTGCCCACTGACCGCCCCACGATCCAGTCTGCCGTCGATCACGCGCAGCCCGGGGCGCTGATCATCGTCCAGCCCGGCGTCTATCACGAGGCGGTGAAGGTCACGACCCCGTTCCTGACGATCCGGGGAACCGACCGAAACCGGGTGATCCTGGACGGCGACTTCGAGCGGCCCAACGGCATCTTCGTGTTCGAGGCCGACGGTGTGGCGATCCAGAACATGACCGCGCGCCGCTACCTGCTGAATGGGTTCTACTGGTCGAGTGTCAACGGCTACCACGCGTCGTACCTGACCGCCTACGACAACGGCGACTACGGCGTCTACGCGTACGACTCCCAGTACGGACGGTTCGACCACTCCTACGCGAGCGGGAGCCCCGACTCCGGCTTCTACATCGGCCAGTGCCACCCGTGCCACGCCGTCATCACCGACGTCCTGGCGGAGAACAACGCGCTCGGGTTCTCCGGCACCAACGCCAGCGGCGACCTCTACATCGTGAACTCGGAATGGCGAAACAACCTCTCCGGCATCGTCCCGAACACGCTCGACTCCGAGGAGCTGCCGCCGCAACGGGACGCGGTGATCGCCGGGAACTGGGTCCACGACAACAACAACCTGGAGGCGCCGGCCAAGGCGCTCCAGTACCCCACGTACGGCATGGGGATCGTCGTGGGCGGCGGCCGGGATGACCTGGTGACCCACAACCTGGTCGAGAACCACGCCACGTTCGGGATCGTCGTGATCGTGAACCTTGACCGGAACGTCTGGGTCACGGCCGACAACGAGGTCCGCGACAACGTGGTGCGGGGTTCGGGTCGGGCCGACCTCGCCCTCGGGGCGCCGTCGGCGGGTGGCGACTGCTTCGCCGGGAACCGCTTCGACACGAGCCTGCCGCCGCTGATCCAGGCCCAGTACGGCTGCGGATTCACACTGAACCCGGCCGGCGGCGGCGATCCCAGCGTCACGCTCGGGTCCCTCGTCCGGTTCGCCGAGGCCCAGGGCGGCGGCTTCTCATCCGGCGACTGGAAGACCCAGCCCGCCCCCCCGCCCCAGCCCAACATGCCGGAGGCAACCGGCCTGCCGACGCAGCCGGCCGTTCCGGGGCCGGTGGTCCCCGGTGACTTCGAGATCCGCGACGCTCGCCGTTTGGACGTGCGAGCGAGCGTCCACCAGAGCCCGGAGGTGACCGTGATGGGTGTTCCGCTCGCGACCACGTGGTGGGGAGTCCTGCTCGGGCTGTACGGCTACGTGTTACCGCTGGTGCTGTACTCGGCCTGGGTCTCGATCGCGCTGTGGGACCTGGTGCGGCAGGACGCCGTGTCCACGTCCCGGCGGGCGTGGTGGATGGCCGGGATCCTGCTGGTGCCCGGGATCGGCCCCGTCGCCTACTATGCGCTCGGCCGGTCCCCCATCCCCCGGTCGCTCAGGCTGATGCTGGTGGTCGGAGGGCTCGCGATCTACCTGGCGATCGACGCGGTCCTCTACCTGATCGGTTCGAGCTAAGGGATCTCGGCCGGCGTCACGGTCTTGCGAGCCGTGGCGGCCATCACCGACCCCACAACGATCAGCACGCCGCCCGACGCCAGGCCCGGACCCACCTTCTCACCGAGGATCGCGAAGCCCAGGATCGCCGCGGTGAGCGGCTCGGACGAGGAGATGATGGCGGTGCGCACGGACCCCAGCCGCTTCAACCCCTCGAGCAGGCACACGAAAGCCCCGGCGGTGCATGCGCTCATCCCGAAGATCGGCCACCACCCGTGCCAGCTCGTCGGCACATCGAAGTTCCCGGTCATCAACGCGAAGACGAGCAAGCCCGATGACGCGGCGGCAGCCTGCCACATCGAGCCGGTCAGCGCATTGGTCCCCTTGATCACATGATCGGCGCCGATCAGGTACGCGGTGTACATCAGCGCCGACCCCAACGCGAAGACCACGCCGATGGTCTCGATCGCGATGCCCCCGGATGTGCCGACGATCAGCGCAGCTCCCGAGACCGCGCACGCGAGCGCGGCGACGGTCAGCCCGCCGGGACGTCCCCAGCCCAGGGTCCACGAGGCCAGGGTCACGAAGACCGGATAGGTGAAGAACAGGAGCGTGACCGCGCCTGCCGTTCCGTGTGGCACCGCCGCGAAGAACAGGGACGCCTCCACCGCGTACCCGGCGATCCCGATCACCACGATCCCGAGGCGCTCCCCAGGCACCGGCGCCAGCGGCAGGCGCACGGCGACGAGAACTGGAACGAGCACGAGTGCTGCCAGAGCGAAGCGGATCGCCAGCATCGACACGACGGGGATGCCGGTCCGCAGCTCGACCTTGCCCAAGATGACCACCAGGCCGAAGAAGAACGCAGACAGGAACAGAAGGAAGGCACCCAGCAGGTCTCCTCGCTGCTGTGTTCCTCGTGCGGTCGCGCTCACGCCGGGAAGTATCTCAGCGCCGCTCAGGCCGACGGAGGAGATACATCGCTACGCCTCCGCGAGGAACGCCGCGACCCGCTGCGCGATGGCGGCGATCGCCGAGAATAGCTCCTCGACGTTCGCGTACTCCATCAGCTCGGCGTTGGGCAGCAGATCCGCCAGAATGCGCCCCAGCTCGACCGGATGGATGGGGTCGTCGTCCACGCAGATCAAAAGGACCGGGGCCGTCACGGCGCGGAGCAGCTCCCGATCGGACACCGGGAAGTCCTCGATTACGCCGCGGATCGCGCGGGCCAGCGCGTCGGGTTCCCCGTGCTCCCACAGCGCACGGTCGAGCTCGATCCGCCACGGCATCGCCAGATACTCGTTCACGCGCTCGGGGTCGGAGAGCAGGGCATCGACCGCCTGCTCCGGCGTCCTCCCCTGGACCTGGGAGGCCATGTGGTGGAACCGCTCCTTGTACTGGAACGGCCGGTCCAGGCCGGCCGGCAGCAGGAACACCATCCGCTCGAACCGATCGGGCCTTCGCGTGAGGAGGTTCCCTATGGCGCCCGCGCCCAGGGATGTCCCTACCGCGCAGGTCGCGCCATACGCGTCGGCCACCGCCTCCAGGTCGTCGGCGAAGTCGGCGAACCGGAACCCGGCGTCGGGCGAGGTCCGGGAATGGCCGTGGCCCCGGAAGCAGAACCGCACCTTCGTTCCCGGCACGAGAGGGGTGAACGCGGCCAACTCGCGGCAGCTGTTCGTCAGGCCGTGCGCCAGCACGGTGACCGGCTCGCCGTCGCCGTCGATCTCGACGTGCAGGGTCGCTTGGGGCGTGACGATCTCGGGCACAACGCCTCCGGACGTTCCGACGCGAACCATCCTCTCAGGTCGTAGTGGAGACGAGTTCCGTCACCCCAGGACCGTCACGCCTCAATAGCGGCGGAACATCCCGGGCGCGTCGTCGGGCCTGGCCCGGAACCCGTACCGTTCGTAGAACCCCTCATACCCCTTGGCCGCCATCAGCCCCACGAACGCCCCCGGAGGCGCGTGCTGCTCGAGCCAGGCCATCACCGCATCCATGATCCGCGCCCCGAGCCCGCGCCCCTGGAACTCTGGCAGGACAACGATGTCCTGGACGTAGAAATACAGGCCGCCGTCGCCGGCCACTCGGCCGCACCCGACCACGCGCCCGTCGTGCACCAGGGCGATCGAATACAGCTCGCGGCCGAGCGAGGCGGCGACCGCGGCTTCCGACACCTCGCTCCAGCCCACCGACCGGCGCAGGGGGAAGTACTCGTCGGGAGTGAGGACCCGCTCGATCAGCTCGAACCCATCGGTCACGCCGACAGGCTACGACGAGGTGTCGGCCGGAACCGGCTCCGCCACGTCGTCACCGCGGGCCAGCTGGTCGCCGATCCTCCCCGACCAGGCCCAGATCAAAGCCGTAACGACCAGGAAGGCCACGCCGGACGCGATCAGGATGGGGCGAACCCGATTCTCCGACCAGATCAACGAAAGGATCAGCGCCGGCACGATCCAGCCCAGGTTGTACGCGATGTCGAACAGGCTGAACCCGCGCCCCCGGAAGTCGTCGGGCAGGGCCTGTTGCATGATGGTGTCGGCCGAGATCTTCCCCAGGAAGAACCCGAAGGCTCCGACGAACGTGATGGCCGCGTACCCGGCGATGCTCTGGACACCGCCGAACAGGATGACCCCGACCCCCAACGTCCCCATCGCCGAAAGGAGCAGCCGGATCGGCGGGACGTGGTCCCTGAACTTCTGGGCAACCACCATGCCGATGGCCGCGCCCACCGCCCCCGTCGCGCCGGCGACCGCCACGGCCGCGTCGCCGCCCTTCGCCCCCGTCAGCAGGTTCCGGGCCTGCAGGGCGAAGACGAGGGCCACGAAGCCGAAGAACTCCATCCGCAGCGCCTGGAACGAGGTCAGGCCGAGGGCCGCGGCGGGCCGGCGCACGACCTCCCGCAGCCCGGCACCGATGTCTCGGACGATCCGCCGGACTTCCTCCCCGAACGCCGTGGCCCGCTTCGTATACTCCAGGCGATCAATCTGCTTGGCCACGATCGCGGCCACGGCATACAACCCCGCACCGACCAACGCGACGAGTCCAGCGCTGGCTCCTCCGGTAGCGACGAAGGCGAGCCCTCCGCCGAACAGCTGGAAGATGGCCCCACCGGCCTGCGAGAGTCCGTTGCCCTGCAACAGGTCCTTGCCCTGCAGGACGGCCGGCAGGCCGGCGGACTTGATCGCGAGCAGCATCCGGGTGCAGGCCAACGCGATCAAGATGGCCAGGATCGGCACGACGTCGGACAGCCTGTCCCCCAGCCCGGTCAGCGCGATCGCCGCCATCGCCACCACCGCAGCCCGGAACAGGTTGGAGACGACCAGCAGCCGACGGCGCTCGAACCGGTCAACGAACACGCCGACGAAGGGGCTCACGAATGTGTACGGCACGTACAGCGCGAGCACCACGATCAGCAGGTACCGGGTGGACGGCACGTTCGCGACGTCGAAGCCCTTCTCGTTGCCGATGGCGATGGCCTTGGCCAGCGAGCCCTGGACCATGCCGTCGGCCATCTGCGCCACGAACTGCACACCCATCAGCGCGGCGAAGCTGCGGTTGGAGAACACCGCGAACATCCTGTTGAAGAAGCCGGAGAAGGCCTGGAGCGGCCGCAGGAGCCTTCGCCGCCAGGCCGCCAGGCCGGCGGCGACGCCGGTCGCGATCGCCAGCGAGATCCACGCGTCTGCCGAGCTGAACGCGTTCCGGGTCACCGCGATCACGGCGATGGCCGACAGGATGACGAGCGCCATCGAGACACCGGGGATCAGAGCGATCTTCGTCCACGGGTCGTCGATCTCGAACCACTTCGAGGCGATCAGGCCGGGCAGCACGACGAGCAGGAACAGCCCGCCGAGGACCCGGAGCGTGTGCAACGGGTTCTCCCACGGCCTCGCCGGATGGGACAGCCGAGCGGCCACACGGTCGCTGGCGGCCTTCGCCGCGGCGACGGCCCGCGGCGAGGGGGAGGCCAGATCCGGGCCGGTGACGACCGAGACATCGGGCGTGACCCGAGTGAAGCGGCCGAGATCCGCGTCCGCGTCGACGCTGCCCCGGTAGAAACCGCGGATCAGGAACACGACCGGCTTGCCGTCCGCGTACTGAGAGAGCTTGTGCCCGAGCTGGCCGAAGTACATCTTCGAGACCTTCGTGTACTCCGGGGAATTCCCCTCGGTCGGCCGCCCTGCCAGGAAGTCGTGCACCGACCCGAAGAAGGTCGCCGACCGCTGGGCCGCCGGACCGGGGAGCCCGTTGCGGGCCACGTTGGTGAAGGTCTTGGCCCACCCGTAGGCAACCGGGTCATCCCGGTAGTTCACGACGAAGACATTGGCCTGGTCGGGGTCAGTCCGGGCCACGATCTCGTGGACGGCCGCCAGCGCGGCGCGGGTCTCCTGGTTGATCCACTGGTTCTTCTCGGTGGTCCACCGGTGTTGCAGGCCGTCGTTGATGACGAAGCCGAGGGCGACCACGATCAGGATGCATCCGGCTAGACCGACGACCCGACGGGGCCCCTCACCACGGAGCAGCCACCGAAGGGCCACCCACGCCCCCAGCCCGGCCAGCCCCATGAAGGCAGCCGTGGCGTTGACGAACCGGTAGTACGGGTACGGCTTGGCGACGAACAGGAACCCGAGCGCGCCGAGTAGGGGCAGCAGCCACGCGATCGACAGCGCCCCGAACTCGCTGGAGGGTTGGCGGTCCCGCCGGGCTCGCCATACCGTCCACCCGATGGCCAGGGCGATGAGCGGGAACGTGATGAGCGGCTCCAGGCTGGCGAACCAACCCGCCAGGCGGTTCAGGAAGAAGTCCCTGGTGTAGGGCGGCGGCACCGCCGCGTCCTTCAGCGACCCGGCAGGCCCCCATATCCCCACCACCCATAGGCCAAAGCCGAAGACCATGCCGGCGCCGGTGGTCAGCAGGCTGGGGCCGTACCGCTTCAGCGCCGGGGCGATCCGGAATCGGCTGGTCAGGAAGCTCACGCCGAACGCGGCCATCATCGCCAGACCGAAGAACACGCACGTCGTCGGGTGCGTGAAGGCCGCCAGCACGGCCAGCAGGAACACCGCCGACCTTGCGCCCCAGGAGGTGCGGGCCGCCGGATAGAAGGCCAAGAGCGACGACAGCACGAACAAGACGGTGATGTTGTCGAGGTATCCCACGAACGGCGTGGTCAGGAACAGCCCGACGGTCGCGAACAGGACAAGCAGGAACAGCAGCGGGTCGCGATGCTGTCGGTACGCGAACGCACCGAGCGCGAGGCCCGTCAGCACCGGGATCCCGATCATCATGAACGCGCTGAACGTGAACCGGTCGATGCCCGCGATCCGCCGGAGCATCGCGCCGGCGAGGGGCACGCTCACCCGGTAGCCGCCGGCGAAGACTCCCCCGGGCCCCCATCCCTGGGCCAGGCGACCGGGGGCGCCCTCCATGATCACGTTTGCCCGCCACGAGTACCAGGCGGGATCGCGGGTCGGGGCGGTCATGCTGGTGTCGGCGAGGAACCCCCAGCCCAACGCGGCCAGCAGGACAAGGGCCAGGGCCACCAGCACGATCGGACGCGAGAGCCACCCGTCTTCGGTCTCCGGGGGATGGACGACCTGGCTCGTCGGAGCGTCCTTGGTCAGCGTCACTCCCCCTCGTTCTTTCGGAAAGCCGGACGGTCTGCCCCGGCCTCGGGGAGACGCACCAGGATAGACGACGGCATGGCCGTCGAACGCTTATCCGCCCCGGGAGGCGGGGCCCGGCGGCGGGTGCAGCGGAAGGATGAGCGGCGGCAGGGAATCCTGGTTGAAGTCGAACTCCTTCCACAGGTTCCCCAGGATCTTCACATCCTCCCGGACTGTGGGCCGCGAGTCGGGACGACCGTCGGTCTTGGGGTTCAACCGAGCTCCGCCCATGAACCGATCCTCGATCAGCTTCAGGTACGCATCGAACGAGAGGACCTGATGGTCGATGAGGCCCGCCCGCGCCCACGGGCTGATCAGGATGCCGGGAGTCCTGAACCCGAACCCGTTCTGGTCCACCACCGGCGGGACCACGTGATCGTAGAAGCCGCCCCAGTCGTCCCAGGTGATGAATATCGCGGTGCTGTTCCAGTCGGGGCCCTGCATCGCGGCATTCACCATCTGGGTGACGTACGTCTGGCCGAGCGAGAGCGGCTCTCCGGTGTCAGGATGCTCGCTCCGGCCCACGCTCGGCATGATCCACGACACGGCGGGAAGGGTCCCCGCAGCCGCGGCGTTCAGATAGGCGTCGTGGCCCTGGACGTGGCCGAGCTGACGAGTTTCGCGGACGTCGGTGAAGCCGGGCAAGGGGTTCTTGTTGGCAGACGTCGTGTCGTCCCCGGCGGGACACCGGTGCGCGTCGATGCAGGTGTCGGGACCCACGTAGTATCCCCAGCTGACCCCGTACCGGTGCAGGAGCCAGGTGATGTCGGTCCAGGCGTAGAGGGGCTTCTGGACGCCCTTGTTCTGTATCCGCAGGAAGTCGCCCAGGCCCAGGTCGGACCGGCAGCTCATCGGATCCTTGGGATCGCGACACCTCGCCGACCATGCGGAAACCAGGAACAGGTGGGAGGGCAACGTCCACGAATCCATAGGGGCGAACATGCGATCCTGCAGGACGAAGTGCTCCGCGTAGGACCAGTAGTTCGGGATCTCCCGCGCGTCGTGGTACCCGACCACCGTCGGCTCGCCGTGCGGCCCCCGCTTCGTGGCGCACTTCGGCAGGCTCCGGTGCGTCCCGCACAGGCTACCGACAGAGACATACGTCTGTATGAACCCGTTCATCTTCCCGCCGTTCAGGTCCTTCTTGAACGCGTTCTCCGTATGCGGTCCGCCCTCGTTGATCAGGTTGGGATCGTGATAGACACCGACGCACCGGCCGAGGGTCGGGTCCGGGATGCACACGTCGAACCGCCCGTCCGGCTTGCGCGGGATGCCGTCGGCGCCCGGGAATGTGCCGAAGTAGTGATCGAACGACCGGTTTTCCTGCACGATGAAGATGAGGTGCTGGATCTTCTGGTAGCCCTCCGGCACCCCCTTCGGGGGCTTGACCCTCTCGGAGGGGGTGGGCTGGACGGTGGACGGGTCGGGCCTCGAAGCCTCCGAGCCCGGGCCCGGCTGACCCTTGGTCTGGGTGCAGGCTGCCGCGAGCACCGCGATCGCGACCAGCAGCGTCGAGAGCCTTGCTCTCACGGGCGCGCTTCCGGCAGGCATGGCAGGGACTCCATCATCGACGAGGGGAAAACGGCCTGGAAGACGCGGTCGCTCCCGTGCCCGGGCGGGATCGTCGTTCCCGCGCCCGCCGTCATCGACTTCGTGAACGTCATGAGGTACTGGGAGACCTGATCGAGGGACACGTGGTTCCTCTTGACCTCGTCCCTGTTCATGATGACCTGAGTCTGGTTCAAGCCCTCGACGAGCCTCACGTTGTCGCCGTCGCGATCGAACCGACCGTTGATGCGAGCAGCCAGCTCGCTGGTCGAGATCTGGAAGCCCCCGGTCACCTTCGGGCTGGGGAGCGCCCCGTGGTCCGCGGTGACCACCATCGCCCAATTCCCCGCGCCCACCTGGCGGTTGAGGAACTCCACGAACGTCTTCAGCGCCCGGTCCTGGGCCACCACCGCGTCCTTCATCTCCGGGCTGTTCATCGTCCATACGTGGCTGATGTAGTCGATCTCCTTGTAGTTCAGGAACAGGAGGTCGGGCACTTCGTCGGTCCCGAACCCCTCGCGCTTCACGATCTCTTCGATCACCCTGGTCTCGTACGGAGTGCGCGCCGGCGTGTCGAAGCCCTTCAGCAGGGGCTCGATCTGGTTGTTCCGCCACTTGCCGTCGAGCCTCCCGTCGGCCCGGTCGAGGGCCTGGACGTCGCCCTCGAAGCCCGGCACAGCGTTCGTGTACGCCGGGAACCTGTAGTAGGGCTGTACGTTGTCTGGGAGGTTCCACCGGAACCCCTCGGCGCCAAGGGTGTCGGCCTGGACCGTGCGCAGCACAGCGATGTCGCGATCGCCCCCGCCCCAATCGCTGCCGTGACCCATCATGCCGAGATGGATGCTGACCGTGCCGACCAGGCCCACCAGTGCCTGGTCCCCGGTGTGGCGGTCGAAGAGGTCCGCGAGCGTCGGGAGGATCAGGTAGGACAGCCCGTTGGAGTAGGGGCCGGTGATCTGGTCCCCGATCACCAGGTGATGCCCGACGATCCCGTGCTTGTTGGGGTACGCCCCGGTGCCCATCGTGGCGTGGATCTGGGCCGTGCTGGTGGGCGACGACCCCACGGTGGCGTGCTCGTACCACGTGCCCTTCGGGATCAGGGACTTGAGGTACGGCCATTCGTCCTTCCACGCATCGAGGACGTCGCGGCCCCCCGCGTCCCACACCATCGTCACGATGAGCTTGGGTGGCGACTTGCGGTCGGCCGCCGGGACCAAGGCCTCGGTCATCGGGGTCCCGTCCGGCGCATGGAAATCGAAGTGCAGCAGATCGGCTTCCGTGGGCGCGATGTCGGCCGACGTGACCGGCCTGTTCACCCGGTCCTGCCCCCGGATGAAGCCGGGCCCGTACCAGAACATCGGCACGTCCTGGACGTATGGCCACGGCCCCACGTGGGGAAGCCCGGACCCCACGAAGTTCGGCTGGAGCGCGACGATCTGGATCTGGCCGCTCCGATCCGGCCGGTAACCTCGCCACATACGCAGGAGCCATTGGTGGGGAAGGCTGCACGCGACCTGGCGGAGGTCGGCGATCAGCACCGCCCGCGTGGGTGCGCTGGAGGCGATGGCCTGAGGAACCGACAGCAAGGCGAGACAGCAGAGGACGCTGAGCGTTCGCCTGGGGGTCACAAGCAGACAACCAAACTACAAATGTCCCGGAACGGCAACCATCGACGGGGGGCCGGTTCCGGTTTCGAGCCGAGATAAGGTGAGGCCCGTGTCGACTCCCCGACGCCTGCTCGGACTCCTCCTCGTGCTCGCGATCCTCGCCGTCCCCCCGGCGATCTTCCGGGCTATGTGCCTCGGGAACAGCTGCGCCGGAACCGGAGGCGGCACGACGCGGGTTCCGTTCTGCCCGCTGCCGCCCGAGCTCCGCTCCGACATCCAGGCCGGCTTCCGGACCGGACGCTCCCCCGACGTGCTCGGCGTAACGGCCGGCACCCCGGTGATCGGCGGGACCGCCGAGGGGGAGCAGCGGTGGATCACAGCTCGGTGGCCATCGACCGCCGAGCTGCCGGACACCCGGGTGCCGATCGCGTTCGCCGGGGCAGGGGTGTGGCGCGGAGCGCGGATCCCCCCGGGCACCGGACTGGATCAGATCGCGCCGACCGTTTCGGACGTCCTGGGGTTCCCCCGCCCGCACCCCGGCGTCCGCGCCGGGGTGGCCGTCCCGGGGGTTCGCAGGACCGGGGCGACGCCGCCGAGGCTCGTACTGGAGGTGGCCTGGA
Source organism: bacterium (assembly GCA_023251895.1). Taxonomy (GTDB): domain Bacteria; phylum Actinomycetota; class UBA4738; order UBA4738; family HRBIN12; genus JAHEXX01. The sequence continues at coordinate 31,311 of JAHEXX010000003.1, forward strand.
AGGGGGTCGGTTCGGAAGACCTCGAGCGGGTGCCGGGGAGGTGGCCCTTCCTCCGTTCGATGATGGCCCAGGCCGGAACGATGGACGGCACCACCGGATCCGTCCCCGTCGACCCGGCCGCCACACTGACTACGATCGGCACCGGCGGACTCCCGTCCCAGCACGGGATGACCGGAACCGCAGTCCGCAACGACCGCGGCCGGGCCGTGCGGGCGTGGGGTCCGGGTTCGCCCATCTCGGTGATCGCGACGCTTGCCGACGATATGGACCAGGCGATGCATCAACGGCCGATGATCGGCCTGGTCGCGACGGACCCCGCGGACCGGGGGATGGTGGGTGGCACCTGGTACGTGCCCCACGATCGGGACCGCGTCTCCTACACCGCCGGCAGGACATCGCAGCAGCGGGCGGTCGCAAACCTACTGGCGGACGGCTTCGGCGCGGATGGCGTCCCAGATATCCTGGCCGTCGTCATGCAGGGCCCCATCTTCCAGATGGACGCCGAGCTCCGCGAGATCGTGGGGGCGACGAACGCGGCGACCGGCGGTTCCACGATCGTCGTCGTGGCGGGAACCGGCTCCGCGCTCGCCCCGGACGGCTCGGGGGTCCCGGCGCAGCGTGTCGTCGCGCAGGTCGAGCGGGCCGTGGGCGGAGAGCGGCCGGTCGTGGCCGCGGCGGTGCCGGGCGGGCTCTTCCTGAACCAGCCTGCATTGGCCGCTGAGGGCATCTCCGGCCAGGCGGTTCAGCAAGCCGTGCTGGACCTCGATGGGCCGGGGGCCCAGCGCCTGTTCACCGATTCGTTCCAGGGGTTCGCCGTCTCGTTCGCGAGGTACTGCTGATGGCGCGGTCGGCGGTCCCGACCCACCGCGACGCCGCGTCGTCGCGCACGTCGGTCGCCGTCGTGGTGGGCTTGATCGGCGTCGCCCTTCTCTTGCGCCTGGCGGCGCCGGAGCGCATCGCGTGGGTGCAGACGTTCTTCATCGTCTTCGGGTCCTTGTTGATCCAGGCGCTCCCCTTCGTGCTGATCGGTGCGTTCGCCTCCGCAGCCATCGAGGTGTTCGTTCCGCCGAACGCGCTCGAGAAGCTCGCCCAGTTGCCCAGGACCCTCCAACTGCCGGCCGCGGGCTTGGCGGGCATGGCCTTCCCCCTGTGCGAGTGCGGCTCCGTGCCGGTCGCGAGGCGGCTCGCGGCCAAGGGCTTGATGCCGTCGGCGGCGGTCACCTTCATGCTTGCCGCACCGGTCGTGAACCCGGTGGTCATCGCCTCGACCTTCGTCGCCTACCGCGGACGGACCTCGCTGTGGACCATGGTCGGCGGCCGGTTCCTGCTCGGGCTGCTCGCCGCGATCGCGGTCGGATGGGTCATCGGAGGGCGTTCCAAGGACGAACTCCTCCGCCCCCGTGCCGACGACGCAGCCCACGACGAACATGTCGCGTTCGGACCCCCTGAGGCCAGGTGGCGGCAGTTCTTCGTGCACATGGGGATCGACTTCTTGTTCATGGGCCGGTACCTGGTACTGGGCGCGACGGTGGCCGGCGTCGTGCAGACGTTCCTCCCCCAGGCGATCATCGGTCACGTCGCCGGACTGCCGGTCGTGAGCATCCTGGTGATGATGGCGCTCGCGGCGGTCCTGTCTCTGTGCTCGGAGTCGGATGCTTTCATCGCGGCTTCATTCGTGCAGTTCACGACGTCTGCGCAGCTGGCCTTCCTCGTTTTCGGGCCGATGGTCGACCTGAAGCTCCTCGCCATGTACACGGGGACGTTCGATCGCCGCTTCGTGCGGACGCTGGTCCTCACGGCGGCGGCCGTGACGCTGGTGGGGGCGATGTGGATCGGGGTGGTCGCCGGATGAAGTGGTCGCTCAGCCCCGCCCGGATCACCGGGGCCCTGGTGCTCGCGGCGTGGGGGGCGCTGTTCTGGTTCCTCCTTCTGACAGGCCGCACCAACCTCTACCGTTCCACCCGAACGTCTTGGGTGGTGCCGGTGGGAGCGGTGCTGCTCACGCTGGGAGCCCTCGGCCGTCTGGCCGCGGCTCGCGTCGGCTCACCGCAGCCGCTCCGGGCGAGGGAGGCCTGGATCATGGGCTTGATGGTGCTCCCCGTGGTCGTGCTTCTGGCGCTGCCGCCGGCCACCCTCGGCCAGTTCTCGGCTTCGAAGAAGACGTCGTTCTCATCGCGGCCGTTCCTGACGCAGTACGGGCAGTTCAACTCGACCGGTCCCATCACGCTCCTGAACGTCGCGGCGGCGCAGACGAACGATGTCGCCGGCAGGGCGCTAGCGAAGCGAGCCGGAACGAACGTCGATTTCATCGGCATCGTCACCCGGTACGACGACACGCCGGCCGACGAGTTCCTGCTCACTCGGTACGTGATCACGTGCTGCGTGGCGGACGCCACGGTTGCCCAGGTCCGCGTGGTCAACGTGGTGCCGGGCAGGTTCTCCGCGGACGAGTGGGTCGAGGTGAGGGGCCCGATCTATCCCATCGGGCGCGAGATCATCGTGGACGCGTCTTCGATCCAACAGGTCGCCCAGCCCGACAAGCCGTACGTCACGCCCTAGCCGCGGAGCGGCGGCCCCGCGCCTGTCCGGAGCAGTCGGCGCACAAGCCGAACACCTCGGCCTGGTGCGAGGACAGCGCGAACCCCCGGCGGCGGGCGGCGCGGGCGGCCCACGGCTCCACCTCGCACGACGGGATCTCGATGACCAGCCCGCAACCCTCGCAGATCAAGTGGTGGTGATGGCCCGGGTCGCACAGCTTGTAGGCGAGCTCGCCGTCCCCGGCCGGGAAGGTCCGGGCCAGACCGGCCTCGGCGAGGGCCTGCACCGTGCGGTACACGGTGGCAAGGCCGGGGCCGGGCCGCGATCGCGTCAGCCGGGCGTGCAGTGCCTGCGCCGTCACCGGCCGTCCCGACCGGGCCAGCGCTTCGGCGACCGCGGTCCGCTGCCGGGTGGGGCGCAGGCCGGCCTCGGCCAGCATGGAGGCGATCTCGTTCACGCTCCCACCCTCCGGGGATGCCTCCTCGCCGCGCGACGCCCGATCACGGTGGCCAGCACGAACACGGCGATGGCGGTCAGAACGATGGCGCCACCGGACGCCAGCGTGCCCTGCGCGATCGATCCCACCAGGCCGACCAGCGCGGACGCGAACCCCGCCGCGACGCCCCACAGCATCGACCCCCGGAACGAATGGGCCAGTCGGGAGCCGGCCGCGACCGGGATCACCAGGAGCGCCGCGATCAGAAGGAGCCCCACGACGTGCATCCCTGCCGCCACGAGCAGCGCGGTGAGGACGAGCAACAGTACGTTCAGGCGGTCGACGGGGAGCCCGGATGCGCGGGCCGTCTCCTCGTCGAGGGCCACGGCGAGGAGCTCTTTGTAGAACACGGCCGTGACCCCGAGCACCGCCGCGCAGAGGACCGCGATGACCGCGATGTCGGTCCAGTCGGTCACCAGGATGTTGCCGAACAGGACCGTAAGAGCGGACGCGTCGAACCGATCGATAGCCGACAGCACCACGATCCCGAGCGCGATACCGAAGTAGAAGATCAGCGCGAGCGACAGGTCGCCGGCCAGGCGGCCGCGGGCTCGGAGCACCTCGAGCACGAAGCCCCCCAGGACGGCCGCGCCCAGCGCGCCCCACACCGGCGAGATCCCCATCCACAGCCCGAGCGCCACGCCGGCGAAGGCCAGGTGCCCCATCCCGTCGCCTATCAGGGAGAGCCGCCGCTGGACCAGGAAGCTCCCGATGACCGGCGCCGTCACCGCCACCAGCCCCCCGGCCAGGTAGGCGCGGATCGCGAACGGGACCAGCAGGCGCGTCACCGGGAGCCGCCCCCTCCGAGGGCCAGGTGCGTGTGGAATTCCTCGTGCGTGATCTGGCGGACCCTGCCGTCCTCGATCACCAGGATCCGGTCGCACTCCTGGTGGAAATCATCCGGATCGTGCGAGACCGCTACGACGGTCGCGCCGGCGTCCGCTCGCCGCCGGAGCTCCTGGGCAAGGGCCGGACGCAGGCGCTGGTCGATCCCTGTGGTGGGCTCGTCGAGGAGCAGGATGTCGGGATCCGCGACCAAGGCCCGAGCCAGGATGGCCCGTTGCTGCTGGCCCCCGGAGAGCTCGAACAGACACTCGGCCGACAGGTCGCCTAAACCCACCGACTCGAGTGCGGCGTTCACCTTGCTCCAGTCCCGGCGGTCCATCCTGCGAAGCAGCCCCTTCGACGGGGTGAGGCCGGCCGCCACCACCTCCGTGACCGAGACCGGCAGGGAGGTGGCCATACGGAGCCCTTGCGGCGCATAGCCGATCCGCCGCCGGATCGCCGGGTCGAGGGGCGAGCCGCCGAGCACCGTGACCGACCCATCCGCCGGCCGAAGGAGCCCGACGCACAGCTTGAGCAGCGTCGACTTGCCGCTCCCGTTCGCACCGGCCAGCACTGCGAACTCGCCGGCCGAGAGATCGAGGTCGACGCCGTCGAGGATGGGTTCCGCTCCGTACCCGAACCGCACCCCGGTCAGCTCCACGGTCACCGGCATCGCAGTCCCTCCCGGAGGGTGGTCAGGTTCGCGCGCATGACCGTACGGTAGTCGCCCGACCTCGGCGCGAACTCAAGGGTCGACATCGGGAGCGCTGGAACGCCGGCGTCCGCGGCCACGCTCTCCCCGATCCGGCGCCCCTCCTCGGTTCCCTCGTAGAAGACGGCCGGCGCCGCTTCCCCCGACGAGATCGCGTCGAGGGCGACCTGGATGGCGGCCGCGCTCGGCTCGCTCTCGGGGGTGAGCCCCTCGATGCCGAGCTGCGTGAGGCCGTACCGCGCCGCCAGGTAGCCGAAGGCCTCGTGGGTCACGACGAAGGTGCGGGCGCCGCAGCCGCTGAGGCCGTCGCGGTAAGCCGCGTCCAGCGCGCGGAGGGCCGCGAGCGCGGCGCCGGCGCGCCGCTCGTAGCCAGACGTGCCCTCGGGATCGGCTGCCGCGAACGCGTCGGTCACCCTCGTGACCACGTGTTCCATCAGGACGGGGTCGAGCCACACGTGCGGGTCGAAGGAGAGGTTGTGCGCTTCCGAGGGCTGGAGCTTCATCCCCTGGCTCACCGCCACCACTGTGCCGCTCGCCTCCCGCGCGGCCCGCTCGATGTCGGGCTGGAACCCCAAGTCGCCCAGCAGGACGACGACGTCCGCGGTCTGGAGGTCGGCCCGTTCGTTCGCGGTGAGCGTCGTGTCGTGGGCCTCCACGCCGGGCGGGGTGAGGTCCTCCACCTGCACCCGGGGACCGCCCGCCGCCTGGGCCGCCCACGCCAGCGGGTACATCGACGCCACGACCCGAAGCGCTCCTCCCACGCTCGTCCCGCGGCATGCCACGGCCGTCGCCCCGAGGGCGACGGCCATTGCGAGCAGGATCCTGAGGGCTCGGGCCACAAACACTCACCCTAGTCGAGAATGATTATCATTTCAATTCCGGGTCGACGCCCGGGTTGTGTGCGACGCAGCGCGACCGGTAGGTTTGGGGGGTGGCGGTGAAGATCGGCATCGGTCTGTTCACCGGGCAGATCCCTGCGGGATCGCCTCGGACCTTCGAGCGGGAGTTCCGAGAGACGCTCGACCTGGTTCGCTTGGCCGAGGCCCTGGGGTTCGACTCGGCGTGGGTCAGCGAGCACCACGGCTCATCCGATGGGTACTTCCCGTCGCTGCTCGTGATGCTGGGGGCACTGGCGGCGGCCACCGACCGGATCGAACTTGGAACCGGGCTCGTGCTCGCGCCGTTGCACGATCCGCTGCGCCTGGCGGAGGACGCAGTCACGGTGGACCAGCTTTCCGGCGGCCGGTTGATCCTGGGACTGGGACTGGGGTGGCGGGCCGAGGAGTTCCGGATGTTCCGCGTACCACGCTCGGAGCGTTCGCAACGCACGGACGAGACCATCGAGATCCTGCGGAAGGCCTGGACCGGGAAGCGGTTCTCGCACGAGGGGAAGGTGTTCCGGTACGACCGGGTGCGGGTGATGCCGCCGCCGGCCCGTCCTGGTGGACCACCGATCTACGTGGGCGGGTACGCTCCGGCGGCCCTTCGGCGGGCCGGGCGCCTGGCCGACGGCTACCTCCTCGACGCGGGCACCGTCGAGGAGGTGAGTCGGGCGCTGGCGCAGGTCGAGCAGGCGGCTCGCGACTCCGAGCGGGACCCCGAGGCCATCGGCCTGGCCCTCGGCCACAACGTGTGGGTCTCGACCGACCCCGATCCCTGGTCACAGGTCCGCGATGGGGTTGCGCACCAGCTCGGCGCGTACGCGGCGTGGGAGGAGGGACACGACACGCCGGAACACGACTCGCTCGAGCCGGCGACCGACGGGGAGGAGTTCCGGCGCGCGACCGCCGCGGGAACGCCGGCCGAAGTCTCACAGCGTCTCCGCCCCCTGGCCGAGGCGTTCGGGGACCGTCGGGAATTCCACTTGATCGTGCGGCTGCACTACCCGGGGATGGACCTCGAGACCGCGGCGGCGGCCACCGAGCTGTTCGCCGAAGGGGTCATCCCCGCCTTGAGGGGCAGCTAGCGCCCTTCATCACCTGGTCTCGTCCAAGACCTTCTTCCGCTCGCGGTACTCCTGCTCGGAGATCTCGCCGCGCGCGAACCGCTCCGCCAGGATCCGATGGTCGGCCCGCTCCGGCGATCCGCTCGACGAGCTGCCGGACACAGCCCGGACGAGCAGGAACACGATCAGGGCAATGAGGGCCCACGAGAACACCATCCAGAAGACCCCCCAGCCGGTCATCCACCCGTAGGGCATCATCTTGCCCTCATCGTCCGAAGTGGTGAGCCCACATCCCGCCGCTTCTCATGCCGCCCGTCATCATCCCGCCGCCTGGGCCGCCATCGGTCATCATGGTGGGTCCCATCCGACCCGCGCCGCCCATCATCTGACCCATCTGCGCGTGCATCGCGTCGCACTGCGCCCGCCACGCCGCCGGCATCTGCGCATGCATCCGCTCCATCGCAGGCGATTCGTGCATCGCGTTGCATGTCGCGAACATGGAACCCATCCCGCCGGTCGGCGCGGCGGAGCGATCCGCGAAGGCGAACCCCAAGGACAACGACAGCACGATCCCGATCGCGACTCCCACGAAGATCCAACGTCCCTTCATCGTTCTCCTCCTTCTTCCGCGCCAACGGTAGCCGGCCGGTATGAAGGCCCCGTGAAGTTCCCGGCGGACTCCGATGAAGGGCGTGGAAGGCGAACCGTGAACGTCGCTCCCGCTCCGGGCTTGCTCGCGACCTCGATGTCGCCGCCGTGGGCGCGGGTGAGCTCCCGGGCGACGGTCAGGCCGATCCCGGAGCCACCCGCCCGAGATCCCCTCCCCCGGAAGAAGCGGTCGAAGACGTGGGGGAGCTCGTCGGCGGGGATCCCCGGACCGGTGTCGGATACCCCGATGACGCCATCGGACCCCTCAGCACTGAGACTCACGGCCACGACCCCGCCCCGCGGCGTGAACTTGAGGGCGTTGGACAGCAGGTTGCCCACGATCTGGCGGACACGAGTGGGGTCGGCGAGAACGATCACGTCGGAGAAGTCGGCCAGCAGCTTCACCCCGGCGGCGTCGACGGGCCCGGCGAACTCCCGAACCGTGTCGTCGAGGATCCGGCGCAGCTCCACGGGTCGTCGCTCCAGCGAGAACCACGCCGCGTCGGCCGATGCCAGGGCCTCCAGGTCCGCAACGAGGCGCGAGAGCCGCAGCGTCTCCTCGTGCAGCGACTCGAAGGCGGGCGGGGCCGGTTCCACCACACCATCCTGCAATCCCTCGATCTGGCTGCGGAGGATCGCGAGGGGCGTCCTGAGCTCGTGCGCCACGTCGGCCGCGAAGGCCCGCCGCAACCGGTCCTCCTCCCCGATCGTGTCTGCCATGGAGTTGAATGCCCTGGCCATCTCGCCGAACTCGTCGGTAGCCTCGAAGGCGACGCGCTCCGAACGCTCGCCGGCGGCGACCGCCCGCGCGGCGCGAGTCAGCTCGCGCGCGGGGGCGGTCGCCCGCCGTGCCAGGACGACGCCCAACGCCAGCGCGACGAGGCCCGCGAGGATCCCGCCGACGAGCAGCAGCCGGTTCACGGAGGACCGGAACGTGACGTCCTGCGGAAGGAGCCCCGGCTCGGGAAGCCTGACGATCGCCGTTCCGACAACCGCCCCGTTCACCCGAACCGGGAAGGACAGCGCGGGCCCGAGCGGCCCGCCTCCCATCATCCGGCGGTGCATCGTGGCCATCCGCGACCCGGCGGCGCCGGCGGACGGCTCCCAGATCCTGCGCCCCGACGCGTCGACCAGCCGGACCGTTCCTCCGTCCATGAGCGCGAGCGGGGCGAGCGTGTCCAGATCCACCCGGTCCCAGCCGCCCATCCTCGAGTAGGAGTCGGCGAGCGCCGCGGCGAGCTGGGCCTGCCGGACGTGCCTCTGTTCCTGGAGGTACGAGGTGAAGCGGGTCCCGAAGGCGAGGTTCACCAGGATCGCGGTGAGGGCGGCCGCCGCGATCCCCACCCCTGCAAACGCGGCCGCCAGCCGGAACGCGAACGACCTACGCATCCGGCTTCACCCCGAACTTGTAGCCGACCCCCGTCACGGTCAGGACGTACCGGGGATGCCGGGGGTCGTCGCCAAGCTTGCGGCGCAGGTTCTTCACGTGCGCGTCGATGGTCCGCTCGTAGCCCTCGTAGTCGTAGCCTTGGACCTTCGTGACGAGCTCGTACCGGGAGAACACGCGGCCCGGGCGCGTCGCCAGCGCGTGGAGCAGGTCGAACTCGCTCCGGGTGAGTTCTACAGGCTCCCCATCGATCGCGACCTCCCGAGCCTCCCGGTCGATCACCAGCCTGTTCTCATCGAACGACATGGTCGACGGTGTCGCTCCGCCGCCCGCACGGCGCAGCACCGCGTCGACGCGGGCCACTAGCTCGCGTGGGCTGAACGGCTTCACGAGATAGTCGTCGGCGCCCTGGCGGAGGCCGGCCACCCGGTCGTCCTCACCCGCCTTGGCAGTCAGCATGATGATGGGGAGATCGGAGTGGCTCCGGACGTTCCTGGCGATCTCCTCGCCGGTGAGGTCGGGCAGCATGAGGTCCAGCACGAGGAGGTCCGGGTGGGCCCGCTCCACTGTCTCGAGGGCTCGCTGGCCCGTATCCGCCACGAGCACCGAGTAGCCCTCCCGTTCGAGGTAGGAACGGACGAGGTCCCGGATCTTGCGCTCGTCGTCCACCACCAGGATCGTCGCGGTTCCCATGTTCGCATACCTCCACGGGGTATCTGGTCCCGACGCTAGGCTCCCCTCGAGATCTTCGGAGGGCCGACGGTCCCCACGCGGGCGGGCCGTTCGACCCGGCGAGGGCTAGTTGTCCCTCGCCCCCTGGGCGATCCAGGTTGCGATGAGCTGGACCTGCGCGTCCGGCAAGGGCGGCACAGAGGGAGGCATCTGCATCCCGACGGCAAGCAGGTGGGCGATCAGCTCGCTCTCCTCCGGCTTGCCCGGCACGACCACCCCTTCCTTCGCCATGACGCCCTCGTACGTGTCCAGCCGTAGGTTCCCGGGGGGCGGCGAGTTCCGCGGGGCCACCACGTGGGGTCCGCCGTGCCGCTGGAAGATAGGCAGCACCTCGCCGGAGAAGCTCACGGTCCGGTCCAGCGGCATCGGCATCTCCCGCATCGGCATCGGCTTCCCGATCCGGGCCACCGGACTGCGCTGGTAGTTCATGGTGTCCGGGGGGGACATGAGATTGCCGTGCGTCCTTGGCGAGCGCGCGACGATCGCCAGCAGGCTCCCGCCGATCAGCCCGATACCGGCCTGAGCCCCATAGGGCAAGGCTCGAGCGAGGAACTGCCGTCGGGACGTCGTCCCATGCACCTCGAGGGCGGCCGCCGGCTCCCCCCGCAGGATCTCGAGGATCCGCAACCCGACGACGAAGTACAGCACCCACACCAGCGCGATCACGCCCCCGAGAACCCACAGGTTCAGCCACCGGATCCGGATCCCGGCGTGCGAGCGGAACAGCTGACGGTCACCGGTCACCGTGTAGCTCGCGCTCGCCTCCGTTTCGCGGTACGTCGAGTTCCCGGCGAACAGCGCATCGACATCGCTCCCCCCCGCCTCCCGCAACTGCTCGGTGATCGTGGCCATGCCCATACGATCGGTGACGGCGCTGCCGATCAACATGTGGCCGTTGACCTCGTCGCCCCAGTACGCCGGCCGCTCGAAGTAGATCGTCGCGCCCGAGATCGGGTGACCGTCCGCATCGGTGAGGCTCGCCCGGATCGTGACGGTAGCCCCGAGCCTCACCCGGTCCGGGAGGACGACCTTGAGGTGCGCAGGGTGGTCGCCGACCGGCATCGCCGCGCCGGATGGCTGGGTCGTCGGCTCCTGCATCTGGCCGTGCGCCCACGCGAGCCTGGCCGGTGCCAGGAACGTGCCGACGAGGAACGCGAGGGCCAACGTGCGCCTCGCGGCCATCCTCATGACGCCGCCACCCCCTGGGTACCGAGGGCCGGCTGCGCGGCGGGCACCGTATCCGTCCCCTCCTCGTGCTCGCGGATCTCCCACATCGACATCACGGGGAGGAACCTCGTGAACACGGCGATCATCAGGACGAAGAGCGCGAGCGCGCCAAGGCTGAGCGCGATCTCGATCCAGCTCGGCAAGTACCGGGCCGGATTGGCGTACGGCATCTGCGGCACCTTCAGGCTCGCCACGACGATGATATAACGCTCGAGCCACATCGCGACACCGACCAGCGCAGCGGCCGCCACGATCCACCGCACGTGCCGGGTGCGCCTGACCGTCACGACCAGCACGGGGACGAGCAGCCCCGCGACAACGTAGAACCAGTAGAGCGGTGCGAAGGTCCCAGTGAAGATCTGACCGAGGTAGACGGGCTCGCTGCCCTCGAGCTTGTAGCCGGCGGTCAGGAACTCCGAGATGTTGAAGTAGAGGATCACGAGCGCGAGGGCCGCGAGCAGGTAGCCGAGGTTCACGAAGTGCCGC
>JAHEXX010000155.1 GCA_023251895.1 bacterium
CCTACATCACCGGTGTCGAACTCGTCGTCGACGGCGGCAGCCTGGTCGTGTGATGAAGCCTGACGTCCGCTACCCAGCACGCAGGCGAGCACGGGCGAAGGGATCCCCGACCGCTGGCGCTTGTACAGGGTGATGGAGGGGTGATGCCGCTACGGGGGAGCTCGGTCCTCCAGCACCGATCCGTCCGGCCGCCTGAACACCGGGCGCCCCTCCTCGAGCTCCAACCGGAAGCCACCGGCTTGATGGACCATCCGGTGGTGGCGCCGGCACAGCAGCACGAGGTTCGGCAACGCGGTCGGGCCTCCGTCGGCCCAGTGCACGACGTGATGTGCGTCGCACCAGGTGTGGGGCCGGTCGCACCCGGGGAACCGGCAGTGGTGGTCCCGCACGATCACGGCCCGCCGGATGGCGGGTGGCACGACCGACGTGCGGCGGCCGACGTCAAGCGGCTCCGAGCGCCCGGCCATCACGACCCGCATGACCGAGGCGTCGCACGCCAACCGCCGCGCCGCCTCGGGATGGACCGGGCCCACGTGATCCAGTTCGCTGGTCCCTCCTGAGGCGCCCTGGATGGCCTCGGCGCCGACCGTCACCGTGACGTGCGGTCGCTCGCCGGCCACCGTGGGCCGCTCGGAGCCGTCCAGCCATTGGCGGCAGATCTCGCCCAGGGCGTCGGCCCGTCGCTGGGCCGGCGTTCGGTCGTCGTCCTCGCCGCGTGACCGGGATTCCGCATCGAGCACGGCACGAAGCACCGTCAGCAGGGTCTCTCCCGTCTCGGGATCGAGATCGCCGTCGACCCTCACCATCCCCAGGAACGAGACCGACGCGTGCAGGCGCCGCCGCTGTCTGAGCATGTCGTCCCCTTCCGCCGCGCGCTCCCGCTCGACCGCCTGGCGCCAGTAGGCCGCGACACGCTGGAGGTCGTGCATCGAGTGGATCCGAGCGGCCTCGACGAGCTCGGTCTCGCACCGCAGGAACGCCGAAGGGTCGGCATCCCGCGCCGCCACGAGCACCCGCACCGCCGACATCGACAGCTCGCCTTCGTCGAGCGCGCGTCGCGTCGCCGGCATCTCTTCGAGCGCCCGGGCGATCCGCACGTGGTCCCGGGCGGTTCCCCAGGAGACCTTGTAGGTGGTGGCGAGCCACGACGCCGCAGAGAGGTAGCCGTCGCGCTCGAAGATCCGCCGCCGCTCGATCTCGGCCAGGCGCCTGAGGCGTTCCACCTCCAGCAGCTCCAGCGTTCGCTGGAGCTCCGCGAAGTCCTCCTCGATCTGAGCGTCCGGCAGGTCGGGCAGCGTCTCCGAGCGCAGGGCCTCGACGGCCGACCGCAGCTCGCTCACCTCTCCTCCAACCCGAACATACGTTCGAATCCTAGCACGGGCGTCTGACACAGGACGAACCGGGCCGGCTGACATACTCGACGACATGCGCAAGCGGCTCCGGTTCCGTCCTCCGGGCCTGAAACCCACCACCAAGGTCGGCACGCTCGGCCCCCACCGGGGGCGGCTCGGGCTGGCCTGGGTCATCGCCCCCATCGTGGCCGGCGTGGTGATCATCGTCGCGGGCTGGCTCCTGCTGTTCCGCTGAGCGATGCGCTGGGACGAGTTCCAACACGCCTGCCCGGAGATCGCGAGCCTCGCTAGCGCCCGCTTCGAGAAGGACGAACTCGTTCTGCTGGGAACGATCCGCCGGGACGGCTCACCCCGGATCAGCCCTTGTGAGGTCGACTTCGCCGAGGGCCACCTGTTCCTCGGCATGATGTGGAAGTCCAAGAAGGCCCTGGACCTGTTGCGGGACCCGCGGATCGTCGTCCACAGCGTTACCTGCGACAAGGACGGCACCGACGGCGACGTCAAGCTCTACGGCCGGGCGATCGCCGTCGACGGTCCGGACCTGCGGCAGGCCTACCGGGACGCGATCGGTGCTCGGACGGATTGGGCGCCCGACGAACCCGAGTTCCACCTGTTCTCGATCGACGTGGAGGCGGCAGGCTATGCGGTGTTCGGAGAAGGCTCCCATGCCCTGGCCTGGGATCCGGGCAATGGGCTCCGGCGCCTTCCGCTGCACTGAGGCCGCTCAGGCGGGGCGCTTGGCGATCGGCGCACGGTGGGGCTCGATCGCGCCGTACGCGTAGAGCCCCATCGCCGCGGCAGCCAGCACGTGCCAGACCGCGTGCCACTGGATCACGCTCCCGGGCCCACAGAACGGCGATCCGCTCCGGCCCACGAGGTACGCCGTCGCCCCGAGGGCCAGGGCCACCAGCACGCCCAGCCGAGCCATCCATCGGGCGGTGAGCCCCTCTGCCTGGATCACGGGCAGCTGCCGCCGGTAGTCCACCAGCTCCAACACACCCATCGCCACCCCGAGCCCGCCGTAGAGCCCGAACGTGATATCGGGCACGAGCGCCAGCACGAGCCCCAGTCCGGCCAGCGCCGCCAGGAACCCTCGGATGGTCCACGCCGTCGTGCGGCCCAGGAACCGGGCCGCGTCGAAGGCGATGATGAACAGCAGGACCGACAGGATGCAGACGTCGTGGACCCACCTTGCGCCCGGCGTCTGCAGCCCGTGGAACAGCAACCCACCCACGGCGTTGCTCGCGACGGCCACGCCGTAGACGGCCAGCTGGACGCGGTGCCCGGCGGCCCGGCGGCCGCGCACCACGATCCACAGACCGACCAGCAGGAACACCAGGCTCGACACGGTGTTCACGGGTTGCGCGAGCAACCCGGACCGCAGCCGCTCGCATTCGCTGCCCCCCAACCCGAGCCAGGGCATCACGCGACCCGTCCCGTCAGCCCACCTTCTTCAGTGGGGCGTAGGCCAGGAGCAACCGCTTCTCCCCCGCCTCCTCGAACCGGATCGTGGCTTCGGCCTCGGGCCCCGCCCCCGACACCGTCACCACCACGCCCTCACCCCACTTGTCGTGCATGACGGTGTCGCCGGCCGCCACCTGAACCGGTTCCCGCCTGGCGGCGGGGAGCCCGATCACCGTGTGGGTCACCCGCCCCCCGGCCCCGATCACCGAGGTCTCCGGCGTCCGCTCCTCCTCCCGCGAGTTCAGCAGGTCCGACGGGATCTCGGATAGGAACCTCGAGGGCGGGTTGTACGACGTCGACCCGAACAGCGCGCGGCTCCACGCGTGGCACAGGTACAGGCGCTCCCTCGCCCGCGTCACGCCCACGTACATCAGCCGACGCTCCTCCTCGAGCTCGGCCGTGTCGCCCATCGACCGGTAGTGCGGGAACACCCCGTCCTCCAGCCCCACGATGAACACCACCGGGAACTCCAGGCCCTTCGCGTTGTGGAGCGTCATCAGCGTGACCGTCGAGGCCTCCTCGTCGTACTCGTCCTGCTCGGTGACCAGTGCGATCTGTTCCAGGAACGCCGTCAACTCGCCATCGGGGAACCGCGCCTCGAACTCCGCGGCGACCCCCACCAGCTCGCGGAGGTTCTCGATGCGGCCCTCGGACTCGATCGTTCGCTCCGATTCGAGCTCCGCCAGGTACCCGGAGCGCTCGAACGCGGCCTCCACCATCCGGGACAGGCGGGCCCTCTGACCGTGCAAGACGGCCAGGTCGTTCATGACGTCCACGAACCCAGCGACGGCCCCCTTGGCCCGCTGGGCCAGTGTGCCGATCTCGTCCACGCGACGGCACGCTTCCAGGAACGGCACCCCCTCAGTCAGCGCGAACCCTTCCAGGGCAGCCACCGTCGCGTCGCCGATCCCCCGCTTCGGCGTGTTGATGACCCGCCGGGCCGACATCACGTCCTGGGGGTTCACCACCAGCCGCAGGTAGGCCAGGATGTCGCGGACCTCCTTGCGCTCGTAGAACCGCACGCCCCCGACCACCCGGTACGCCAGCCCGGTGTTCATGAACACGTCCTCCAGCACCCGGCTCTGGGCGTTGGTCCGGTAGAAGATCGCGATGTCCTTGTACCGGTGGCCCTCCTCGTCCACCAGCCGATGGACCTCCTCGGCCACGAACAGGGCCTCCTCGTGCTCGTTGTCGGCTCGGAACCGCACGGCCAGCTCCCCGCCCAGAGACTCCGTCCACAGGCTCTTGGGCTTGCGCTGGACGTTGTGTTCGATCAGCGCGTTGGCCACGGCAAGGATGTTCTCGGTGGAGCGGTAGTTCTGCTCCATCAGGAACACCGCCGCATCGGGATAGTCGCGCTCGAAGTCGAGGAGGTTCTGGATCGTTGCGCCGCGCCAGGAGTACACACCCTGGTCGGCGTCACCGACGACGCAGACGTTCCGGTACTTCGCGGCCAGGAGGTTCACCAGCGCGTACTGAGCCCGGTTCGTGTCCTGGTACTCGTCGATCAGGATGTACCGGAACCGTTCCTGGTAGTGCTCCAGGATCTCGGGGTGATCGCGGAACAGCCGGACGGCCTCGGTGATCAGGTCGTCGAAGTCCAGGGCCCCGGCCGCCCGCTTGCGCTTCTCGTACTCGTTGTACACGTGCGCCACGGTCTGCTCGTAGAAGTTGCCGACGGATCGGGCGAAC
>JAHEXX010000004.1 GCA_023251895.1 bacterium
GAGGCGATCCGGGCGCTGAAGCGCTACCTCTCCAGGGTGGTGTTCAAAACGATGACATCGATGAACCAGCCGACCGACCGCTTGACCGCGGCGGCGGCTTGACATAGGAGCAACCGATGCGGGAGCGGGCATGACCCTCGCGGGCATCTCAGCGGTGGCGGCGGGGATCGCCTTCCTCATCTCCGGCGCGTGCATCGTCGTGTTCTTCGTTTCGGAGAAGGAGGCCTGGGGCCGCGCGAACGACGCCACGATCGCGCTGTTCGCGGCGTTGATGATCCAGCCGGCGGTCGAGATCTACGAGCGCTACGCCCCCGGCTCGCGGTGGGTCGTGGGCCTGGTCACCCTTATCGGGATCGCCGGCTTGCTCGTGATCGTGGTCACCTCGAGTCTCACAGCCGCGGCGAAGCTCGATTGGCTGCTGTCGGCGAAGATCGGGGGGGCGGGCTTCGGCGGCTTCCTCACGTGGATGGCCACAGCGTGCGTGCTGATCTTCCGGCGGGGTGGGGTCCCCGACGCGCTCGCCGTGTTTGGGCTCGCCACGGTCGGGATCATGGGCGTCGCCGTCGGCCTGGCGATCCGGTTCATCCGAAGCTATGGCCGTCTCTCGGGAGAAGTCCAGCCCCCGGTGGGGATATGGGTCGTGTTCGCGGTCGCGTTCGTCGCCTTGCCGGCCTGGACGATATGGCTCGGCGTCAGCCTCTGAGGTCGCCAGACACGTTGGCCGGGCCGCCTACTCGGCGAGGCGGCGGAGGGTGGCGATGTTCCGGGCGTGGTCGGACAGGTCGCCCGGCGTCTCCACGACGATGGCCAAGTCGGCGACCTCGGGGCGGTGGAGGAGGGGGATGAACCCCTCCACGCCGATGAACCCCTCGCCGATGTGCTCGTGGCGGTCCCGCTTCGACCCCCGATGGAACTTCGCGTCGTTCGCATGGATCAGCACCAGCCGGTCGGCCAGGCCGGACGCGCGCAGGTCGGCGAAACAGGCATCGACGCCATGCTCGTCGCCGATCGGGTAGCCCGCCGCGAACAGGTGGCAGGTGTCGGCGCAGAGCCGGAGCCGGTCGTCGTCTACGGCCTCGAACAGCCGAGCCGCCTCCTGGAACGTGGCCGCGACGGAGCCTGTCGTCCCAGCCGTCAGCTCCACCACTAAGGAGGTGTCGTGAGCCGTGGCCAGGATGGCTTGCAGGGACGCGGCCGCACGGGCCAGGGCTTCTCGGGCCTCGGTGGGACCGCCGGAGCCCGCGTGGACGACGACGCCGTCGGCCCCGACCTGCGCGCAGGTCTCGACCGTGGCCCGGGCCACCTCCAACGAGTTCAGCAGGAACTGCGGATTCGGCGAGGCGATGTTGACCAGGTACGGCGAATGCGCGTACAGGGGGCCGAGTCCCGATGCGGCCCACGCCTCGCGGAACGCCGCTGTCTCGGCCTCGGAGATGCGCGGCGGCGCCCACCCGCGAGGGTTCGAGACGAAGATCTGGACGGCCTCGGCGGCGCACGCGTTCGCCGCGTCGATGGCCGATGAGAGGCCGCCCCGGACGGGCACGTGCGCACCGATCCTCACCCGATGTAGATCGTGATCGTGTCTCCGGCGTGGACGATGCTGCCGGGCGTGGGATCCTGGCCTCGGACGATGTCGTCGATCGAGCCGGGCACGACGACGATGTTGGCCTTGAGGCCGGCGTTCTGGATCGCGGTAACCGCGGCGTCCCTGGTCAACCCAAGGAAGGTGCCCACGGCGAACGTCTTCGGCCCGAGGGACACGGTGATCCTCACCGACGAGCCCTTGGCCAGCTTCTGCTCCGGATCGGGCTTCTGGCTGATCACGACGTCGCGCGGCACGCTCTTCGAGTACTTGGTCTTGATCTTGACGTGGAAGCCCATCCCGGCCAGCTGCTTCTTCGCTGCGCCCACGTCCTTTCCCACCACGTCCGGGACCGGAACGGGGGGCGGGCCCTTGCTGATCAGCAGGCCCACGGCGCTGCCCTCGGGAGCGGTGTCGCCAGCGACCAGCGCGCGGATCACGGATCCCGCCGGGATCTTGTCGTGGAACGCCCTCTGGGGGTTCCCGACGGTGAACCCGGCTGCCTCGAGCGCCGCGCTCGCCTCGTCCAGGGTCTTGCCCTGGAGCTCTGGCAAGGCCACCGGCCGCGGTCCGAGTGAGGTGATCAGCGTGATCCGCGCACCCTTGTCGACCCCGGTCCCCACGGCGGGGGTCAGGCCGGCCACGGTGCCGGTCTCGTACTTGAGCGAGTAAACGCTCCGCCCGACCCTGACCGTGAGGCCCTCCTCGACCAGCCGCGCACGGGCATTCGCGGCGGGCATCCCCAGCACGTCGGGAACGGTAATGGCGTGCGGGACGAGGTAGGTCCAGGCCGCCCAGGCCCCCCCGGCCAGGAACAGGAGCCCGAACAACAAGCCGAACGTGCGCCTCCACCTTCGGCCCCGGACCTGCTTGCGGGTCTCGGCCCGGGGGATCGTGACCGTCGTGGCTTGCTCCGGCGATGCGTCGTCCTCGTCGGCGATGAGCACCGACGCGTCCTCGACCAGCTCGGCCAGGGACCGCGCCGGCGGAAGCGTCGCGGCCTCTTTTTCCAGGTCCCGCCGCATCTCGGCGGCCGATTCCGGCCGGAGCTCCCGGTCACGTTCCGTGGCGGAGGCCACGAACCCGTCGAGTTCCCGGGGCAGGTGGGGGACCAGGGCGGACGGCCGTGGCACCCGTTCGGACAGGTGCTTGTACGCGATCGCGATCGAGGTTTCCCCCGAGAACGGGACGCGACCGGTGAGGAGTTCGAACGTAACGATGCCCAGCGAGTACAGGTCGGTGCGGGGGTCTGCGGGCTCTCCCCGGATCTGCTCGGGGGCCAGGTACTGGACGGTTCCCGTCACGGTTCCGGGAGCTTGCGTGATGTGGCCGTCCATGTAGGCGCGGGCCAGGCCGAAGTCCGCCAACTTCGCCACGCCCCGCCTGTTCACCAGGATGTTCTCGGGCTTGAGATCCCGGTGGACAATGCCTTTGGCATGGGCGTGCTCCAGGGCGGCCAGGGCCTGGAGCACGAGGTCGGCCACCTGGGCCGGCTCCAGGTGGCCCAGCGGCTGGAGCAGTTCCCGAACGCTCCGACCCTCGATGTGCTCCATCACCATGAAGTACACGCCGTCGACGGCGCCCCAGTCGTAGACGGACACGATGTTCGGGTGGTTCAGGCCGGCCGCCGAGCGGGCCTCCGTCCGGAACCTCTCCACGAACCCGGCGTCCCCGGCCAGGCTGCGGTGGAGGACTTTGATGGCAACGTCGCGAGCCAGCACGACGTCGTGGGCCAGGTACACCTCGCCCATCCCGCCCGAGGCGATGCGCTCGACGAGCTGGTAGCGGCCGTCGAGCGTGGTGAGGCTCATACTGGTGCCGGAGCGATCGACCGGTCGCTCCGGGATGGTGCTCTTGGACGTGGTCGTTCCTCCCGTTCGCGGGCGTGCCAAGGGGCCGGGGGCGCGTCCGCGAGCAATTCTAGGGGCCGGAGGAGGCCGGATTGGCCGAATCGACGAACGAATCCGGGGGCGGGTCGGAGCCCGTCGAGGAGTTCCAGGATGCGTTCGCGCGCATCTCGGCGGCCGTCGAAGCGGGGGACACGGACCTGTCGGAGCTGGGGTTCTGGAGGTTGCTCGCGAAGGTGAAGGTGGACCCCGCGTTGTCGGCTCACTGGGCCGACCAGGCCGGGCGGATCGACCGGATGGCGTTCGAGGCTCGGGTCCGTACGCGGTTCCCGGTCTGGCTCGGCAACCTCGTGCTCCTGCTCGAAGCTTTGGTCGGGGCGGCCGCCGTGGTGGTGGCGCTCCGGGCGACGAACGAGGTGCTGGCCGGCCTGGCGCTGATCGTGGCGGCGGTGGCGTGGTCGGTGTCGTTACACGACCCGGCCCACTGGGCGGTGGGGCGCCTGGTGGGGATCCGGTTCACCTGCTACTTCCTCGGAGGGCCGTTCCCGCCGCGGCCCGGCCTGAAGACCGACTACGCGACGTACCTGCGCACGAAGCCGGGGGACCGGGCGTTGATGCACGCGTCCGGCGCCATCGCGACCAAGCTCGCGCCGTTCGTGGCGCTGGCCTTCTACCCGGCGAGCGCGGCGCCGGCCTGGGCGGCCTGGCTGCTGCTGGCGATCGGACTGTTCCAGATCGCGACCGACGTGCTCTTCTCCACCAAGACCAGCGACTGGAAGAAGGTCCGCCGCGAGCGGGCGGTGGCCCGGGCCCAGGTCGCACGCACAAGGTAGCCGCCGTGGAGATGCAGGGGTTCGAGCGGCGACTCCTGGGGAGCCGGACGTGGGCGGCCTTCTCTCGCCGGGTCGTCGTTCCCTGGGTGGTCTCGTTAGCGTGATTCCCTGATGAGGCCGAAGTGCTGGAGCTGGGGTGCGGGAACGGGTTCGAGGCGGAGGCGCTCGCGGAGCGATTCCCCGGGTGGCGGCTGACCGCAACCGACTTCGACCGCGGGATGGTTGCCGCGACGGCGGGTCGTCTGGCCCGGTTCGGGGAGCGGGTGCGCGTGGAGCGGGCGGATGCCACGGCGTTGCCGTACGAGGATGGCTCGTTCGATCTCGCGTTCGCGGTGTTCGTGTGGCACCACGTCGGCATCTGGCGCGAGGCCACGTTCGAGGCGCGGCGGGTCCTCCGTGAAGGCGGCAGTCTCGTGCTGGCCGACGTCCGACATCCCCTCGCGCACGAACCCGACCGCGGCATCCTGGCCGGCACGTACGGGCTGGAGGCGCTCCGTCGAGCCATCGCGGACGCCGGCTTCCGCCGGATGCGACTCGGGACGGGTGCCGGCCCCTGGTACCGCCTCGTGGCTCAGGCCTGACGGTGGCCTCGGCTGGGCGTCGGGCTGCCTGCGGACCTCGACCCCACAGGTTTCGGGGTGCAGATCCGTGGGGGCCGAGCTCGGTGAGACAGTCACCGATTTCGATGCGGCGTAGGTCGGGCTGAACGTTCGAGCACGCGGACGGCCGAAGAGGTGAGCCTCGCCACCTGTGACCGTCAGGCGATCCCCTGGCCGACACTTCTAAGATGCCCCTTTAAGAGCAGCGGCCCGCCCGCGACGGGTTCTTGCTGAGGGGGGAGGACAAAGGTGAACTATCGGGTTCTGCGAGCAGTCATGATTCTCGCTGTTGTGTCGTCCGGGTGTGGGGGGGCAGGAGAGACCGGTCCAACGGCGACCGGTTCGAGCGTAGTGACGGTCATCGATCCAGCCCAAGCTAGGGAGCGACATACCACCGGACTTGCTTGGCGAGTACACGGAGGGGAATTGGGACGAGATCCCCGCGGGCGAGAACCGATTCTCGTGGGAAATACTTCCTGCGGGGGATGAGAAGTGTTCCGGATTGGTAGGTGTAGAAGTGAGCTGCATCGTCATCACCCAGGACCCCAGCCTGGTCGAACAGTACGGTCCGGCGACGGTGCAGGGAGATCTTCTCTACTACAAGATGATCAACCACGTGCGCTCAGATCCGTGTCTCGGTGAAGTAATCGTTTGGCGGTTCGAGGTCGTAGGGGATCGGGTGACCTTGGGACCGCTAGATCCGGGATGTCGGGAAAAGAACAGCATTGCCGAGTTCGGGATTTCCCTTCTGGCGAGGGTCCCATCATGTTCGGCGGGTCGTCGCGGAGAGGCCACCCGCGCCGGGGCGTTGGACGTTATCTCCCAAGGGCAGACCGCGGAGGGTCACCAGCGCGCTCGCAATCCGGCCCGTCGCCCCGCGAACACGTCGTCGGATCCGTTCACGATCACCTCAGTCACGTACGCAAAAGACCCTTCTCACGATCAAGGCATCTGATGGTGAAGCTTGTGGTCGAGGCGGCTGCCCGCGCCAGGGGCGCGTGTGCAGTTAGACCCCCTGAGGCAAATGGAGAGCGCGGCGGGGTTCTCGCCGATACGGCACACTACCCTCGACGACGTTGAGAAGGACGGTTCGGTGCGGCTCGACGGGAAGATCGCGGTCATCAGCGGAGGCGGCTCCGGGATCGGCGCCGCGACGGCGCGGCTGTTCGCCGAGGAGGGCGCGTCCGTGGTCGTGACGGGGCGCCGCCCCGAACCGATCCAGGAGGTCGCCGCCGCGATCAGCGGGCTGGCCGTTCCCGGAGACGCGGCGGACCCGAACCACGCACGCGATGCCGTAGGCGCCGCGATCCAGAACTTCGGCGGGCTGGACATTGTCGTCGTGAACCACGGCACCGGTTGGGGTGGTTCCCCGGGCACGATGACCGACGAGGCCTGGCGCGCGACCCTGGACGCGAACCTCACCGGTTCGATGAACCTCGTGCGGGCCTCGATCGCCCCCATGAGCGAACGTGGCGGCGGATCGATCGTCCTCGTGTCCTCGATCAACGGTATGACCGCGTTCCCGGGCGAGGCCGCCTACTCAGTGACCAAGGCGGCGATGATCGTGCTCGCGCGCTCGATCGCCGTCGACCACGCCGACGCGCGGATCCGAGCGAACGTCGTGTGTCCGGGGTGGGTGCACACGCCGATGGCGGACAGGACGTTGGATCGGCTCAGGGATACGCGTGGGATTGACCTGGCCGAGGCGTATGCGATGGTGACGCGATTCGTGCCGGCGCGACGAGCTGCCGAGCCGGAGGAGATCGCGGCGTGCATCCTGTTCCTTGCCGGTGATGAAGCGTCGTATGTGAACGCCGCCGTGTTGATGGCCGACGGTGGCGGTCAGGCACTCGACGTTTCCCATATCGAATTCCTGTAGGTGGGACGCGCGATAGTGCTTCGATCATTCTGGGAGTGTCGTCGGATGGTGCTCGGATCGCCTCCAATACTTGCTCGTGACAGGCCGGAAGCGGCAGGCCCTCTTGAAGGAGTCCGGGCAGGCAGACTGTCCGAGAGGCGGCCGGACGCGCAGGGGCGCGCGGACGTTATCGCCTCTCGTGTAGTTGACGTACGGGCAGTCGGGCATCCCGCCTGGTTGCTACGTCAGGCCGACCAGGCGAACGAAGCCGAGTGGGCGTTCTTCCCGTCTTGGGAAAGGTCGTAGCCGAACGCCTTGATCCTGGATCTGGTGGCCCGCCCGATGGTCAGCGTCGTGGCGACGGGGTGGGCGATGCCGGTCAGCGTGCTCACCTCACCGGTCGCGCTGTTCGGGGGTACGAAGTCCCCGATCTCGATGTCGAGCAGGTCGCCGGCCTTGATCGAGTGCTTCCTGCCGTCATCGGTGTACTCGATCGGGACAGTCTCCATGCCCAGCATCTCCCCGACCAGCGGGCCGAGCGCCGCCATGGGGCCGCCGAGCGCACCGCTGAAGACGCCGCCGATCGCCTCGGCCTGCTCCTTGGAGGCGGCCGCGTCCATGAACATGCCGAGCTTCCAGCTACCGTCGGTCATGAGCGGCGGGGAATCTGCAAGCACCGCGACGTTCAGCCCACTGATGTCCAGGCCGTCAACGTCCCCCACGTCGATGTGAAAGGCGAGGACCACCGTGCACCGGTCGTAGTCCGCTGGCATCGACATCCCTGACGTGGTGCACCGGCACACCATGTTGCACGGGCAGTTCTCGAAATACGTGCCACGCACGCTCCAGCCCATCTCGCTCTCCTTCGCCCGATGGATCCCACGGGGCATCCTTCATCGGGGACTCCTGGGGGTCAAGTCGGCTTGCCGGCGGCATCCTCGGAACCGACGGCGCGAACCTCGACCGCCTCCTCGGAAGGCGACGGTCGCCCGCCCCTGTGGCGGGGCGCCCCATCTGCCGGAGCGCGTGTACTGCGTGTGCCGTGGCGTATGAGTCCTTGCTCCATGGGAGGGCCGCCGCCCTGAGGGGGATGTCCACAAACCGGCCACGCAAGAGGCGGCGCCCCACCCAGCGATCGAAACAGTTAGGTCGCGCCACGAGCCCGTGACCCCCCCCAAGCACCAGGGCCTAACAACCCGGAGTGTCCACAAACCGGCCACGCAGGAGGGAGCGCCCCACCCAGCCCATCAGGTGCAGGACGGCCTCCTCCCCCTCGAATAGACCGTCCGGCGCCCTCTCGATCCGCCCCCTCCGCTCCACGAACACGTCGTCGGCTCCGTTCACCATGACCTCGGTGAATGGAGATGGACCTGATCAACGCCCCGCACCTCTAGCGCGTGTCGACCCGGTGCCGCTGGTGGCCCCCCGGCCTCACGTCGTCGGCGAAACCCGCACACCGTCGGTCACGCCGAGCGCGTGGTGGAACAAGATCACCTCAGCGATCGTCTTTCCTCCCCCGATCGTCCATCGATGTTTACCAGCTAGTCAGCGCAACCCGCCCCAGGCATGGTGGTCCGGTTGCGGCGCGGTCGCATCCGGGGAAGGATTCGAGCGTGGACACCCCTCAGACCAAGTATGCGAAGACCCCCGACGGCGTCTACATCGCCTATCAGACGGTGGGCGACGGCCCGATCGACATCGTCTGGCAGTTCGATTGGTTGGGCAACGTCGACACCATCTGGGAGTACCGACCGTCCGCGGAGTGGTTCCGTGGCCTCGCGTCGTTCTCGCGTCTTATCTTGCATGACCGTCGCGGAACGGGAGCTTCGAGTCGCAACGTCGACCCCCCCAACCTCGAGACCCGCGTCGCGGATCTGACGGTGGTCTTGGATGCCGTCGGCTCCGAGCGGCCGGTCCTCGGCGGCGCACTCGAAGGTGGCGCGCCTAACATCCTGTTCGCGGCCACGTTTCCCGAGCGCGTCCACTCCCTCTTCTGGTGGTACCCGGCACCACGCACGACCCGGGCGCCCGACTACCCGTACGGTGCGGACGCCGAGGTCCTGGAGCGATCCACGCACGCCACCATCGATCTCTGGGGCACCGACGCTTACGGTTATTCGGTGTGGACGGGGACGCAGCCGGAGGCGGGGCACGTCCCGTGGGGTTGGCTCAGCCGGCAGACGGCCACCCCCGACGTGGCCGTCGCGATGGACCGGATCTACAACGAGACCGATGTCCGAGGCGCCATGCCATCGATCACTGCGCCCATGCTCCTCCTGGCTCGCGAGAACGACCGCGAGGCGCTCGAGTACCTGGCCACGCTCCTGCGTCAACCCCAGATCCGCCTCTTCCCCGGTGCGGATGAGTTGAGGATCCACGAGCAACCCGCCGTGTTGGATGTGGTCCGGGAGTTCGTCGGCGTCGAGCCGGACGCGCCGGAGCTCGACACCGTGTTGTCGACCGTCCTTTTCACGGACATCGTGGGGTCGACGCAGAAACAGGCCGAGATGGGCGACTACAGGTACAAGGGCCTGCTCGAGCAGCATCACGAGATCGTCCGAGACGGCCTCCGCCGCTGGCACGGCCTCGAGTCAGACACCGTAGGAGATGGCTTCTACGCAACGTTCGATGGGCCGGCACGCGCGATCCGCTGTGCCCTCGAGGTCGGCCACCGCCTCCTCGACCTCGGGATCGAGATCCGCGCCGGCGTGCACACGGGCGAGTGCGAGCTGATCGACGGCAAGATCGGGGGCATCACCGTGTCGATCGGAGCTCGGGTCGCCGCGACCGCGGGCGCATCCGAGGTGCGCGTCTCGCAGACCGTGAAGGACCTGGTGGCCGGCTCCGGTCTGACCTTCGAGGACGCGGGCGATCACGAGCTGAAGGGCGTCCCTGACCGATGGCACCTCTATCGAGTGGTCAAGTAGGTCACTTCGCTCGCGTGACCTCGGTGACGTCGGGGTCCCGGAGCACGGCCGGCGCCTGCCGTCGAGTCCCGCGAGTACTTCCGGTCCCTTGGCCGTTTCCTCGGTCTCTGACCCCATGCGTACACTGCTTCCGTGAAGGACCGGGGAGCTTTCGTCCGTATCGCCCTCACCGCTCGAGGGAAACGGATCGCCCATGAGCGGGATGTTGGAGGGCCTACGTGAGCTCTAGTCGGGTAACGGCCCGATCGTACTGTGCAATCCAGATCGCGTTCGACGCCCAATCGAACAAGCCACTTCCTTCGAATGCCGGCAACTTGCCGACGACTACCGAAGGTCCCAGGCGGAGGTCTGTCAGGTCGAGGCCAGCCACGCGGATCGCCGGCTCTCGACCGCCCATGAGCCACAGTTTCCCCGCGCCTACGTCAAACGGGGTCCATTGCTCTTGCACCGTGGCTACCAGGCTAGCGTCGTTGGTGATCGCGTCGACGCGGGTCAAGCGTGTGCTGGCCGTATCCCAGCCGGCTATCCACAAGGCATGGTCTCCGACTGCAAACGTGCTCGGAGCGCCATCAAGGCCGATCCGCGCGACGACTTCCCCAGAGTTCGCATCGATCCGAAGCAATTGGCCCCCGCCCGGTTCTGATGCTGTCGCCACGATCACCCAGACGTCACCGTTCAGGCTCTGAGGAGGTCCGGTGATGTAACCACCCTGCGGGATACCAAGGGGTACGGTCGCGGCAACCCGATTCGTCGTCGGGTCGACCCGTGCCAACGAATCCGCGGAGGCCACCGCCCATACCGTGCCGGGTGTGACCGTGACGAACCCACCGAGGCCCGGAATCTCGGCCACAACCTCGTTTGTGGCTGGATCAAGTCGCAGGAGCGAGCGATCGCTTGCGACCCACAGGGCATCAAGATCCGCCGCCAGCCACCGAGGGTGTGCGATGGGGATCGTCGCGGTCACCTGGTTGGTCTCAGGGTCGATTCGAGTGACGTTGTCCGCCTCTCCCGAAGGCGAGTTCACGGCGACCCAAACACTGCCGAATCCGGTGGCAAGGGCCACAGGCTGGCCATCGATGGGCACGTGCCCATCGACTCGAAGGCCGGTCGACGCACCCGAGGACTCAACTGGGCGGCTCGGGGTGGGCACGTCACCGCCACCGAAGACGCCGGCAGACCAGAGAGGCATCGACGCCGCCCCGAAGATCAAGAACGCGCCAAGCACGACTCCAGCCCGCCGCCTTAGACGCCGCCGTTCGATCCGTCGCCTGGTCTCCGCGAAGGCCTCATCGACGGACACCGGCCCAGCCATGGCCCAACCCACCCGCTCTCGAAGGCTATTCGGCATCTTGGTCCCCGAGCGCGCTACGAAGTCCTTGGCGGGCGCGATGCAGCCGCACCCTCACCGAGGCGGGTTTCAGATGGAGCGTCGAGGCGGCCTCCTCCGGCGTGAGTCCCATCCACTCGACCAAGACGAGCGCCTCGCGTTGCGTGCGGGGCAGTCTTCTCACAGATCGGACAACGTCAACGCGGATCGCCGCGTCTGTCCCCGGGTCAGGCATCTCGTGACGGCCTGGAGCCTTCATACGCGATCGGACAAGGTTCCTCACCCTTCGGCGATCGAGATTGAAGGCGATGCGATACACGTAGGCCGTCGGATCGCTCGCCGCCCTGACCCTGGCCCAGCGCTCGTACGCGCGGACCATCGCCTCTTGAGCCAAGTCCTCTCCTTCCGCTCTGTCGCCGCAGAGGAGCCACATCGCTCGAAAGAGCCGCTCGTACTCCCGGCGGAAGAAACCCTCGAAGTCCTCGAGTCGCCCCCCGACCTCACCCACAGCCCTCTCAGTCAAGCCCCCTTCACTCCCTTGATAGAAGAGTCCGTTTCCCTTCCGTTTGTTGCAGGCTTCCCATTTCTCGAACGGTCGCCCCTGAGTGGGCGGGGTCCTCATGAGCCGATTCTGACATTCACGTGCAGTGGTCCACGGGCGACCGCTCCTACCGCTATGACGATGGCTTCTGGAACCGGGTCCTATCCACGGTCGCTCCGTATACTGCTTCCTAGGAGTACCGGGGAGCTCGGGGCAACCGGGCTGAGAGGCCGCCTTCGATGCGGCGGCGACCCGAAGGAACCTGAACCGGGTAATGCCGGCGGAGGGAGTGTCGGTGGCATCGCACGATCCCCTGGTCATCGCGGGGCGTGAGTTCGCGTCCCGGCTCATCGTGGGCACGGGCAAATTCGGCTCGTTCGAAGTCATGCGCGACGCCCTGGAGGCCAGCCGCACCGAGATCGTCACCGTGGCCCTGCGGCGGGTGGACCTGGAGGCCACCGGCGGGCCGGACATCCTGGAGTTCATCGATCCAGACCGCTACCTGCTGCTGCCCAACACCTCCGGTGCGATGGACGCCGAGGAGGCCGTGCGGATCGCGAACCTGGCCCGGGCGGCCGGGATGCCTGCCTGGGTCAAGCTGGAGGTCACCCCGGAACCCCGGTACCTGCTGCCCGACCCGGTGGAGACGCTGAAAGCGGCCGAGGCCCTGGTGAAGGGGGGCTTCACCGTGCTGCCGTACATCAACGCCGACCCGGTGCTGGCGAAGCGCCTTGAGGAGGTCGGCTGCGCCACGGTCATGCCGCTCGGCTCCTGGATCGGGTCGAACAAGGGCATCCGAACCTGCGAAGCGGTCCAGATCATCGTGGAGCAGGCCACGGTGCCGGTGGTGGTGGACGCTGGCCTGGGCGCGCCGTCTCACGCCGCCGAGGCCATGGAGATGGGGGTCGACGCCGTGCTGGTGAACACCGCGATCGCCATCGCCGGGGACCCGGTGGAGATGGCTGGGGCGTTCCGGCTGGGGGTGGAGGCGGGCCGTCGGGCGTTCCTGGCGGGCAAGCCGGCCGAACGTGACGTTGCCGAGGCGTCGAGCCCGCTGACCGGGTTCCTAGAGGGAACGTGAACGAGGACGGATTCATTGAGCCGGCGCCGGCGGTGACCTTCGCCGAAGAGCTGGCGCGGCTGCCATTCGACCGCCTTCTGGAGGCGGCGGCGACCGCGTCGGGCGCGCGGGTGGAAGGCGCGCTGGCGACGAGCCCGGTGGAGCGGACCCTCGACGATTTCGCGGCGCTGCTGTCGCCGGCGGCGGGGGAGCGGCTGGAGGACCTGGCGGCGGCGTCGCGCAGGTTGACGGTTGCCCGCTTCGGCCGGACGATGCGGATGTACGCGCCGCTGTACCTGTCGAACGAGTGCCTGACCACGTGCGCGTACTGCGGGTTCGCCCGGGAGCTCCCGATCGCGCGCAAGACCCTTTCGCCCCAGGAGACCCTGAAGGAGGCCCGGTATTTGCTGCGGCAGGGGTTCCGGTCGATCCTGCTGCTGACCGGGGAACACGAGCGGCTGACCGGCGTGGACTTCCTGGAGGAGCGGATCCGGCTGCTGGCCGAGGAGGTGCCCCAGCTCACGATCGAGGTACAGGTGTGGAGCGAGCCCGAGTACTGCCGGCTGGTGGAGGCGGGCTGCGAGGGCACCGTGATCTACCAGGAGACCTACCACCCGGACACCTACGCGAAGGTCCACCTGGCCGGGCGGAAGCGCCGGTACCGGTGGCGCCTGCTGGGACCGGAGCGGGCGGCCCGAGCCGGGATGCGGCGGGTCGGGATCGGAGCGCTGTGGGGGCTGCACGAGGACTGGCGGTACGAGGCAGTCGCGGTGGCGGCGCACGCCGCGTTCCTGCAACGGAACTACTGGCGGACCCAGGTGAGCGTGTCGGTGCCGCGCCTTCGGCCCAGCGCGGCGGGATTCCAGCCGGGGACCCCTGTCTCGGACCGCGACCTGGCGCAGGTGGTGTGCGCGCTGCGGCTGTTCCTTCCCGACGCCGGGCTGGTGCTGTCCACGCGCGAGGCCCCGGCGGTGCGGGACGGGCTGGCCCGTATCGGCATCACGCACATGAGCGCCGGCTCGCACACGGAGCCCGGGGGCTACGAGCACCCGAAGGAAGCCGCCGAGCAGTTCGAGATCGCCGATGTGCGGTCCACCGAGGAAGTCGCCGAGAGGCTCCGGGAGATGGGCTACGACGTGGTGTGGGAGGACTGGGCCCGCGTCACGCCGCGCGTGGAGTCGGCGCTCGCAGGGCGGTGAGGACGATGCGGGTCGTGGCGAACGGCAAGCCGCGCGAAGTGGGGCCCGGCGCGACGGTGGAGGACCTGATCCGCTTCGTCGGCCTGGACCCTCAGTACGTGATCGTGGAACACAATGGGGAAGCGTTGGAGCGCAAGCGGTACGGCGAGGCTCGCCTGACCGAGGGCGACCGGCTCGAGTTAGTGCGGGCGGTGGCCGGTGGGTGACCTCGGCGATCGACGTCGGGAACGACTCGCACGGTCTCGGTTGTACGTCGTGACCGACGCCCGGCGGCGCCGGGGCGACCTGAAGGACTTCCTCGAGTCGATCCTGTCGGCCGGCGTCGACATCGTGCAGCTCCGGGAGAAGGACGCCGAAGCCGGCGACCTGCTCCGGTGGGGCGAGGTGTTCGGGGAGGCGGCGGAACGGCACGGCGCGCTGTTCACGGTCAACGACCGGCCCGACGTCGCGCTCGCCCTCGAGGCCGACGGCGTTCACGTCGGGCAGAACGACCTGCCCGCGGCGTGGGTCCGCCGGATCCTGGGGCCCGACGCGATCGTCGGCGTCTCCTGCCACTCCGTCCAGGACCACGCGAACGCCCCGCCCGAGGCCGATTACTTGACCGCCGGCCCCGTGTGGTCGACACCGACCAAACCGGGCCGCCCGAGGACGGGCCTCGAGCTGGTTCGCATCGCGGCGGCCAACGTGACGAACCCCTGGTTCGCCATCGGGGGCATCAACGAGGCGAACGTGCGCGAGGTGGTCGAGGCCGGCGCTACCCGGATCGTGGTCGTCAGAGCAGTCACCGAGGCCGATGACCCGCCCGCCGCGGTGAAGGCGCTCCTGGCGTCCCTACCTTAGGGCTGGACTGCGCGGCAGCGCCTTGTCGTCAGATGGACCAGCGAGCCCTTCTCGGATCCCACCGGCCCTCGGCATGTCCAGCGAGTGCCGGCTCAAGGAGCGCCGCCGCTTCCGCGTGCCCTGCACGAACATCGCCATCGATCCCGACCTCCCCGGCTGCCTTACGGTAGGGCACCGACCAGTCCGCCGGAGGGGACGGGAAACCGGAGGGGAGCGGTTGCTGCCCGCGAGCTCTGAAGGTGACCTCCAGCGCCTCGCGGAGGCGGCCAGCATCGAGCCCGATCTCTTGAGCCACGACCACGAGATCGATCAGGTCCTTGACCCGGCTGCTCGATTCACCCCTGGCGTAGATGCGCGTGTAGGCGTGAACCTTCTCCGCCACCTGCTGCTCGATGGGGATCGCCGGAACCACGGCACTCTCGATCCCGGCGAAGGAGAGGAGGTCGGGCCCCTTCACGGGCTCCGGCCGCCAGCCGAGGGGATCCGAGAAGCCCACGTCCACGAAGACCTCCTCGAACAGCCGGCCTCCGAGTTCGGCCCGTTCCAGGAACCGCACGCTGGCACCCCCGATCTCCCTGGTTGGTCCGGCCCTCTCCACGGAGAACACGAAGAAGTCGCCCAGGTCGACGGTTTGGGCTGCCAGGAGATCCTCGGTCGCGGCCTCCTCGTCGTCACGGCGGACGAGGTCCATGTCCTTGGTGGCTCGTCCCCGGCCCGCCAAACGGAAGTCGAGCGCCAGCGCACCCTTCAGCACCCACCGGTCGGGGGCTGCCATAACGAGACGGGCGAGCAGTCGGTCGAAGGTCACCGTCTTGCGCAGCCGGATCAGGGACACGCCTGTGGTCCGGGAGCGGTGGAGCAATCGCTGTTCCAGCGCCTGCCGGAACACCCCCGCCGACTCGTACCTCACGTTTCCTGGCGGTCCTGGATCGCGCGGCGGATGAGCTGTTCCACCCGACCCCCTCGCTGTCGGCTGGCGGCAAGAAGTTGGCGCTTCGTCGCCATCCCCCGCTCGACTGCCTCCCTCGCGGCGGCCACGACCTGATCCGGAGCCGTTCCCGCCTCGGCGGTATCGAGGATCGAGCGGACCGGGGAGGTCATTCGGATCCCGTCTCGGATCACGACGTCGGCCTGGGTCAACTCCCTGGTGGTGGTATGAACCCGCACACCGCCGGCCGCCGGACGGTATCGCTTGGAGCGAGGCACGGTGACGTGGACCGCCTCAGGGACGACGTCGGAGAGCCCGAGGAGCTCCAGGGCGCTCTCGTGGGAAACCACAGCCTCGTCCCGGCCCACCGCGAGCCTGGCGGCGAGGACGCCCTCCCGGGGCGAGGCCGGATACTGGCGGAACCGGTAGAGGCCCCGACGGACCCGGATGAACCGGCCCCCCTCGCGCGCATGGTGGCCGAGGAGTGCGCTGCTGAACCCGCACCGGCGGGCTTGGGCGGCGGTGAAGTAGCCTCCCTGCTCCGAGGCGAAGAGGAAGAGCCGCTCGTGTTGCGGCTCTCCGGCCTTTGTGTCATGCATAGGTCAAAGGATACTTGACCTTCTCATGACATCAAGGGCCTTGTACCAATGAAGCTGGAATAGGAGGCGCCCCCCCTAGGTGGAACGGTTGGGCCGGGCCTTCCGCATGCTTCCCAGGGAATGGATCGACTCGGCGATCAGCAGCCCTGCGATGATCAGAGCGGCCACGGGATCCGCCCACCACCACCCCGCGAACCGGTTGAGGGCCAACCCCGAGAGCGCCAGGCCGCCCAGCCCTGCGCCCGCCGCCGAGAGGAGCCCATCGAGCCGGAGGGCGGGGCTGTCCAGGCGCCGCGACAGGCGCAGCTTCCCCACGGCAAGGGGCGGCAGGACCAGGAGCGACGCGCTGGCCAGACCCAGGCCGAACCACGAAGCCTCGGGCGGCGTCCCCCCGGCCAGGGTCCGCGCGGCCCGGACGGCGACGAACGCTGCGACCGCGGCCAGGGCGACGCTCACGACCCGCAGGGCGACGTCCTCCGCCCGCTCCGCTCGATCGGCCGAACGGCCCTCGGCGCGGAACCGCCACACAAGAACCGCCGACGCCGTCGCGTCCACCTCAGTGGCCAGTCCGAAGGCGACCAACGCGGAACTCTCCGTGGCGATGGCGGTCGCGATGGCAGTGCCGCCGACGACCACGTTCCAGGCGACCGTCAGCGCGCACAGCCGGGCCGCGGCGGCCAGGTCCGATCGACGGTCCAAGGCCTAGCGGAGCCAGGTCTTGGCGATGGCCTTGCTGAAGTGCCAGCCGTAGCGGAGCGATTTCGGCTTCTTCGATACCCCGCCCCGGCGGGTCAGGAACGTGACCGGCACCTCCTTGACCCGGGCCTTCCGGCGGAGGGCCTCGATCGTGACCTCCGAGGTCCAGAACTGGTCCTGCACCAGCACGAGCTGCCGTAGGGTCTCCGCGCGAGTGGCCCGGTAGCCGCTGGAGATGTCGGTGACCCGCTGGCCGGTCAGGATCGTGACCAGCCAGGAGAAGAAGTGGACGCCCATGTGGCGGATCGTGCTCTCCTTCTCGAAGGCCCCGAGCATCCGCGACCCGTTCACGTGGTCGGCCTCGCCATCGATGATGGGTTTCACCAAGACCGGCAGCTCCTCGGGGAGGTGCTGGCCATCGGCGTCGATCGACACGACGATGTCGGCGCCGAGCTTCATCGCGATGTCGTACCCGACCCGCAGCGCCAGCCCGCCCCCGCGCCGGATCGGGAGCGACGCCGCCATCCCGCCGGCGGCTCGGGCCGCATCGGCGGTGCCGTCGTCGGAGCAGTCGTCGATCACGACCGGAACGACGTGGTGCCCGTCGATCTCCTTGGGCATCGCGTGGATCACCTCGCCCACGTTCTCGGCCTCGTTGTGGGCGGGCGAGACGACGACGATCCGCCTGCCTTCGGGAAGCTTCGCCGCCTCGTTCCAGTCGAACCGCTCGACGGCGAGCGCCTCCACCAACAGCCGGATGCTCCGCTCGTTCACGTCCGTGTATGACTGGCTCCGGATCACCAGAGCGAACAGCACGAGCACCGCGAACAGCAGCACGGCGGTGAGGCGCCCGCCGGTCCCGGGCTGGAAGTTGAACGTCTCGAACAGCGGGTTGAACAGCGACGGCGCGAGGGCGAGCATCACGACGACGACGGTGATGGCCGTCGAGATGATCAGGGTCAGCCGGCTGACCTGTCGCTTCCGGTACCGCGTGATCGCCCCGAGGAACAGCCCCGCGGCCAGGACGACCCCGAGGATGCGGAGTGCGATCATCGGCGGCTCCGCTAAGCCGGCGAGGTCTCCCGGGCCGGCGGCCGCCACTCGGTCGCCGGCATGATGTGGTCGGGGATCACCCGATCCTTGTGGCGCTCGATCGCAGCGAACATCGACTCGATGAGTGTCTCCGACAGCAGGTGCGGCTTGAGGCCCAGGTCGAGCAGCTTCGTGTGCTTCGCGTTGTAGTAGTGCTCCTCCAGCTCAACCCGCGGGTTGTGGGTGTGGTCGACCTCCACCTCGATGCCATAGTCGCGGCCGGCCTGCTGCACGTGATAGGCCAGCTCCACCACCGAGAACTGCTCGGTGAACTGGTTGAACACGCGGAACTCGCCCGATTCGGCCGGGTTCAGGGTGGCGAGTTCGACGCACTGCAGCGTGTCCACGATGTTGAGGTAGCCGCGGGTCTGGCCGCCCTTGCCGTACACGGTGAGGGGGTGGCCGATCACGGCCTGCACGCAGAACCGGTTGAGCGCCGTCCCGAACACCTCGTCGTAGTCGAACCGGGTGGCCAGGAGGGGATCCAGCACGGTCTCCTCGGTCTCGATCCCGTACACGACCCCCTGGTTCAGGTCGGTGGCCCGAAGCCCCCAGATCCGGCAGGCGAACTCGATGTTGTGCGAGTCGTGGACCTTGGACAAGTGGTACATCGAGCCCGGTTTCTTCGGGTAAGGAAGCACGTCCGAGCGGCCCTTGTGGTTGATCTCGATGAACCCCTCCTCGATGTCGATGTTGGGGGTACCGTACTCGCCCATCGTGCCCAGCTTGACGAGGTGCGCATCGGGCGTGATGTCCCGCATCGCCCACAGCACGTTCAGCGTGCCGATGACGTTGTTCACCTGGGTGAACGCCGCGTGCTCTCGGTCGATCATCGAGTAGGGAGCGGACGGCATCTCGCCGTAGTGCACGATGGCCTCCGGCTCGAACTCCCGGCACACCGCTTCCAGCACGTCCCAGTCCGTGAGGTCGCCCTCGGTCACGCCGATCTCGAAGCCCGTGACGGCCCTCCAGGCCTCCGCCCGCTCCGGCAAAGAGCCCAGGATGGGGGTCAGGGAGTCGGTGCCGGCCTCCCAGTGGGCGGTGCGGCGGAGGTAGTTGTCAATCGCGTGGACCTCGTGGCCGCGGTTCGAGAAGCGCATCGCCGTGGCCCACCCGAGATACCCGTCGCCGCCCAGGATCAGGATGCGCATGGTGGGTTCCTTTCGAGACGGTCGAAAGCCTCCGTATCGTACAGGGCCGAGCCTACGGGTCGATGGAGGCCGGTTCGGCGACCGCGTCGGGTGCTGGCGACTCGATCGTTGGCGCGCGGCTGGGGAGTCGGCCGCGCACGACGACCAGACCCAAGCCGGCGAGCGCCGTGAACGCGGCTATCCCGATCCCCGTCCCGCCGAGAAGTCGCAATCCGAGCAGGCGATCGGCCAGCACGCCGGTCACCGCCAGCATGGCGACGCCGAAGGCGGGCGCCAGGGCGACGCGCTCCCACCGGTTCCCCGGGACCAGGGCCCAGGCCCACCCAAGGCCCGCGAGGGTCAGGACGGCGAACACCGCGACGGCGGACCCGATGAGCGTCGTCGCGGAGAGCGAGACAAGTCCGGTGGGGCTCGGCAGCGGTCCGGTCGGCTCCGGGCCTCGGATGAGGTCGACGCCCGGAGCGATGCCCATGCCGGGGACCGTGGTCTGCCGCAGTCCGAACGCGGACAGCCTCAGGATGATCGGGTCCTGACCCAGGATCGGCCGCACGTCCACGAAGGACTGCTGGGAGGCCGTGATGAGCCTTCGGTCGGCGTCCTCGGGCACGGTGGGATGCCCGGCGAGGAGATCCTCGACCCTCCCGACGAACAGACGGGGTTGCAGGACGCGGTCGGGCGGCATCAGGGCACGGAGGATATGGTCCTCCTTGACGAAGCTCGCGCCGCCGATGACGACGATGGCCGGCCGATCCCCGCCCACCTGCTCGAGGTATCGGCCCGCTAGGGCGACCTGTCGCACCTGGTCCGCCGACATCCCGGGCCGCTGGTTCAGCCACACCCGGGAGGAGAGGACGAGGATCCCGGCGAGGCCCGCGCCGACCAGCACGGCTGCGACCACCGGCCCCAGCCCTCGATGGACCCGCGACACGAGCCTTCCCGCCCCGGCCAGGGCCCCGCCCATCAGCAGGGGGATTCCCAACGCCGCCCCCAGGATCCGGTAGGCGGGGACATGGATGTGGAGCACCCGGTAGGCCACGATTGCGGCGAGTGCCGTCCCGGCCCAGATCACCGAGAGCGCCCATGCGGCCCGGCGGACGCGCATCTTGGGGAACCACAGCGCCACCGCTCCGAGGACGCTCCACGCCGCCGTCAGCGGCAACGCGTAGACCGAGATGAAGAGCTGGTACTTGCGCGCGAGGACGGTCGGCCCGGGCCGGGGGACCCTGTTGGGGTTCGACGGGAACAGGCCGAACGTGGCGGCGCCGGCAAGGCCGGCGCCGCCGACCGCGAGCCCCAGGCGGGCGGCGGGGGTGGACAGGATGGGGGATCCCCCCCTCCAGGCCATGAACGAGGTAGGCAGGAGCCAAACGGTCAGGGCCAGGACAACGACCAGGAACGTGACGGCGAAGAGCCAGTGAAGCATGATCGCGGCACAGAGGAGCAGGATCGCTGTGAGGATGGACGTCTCCTGGTAGGCCGCGAGGATCAGGATCAGGGCGGCGGCGACCAGCACCCCGTCCACGAGCATGTTGTCCGCGTAGCCGATCGCCGTTCGCGCGAGGTTCACGGAAACCCCCATCGCGATGGCGTAGACGGGGAAGCTCCACGCAGGGTCCTTCAGCGCCCGGGTCCCGAACGCGCCGGCCGCAAGGCCGATCACGCAGGCCGTCACCGCCGGCAAGACGTATGCCAGGCGGAACGGATCGACACCCGTTGTCGCCCGGAAGATCGACGCCAGGGCCGGATAGCCCGGTCGGTCGGGGTTGGCGTGGACCTGCTTCATGGCGATGTTGGCCAGGGCGTCCAATCCCCGCGCGCCGACCAGGTTGGCCCGCCAGATGTACTTGGGGGTATCGAACCCGTAGAGGGTATGGGCCTTGCCGGTCAGGTAGGGGAACAGGAAGAAGCCGCCGATGACGCACACGGGGACGACGAGCCCAGCGAGTCCGCCCACCGTTCGGAGTGAGCCCCCGCGTCGACGGCGGTGGCGGCCGCCCCTCGGGAACTTGGCATCGGGCGGTAGCTCGCCGTTCGTCACCCGAGGACCGCCGGGTCGCGCGGGACCGGGCTGCGCATGGTGTTCCTTTCGAGGTCGGCGCGGAGCGGGGGCCATTGTACTGAGGCCTTAGTTCGAGAGTTCCTCGAGCTCGTCGAGGACCCGGTCGACCTCCTGGGCCGTGTTGTAGTGGCAGAAACCGATCCGCACCGCGCCGCCCGAAGAGGCCAGGCCCAGCCGTTCCATGACCTCCCGGGCGTAGTAGTCGCCGTCCCACACGAAGATGCCGCGCTCGCCCAGGGCAGCGGCCGTGTCGGCCGGGTGCCGGTCGCCGACCCGCACGGCGAACGTCGGCGTTCGGCGGTCCATCTCGGCGGGGTGGTCGATGCCGTACAGACGGACCCGTGGCAACGAGGCCAGGCCCTGGAGGAACCGTTCCGACAGCCCGCGTTCGTAGGCGCCGATCGTCTCGAACGCCGCAGTCAGCAGGGAGCGCCGATCGTCCGAGGCGGCCGGGCCGAACGTTCGGCCGACGTCGGCCAGGTAGTCCACCGCCGCGATGAACCCGGCCAGGGCTTCGTGGCTCTGGGTCCCGGTCTCCCACCGGGCCGGCCCCTCGTCGGGGGCCGGCCGCACCTTGTACGGCCGCAACGTCGACAGCAGTTCCCTCCGGCCGAACAGCACCCCGAGATGTGGCCCGAAGAACTTGTACGGGGAGCAGACCAGGACGTCCGCTTCGATCGCCCGCACGTCGATCAGGCGGTGTTGCGCGAAGTGCACGGCGTCCATCACGACGACGGCCCCGGACTCGTGAGCCCTGCGCGAGATCTCCGCGGCAGGCGTGATGGTCCCGACGGCGTTCGACGCCAGGGTGAACGCCACGATCTTGGTTCGTTCCGACAGAGCGGCGTCGAGCGAGTGGAGATCGAGCGTCACGTCCTGGTCGCGGATGTCTACGTGGCGGACCACGGCGCCGGTGTCCTCGGCGACGAGCAGCCACGGCGCGACGTTCGCGTCGTGGTCCAGGCGGGTGACCACGATCTCGTCCCCGGCCTTCAGCGTGCGAGCGATCGATCGCGTCACCGACAGGAGGAGCGTCGTGGCGTTCGGCCCGAACACGATCTCGTCGGGGCCGGCGCCGACGAAGTCTGCGCCGGCCCCGCGAGCGTCCTCGACGAGGCGGTCGGTTTCCCTGCTGGTCACGAAAGCCCCGTGCAGGTTCGCGTTGCTCGTTCGCAGGTACGAGCCCATGGCCCCGATCACGGTCTCGGGGACCTGGGACCCGCCGGGGGCGTCGGCGAACACGCATGGCCGGCCGTCCAGGGTCCGGGACAGTCCCGGGAACAGGGCCCGGAGGGCTGACGGGTCAGGGGCGTCCATCGGTCGATACACTCCCGCACGGATCAACCCCCGACAACCCGGAGAGTAACCGTGCGTTTCGGATTGGACGTGGCACAGCACCAACTCCAGTGGTCCGAGATCCTCGAGAGGGTGCGCTTCGCCGAGGAGACCGGGTTCGAGGGGGCTTGGGTGTTCGATCACTTCAGCGCCCTGTACGGGGACCCCGACGGGCCGTGCCTGGAGGGGTGGACCCTGCTCGCCGGTCTCGCGGCCTACACGGTCTCGATCCGGCTCGGAACGCTCGTCACGGGCATCACCCACCGGCATCCGGCCGTGTTGGCGTCGCAGGCCGTCACGGTCGACCACATCTCCGACGGTCGCCTCGAGCTTGCGATCGGCGCCGCCTGGAACGACGAGGAACACGAGGAGCTGGGGATCCCGTTCCCCGACGCCGACGAGCGGATGGACCGGCTGGAAGAGTCGGTGCAGATCCTTCGGTCGCTCCTGACCCGGGACGACGTGACCTTCGAGGGGGATTACTACGAGCTGCGCAACGCCACCTACCGCCCCCGGCCGGTCCAGCAGCCCCACCCTCCGATCTGGATCGGGGGCACTGGCCGCCGGCGGCTCCTGCCGATCGCGGGTCGCCACGCCGACGTGTGGCACGGATGGGGGACCAGGGACGAGCTCCGCACGATGTTCGAGATCCTCGACGAGGCCGCGGAGCAGGCCGGGCGCAACCCCCAGGACATCGCCCGAGCCTCCAGCCTGTCGATCTCGGAGCCCTGGGACCAGGTCCGGCGCGAGTTCGACGACCTGGCCGAGGTCGGGATCTCCTACCTCGTGGTGGAATGGCCGAGCGAGGGGTGGGGCCGGATCCAGGAGTTCGTGGAGAAGGTCTGGCCCGTGCTGCAGAGCTAATCGGCGACGTCCCAGCCGGGCGACAGCTCCGGCACCCGCCAGGAGGGATCGGGCCGCCAGTCCTGCCATGGTTCGTCGAACGGCGGCAGGCCGGTCTCCAGCCGAACGATCGCGCGCTGAGCCTCCTGGCGGATCGTGTGGGCATCGAGCTCGGTGATGCCGCCACGGCGAACCCACTCCTCCAGTTCCTCCTCGTCCTTCAGCCGCCACGAGCCGTCGGGCTGGACCTCGATGTCGAGCATGTGGTCCATGAAGTCGAACCCGATCGCGGTACGGGAGAGCGGGGTCTGGAGGTTGATGTACCAGCCGAGGAACGACCACTCGTCGTCCCAGTAGGCCAGCACCGCGTGCGAGACGTCCGGCCATGCGAACGACAACACGTGCTTGCGTTCCCAGACCCGGTCGCCGAGGGTCCACCGTTCCTCCGGCACGCGCATCCACCCGTGGCCGCCGGAGGCAACGGGACACTTCCAGCGGATCCCCGGGGGCACGTGGAACATCAGCCGGTCGTCGGCGTCCTCCACGACGGTGACGGCTCGGGCCGTCCAGATCCGGCCGCGCCAGATCTCGCGGAGCGTCACGGCATCGCCGGGCTTCCATCGGACCCACATGGATCGACGATACGACGGTGGGCTCCCGGCCATGGACCTCGACGGCTTCCGAGCGTGGCTCGAGGGGTACTTCGGGGCATGGGCGTCGAACGAGCCGGAGCAGGTCGCGGCTCTGTTCGCCCGAGACGCGGTGTACTCATACGGGCCGTTCCGCGAGCCTACCCATGGGCGGGAGGCCATCGTGGCCGACTGGACGAG
This sequence comes from bacterium, assembly GCA_023251895.1. Lineage (GTDB taxonomy): Bacteria > Actinomycetota > UBA4738 > UBA4738 > HRBIN12 > JAHEXX01. Next base: position 24,147 of record JAHEXX010000004.1, read on the forward strand.
CGGCCCGCTGCGGACGACCTCCAATGCCGGTACGAGCCGTTGGCGGTGATGGGGGACCGAGGCATCGCGCACTGGAACGTTTCGTATCGGGAACCGGCAAGCGGTGGCCGGGTGGAGCTCGACGGCATCCTGTTGATCGACTTCGACCCGGAGGGACAGTGTACCGGGCACCGCGAGTGGTACGACCGGCACGAATACCCCGCCTGACCTGGGCGATCCCCCATCTTGACGGGTGTCGGAGGGGAGGAGTACAGTCGCCTTCCTTTCGAACATACGTTCGAATCCGAGGAGGGGGAGTCGGACGTGAGGCGGGCGGCGATGACCAAGCACTACGACGAGGAGGTGCGGGTCGAGAGGGACGCCGGCATGCCCTCGGCCTTCGAGTGGCGGGGCCGGCGGTACGAGGTCGCCGACGTGATCGGGCGGTGGCGGATCGAGGGCCGGTGGTGGGCCGACGGTCGGGATCGCGAGTACTGGCGGGTGGAGGCTAAAGGCGGCGCGGTCTGGGATCTGTACCACGACCGCCTCCGCGACGCCTGGCACCTGGAGCGGCTGTGGGACTGAGGCCCGCGTATCATCGCGCGCATGGAACCGGTCGAAGCCGCTGCCCGCTTCGTCCGGGAGCAGGTGCGGCCGCACCTGGACGAGTGGGAACGCGCGGCCCGGTACCCCCGTGAGGTCGTCCGAGGGTCGGGCCTGACGGGCCTGTTCTCACCGCGAGACGCGGGAGGGCTGGATCTCTCCTATCCGGAGGGCATGGCTGTGTTCGAGGAGCTCGGCCGGGGCGACGCCGCGCTGGCGTTCTCGTTATCGATGCACAACGCGGTGGCCGCCGCAGTGAGCGGGGCCGACGACGACGACCTCCGGGGAGGGTGGGCCGCCCGGCTCGTGGCCGGCGAAGCCCTCGGCGGATTCTCGCTGACGGAGCCCCAGGCGGGCTCCGACGCCACCGCCATCACGACCCGGGCGACGGAAGGGCCGGACGGCTGGCGGGTCACCGGGAGGAAGGCGTGGGTGTCGCTGGCCGGCGAGGCCGACCTGTTCCTGGTGGTGTGCAAGACGTCGGACGAACCCGGCCACCGCGACATCGCGATGCTCGCGGTGGAACGGGAGGGCGGCGGCGTGTCGTTCTCCGAGCTGTACCGGAAGGCATCGGCCGATTTCCTGCCGATCGCCGAGATGACGCTGGACGATGCGCCAGGGCGGATGCTCGCGCCGCCCGGCATGGGCCTGCGGGCGGCGCTCGCCGCGATCGATGTGGCCCGCTGCGATATCGCCGCCGTCGCCAACGGCCTCCTCGCCGAGGCCATCGACGTCGCGCTCGCCTACGGGAGCGAGCGGGAGGTGTTCGGGCAGCGAGTCGTTGACCACCAGGGGATCCAGTGGGCCCTTGCGGACGCGGCCACCGACCTGGAGGCGGGTCGGCTCCTGACCCGGCGGGCCGCCGAGCTCCTCGGAACGCCGGAAGGGTCCGTGGCGGTGGCACATGCCAAACGGTTCGGCCCCGACGCGGCCCTGCGCGCCGCCATCCTGTGCAGCGAGGTCCTCGGGGCGTACGGATGGTTGCACGACTACCCGCTGGCCCGGTTGATCGCGCTCGCGAAGATGCTGCAGGTGGTGGACGGCACCGCGGAGATCCAGCGGGTCGTGATCGCCAGGGACCTCCTCCGCCGAGCGCAGGGCCGGTAAGCGCCACAGGCAGAGTGCCTCGCCCGTCGCGGCGGCCCGTTCTACACTCGCGCGAAGATGCCGTCCGTGGCGGGCCTTTCCCCGATCGCCGTGCTCGTCCTCGGGGCATGGCTCGCGGTGCCGGGTCTCGGACTCACCCTCGCGCTGTTCGAGGGGTCCGAGGCGTCCCTTCCGACGCGCCTCGCGCTGGTGCTCCCCCTCGGGTATACGGCGGTCGTCCTGACCGGCTTGCCACTGGCCGTCGTTCATCTGTTCACGCGACCGGCCCTGATCGCAGCGTGGCTCGCAGCCGTCCTCGTCATCTGGACCGTGGCGCTTCGCCGGCGGTCGTCTCGCAGACCGGTACGGGGATGGACCAAGCGGGTCGCCGCCGCGCCGTGGGCTTATGCGACCGCCGTCGCGTTGTTCCTGTCGTACGCAGCGGGGCGATGGACGTTCGCCCCCGTGACGAACCTGGCGCCCACGACACTCCGGTACTGGGCTGACGGCGTGGAGATCGCCGACGCCCACCGGATCCCTTCGACCACCCTTCAGTGGGGCCGTCTCCTGCCGCCCATCGTGAGCAAAGTGCTGTTGAGCGTGTTCCACGGGGGAACCAGTTTGCTGCTGGGGCGGGCTCCGCTCGCTCCCCTCGGCGCGGGCCTGTTCGTCGTGTCGGTTGGGATTGCGCTGGTCATCTTCGGGCTGGCGCGGGAACTGGGGCTCCGGTACACCGCGCCCCTGGTGGTCCTGCTGCTCGTGGCGAACCGCGTGGTGGGTCGCCTGGACTTCACGAAGGATCTCGACTTCGCGCTGGCCGAGGACTGGGGGAAGCTGTTGGCGCTGGCCGCCGTCCTGCTCGCGGCGCGTGCCCTGCGGCCGAAGGAGATGGCGCCGGTTGCAGCCTCACCGGCTCCGGCCGTGTCGGCGGGGAGGGAGGTGGCCGCCGCGGGGGTGCTTCTGGGAGTGGCCTCGGGTACGCATCTGGTTGCCGCCGTCGTTGGACTCGCGTTCATCGGTGCGAACGCGGTCTCGCGGATGATCGTCCACCGGCGGTTCGCTCCCGCGTTCCGCACCGCCGGCTTCATAGTGGCCGTTGCTGGGCTCCTCGGCGCGGCGGCCTTGCTCGGCTCCGGCGGCGATCTGGGGTTCCAGGGAGCGGCGGGCGACGCCGCCTACCAGCGCATCGACACGCAGCTGGGACTCCCCGATGGAGTCGACCCCGTTCTCCTGCTGATCCACGAGGCGCACCTCGCCCAGGTGAAACCGGTCTCGTACGGGCCCGCCCAAGCCCTGCACGACTTCGGCGCAGAAGTGGCCGGTCGCGACCCGGAGGGAGGGCGACGGACCTCGGCGCTGGCGCTCGCGCTGCCGATCGCCGCGGCGGTCGCGGCCCTGATCGTCCTCCTCGTCTGGGGCGACCGAGAGCTGCGGGTGCTGGCCGTCACGGCTGCGTTGTTCGCCGTCACGCTGCTCTTGGTCGGTATGGCGTTCTCCGTGCGCTACCACGTGTTCGCACTCGCCACGTTCGGGAACCGCAGGCTGTTCGCCTACGTGCTTCTGCCGTACGTCCTGCTGGGAGCGGGCGTCGTCGAACTGGTGCTGGATCGACTGCGGGAACGGCCAGAGCCGGACACCGGCAAGTCGGCGCCGGTCGTCGCGCTCGGACTCACGCTGGTGCTCGGCGCCGCGCTGCTCCCGCGGGCGGTGGCCCCACACGATCAACTGGTCCATCGGACAGACGAGGCCCGGACGCTGGCCTGGATCGGGGATCACGTGCCGTGCGAGGGCCGGGTGCTGGCCGACCGCCGGACGCTGGCCGCATTCGAGACCCTGTCCCACCGCGCCGGGGTGCTGGAGGGCATGGGCCCCCACATCCGCCCCGCGGTGCTGGCGCGGGCGCTGGCGGAGATGTTCCGGGCCCAGGGCTTCTTCGCGGATCCCACGAGCGGCCGGGACTACCTGCGGCAGCGAGGGGTGGCGGCCATCGTGCTGACGATGGGCTACGAGTCGATGGGGGGCTGGCGGCGCGTGGCCGAGGTCGATCGAGACACGCTCGACGCCGTCCCATACCTGGAGCCCGCCTTCGAGACGGAAAGGACCGCCGTGTACCGAGTGGTGGGATTCCGGCCGAACCCAGCCCTGCCACCGGTCTCGACCCAGCCCGGATACCGCTGCTGACCTGCAGGTTCGCCTGCGTCGGAGAGCCGTCATAGAATCGAACATGTGTTCGATTCCCCCCCTTTCGTTCACCTCGACGTCCGCTCTTACTTCTCGCTGAAGGACGGGGCCTTCCCACCTGAGGACCTGGCCCGGCGCGCCGCCGAGCTCCGCATGCCGGCGGTGGCCCTCACCGACCGCGACGGGCTGTACGGCGCCGCCCGGTTCGTCCAGGCCTGCGCACGAGCCGGCGTGAAACCGATCCTCGGGGCGACCCTCACGTTGGGGGCGGGGGTGGCCGCCTCCGTCGTGCTGCTTGCCCAAGACGACGAGGGCTATGCGAACCTCTGTCGGCTCATCACGGATGCGCACATGCTTGGCGAGCGGGGAGAGCCGTCGCTGTCACCCGAGCAGATCTGTGCGCACGCGGGTGACCTGGTCTGTTTGCTGGGGCCTTCTTCGCCGGCTGGGCGCCTCGCGATCGGCAGGCGGCTCGAGGCTGCGCGTCGGGCGGCTTCGCCGTTGCGGGAGGCGTTCGGGGATCGGCTGTTCGTCTCGGTTCAGCACCACGTGGAGCGGGACTCGGGCGCCGAGGTACGCGCGATGCTGCGGCTGGGCGAGGCGATCGACACCAGGGCCGTCGCCACGAACGCCGTCCGTTACCTGATACCGCAGGACGCGTTCCTGGCCGACGCCCTCGAATGCATGCGCGAGATCGTTCCCATCGGCAGGAACAACGTCACGCGGACCAACGCCGAGGGGTACCTGAAGTCGGCACGGGAGATGCGCGCGCTGTTCCGGGAACGGCCGGACCTGTGCGACGCCACCCTCGAGATCGCCGAGTCGTGCACGTTCGACATCGATCTCCGACGCGTTCACTTCCCGGAGTTCCCCACGCCGGGGGGGCGCTCGGCGTCGTCCGTGCTGGCCGAACGGTGCTGGCGCGGCATGGACCACCGCAGCATGAAGCCAACCCTACTAGTCCGTGACAGACTAGATCTCGAGCTTTCGATGATCCACAAGCTCGGGTACTCGGCGTACTTCCTGACCGTCGCCGACATCGTCGCGGACATCAGGGCCATGGGGGTCCGGTGCGCGTGCCGGGGCTCGGCGGCCGGGTCGCTGGTCTGCTACCTCACCGGCATCTCCGACGTTGACCCGGTCCGCCACGACCTGCTGTTCGAGCGGTTCATCAACCCGCTACGCGAGGAACTGCCCGATATCGACATCGACGTGGAGTCGGCCCGGCGGGAGGACGTGTACGACATGGTCCTGTCGCGCCACGGCGACGATCGGGCGGCCTGCGTGACGATGGTCGATACGTATCGGGCCCGGGGCGCGATCCGCGAGGTGGGCAAGGCCCTGGGCCTGCCGGAGGTCGAGGTGGGTACGGTGGCCAAGGCCTTCCCCCACATCGGGGCCGACCACATCCGGGCGGCCATCGAGGCTCTCCCGGAGCTGGCCGGATCGAACCTGAACGCCGGCCAGCTGGAGCTGCTGTTCCGGGTGGCGGAGCGCCTGGACGGGTTCCCCCGGCACCTCGCATTGCACCCCTCGGGCATCGTGCTGTCGAACGACGAGCTGGTGAAGCGGGTGCCGCTGGAACGGTCGTTCCAGGGATACCGGATGATCCAGGCCGACAAGGACGACGTCGAGCTGCTGGGGTACCTGAAGCTCGACGTGCTGGGCGTACGGATGCTCTCGGCCATGCGCCATGCCCTGGACGAGATCGCGCGCACCGAGCACGTGAAGGTCGATCTCGAAGAGATCCCGCTCGACGATTTGCCCACGTTCGAGCTGATCCGTTCCTCGGACACCCTGGGTTGCTTCCAGATCGAGTCGCCGGGGCAGCGGGAACTACTCCAGAAGCTCCAGCCGGAGCGGTGGGAAGACCTCATCGTCGACATCTCGCTGTTCCGCCCGGGGCCGGTGAAGTCGGACATGATCTCGCCGTTCCTGCGGCGGCGGGCCGGCATGGAACGCCCGGCCTACGCGCATCCCAAGTTCCGGGGCGCGCTGCAGGAGACGTTCGGCGTGATCGTCTACCACGAGCAGGTGATCCGGACGATCGCCGCCGTCACCGGGTACGACCTGTCCACCGCCGACCGCATCCGCCGTCACCTCTCCGACGCCCTCGAGGTCGACGCCATCTGCGAGGACTTCCTGGCCCGCGCCAAGGAACAGGGCCTGGACGGCGAGGCCGCCGAGCGCGTCTGGAAGGAGGTCTCGTCGTTCGCCTCGTTCGGGTTCTGCAAGGCCCACGCCGCCGCCTTCGCCGTTCCGACCTACCAATCGGCGTGGCTGAAGGCCCGCTACCCGGCACACTTCCTGGCCGGGGTCCTGACCCACGACCCCGGCATGTATCCCCGCAGGTTGATCCTGGAGGACGCCCGGGAGCACGGCATCGCGATCCTCCCGCTCGACGTGAACCGCAGCGAGCCCGATTACGTGGCGGAAGTGGTCGAGCATGAGGCGGAGCCGCCCGTCCCCGCCGATACTGCGTCACACCGCTATGGGATCAGGCTGGCCCTCAAGGATGTCCACGGGATCTCGGACGCCGAGATCCGCTCGATCCTGGAGGCTCGGGCGGATCGGCCCTTCCGCGACGTCGGGGATTTCCTTCGTAGAACGGACGTCTCGCGGCCCGTCGTGGAGGCGCTGGCGCACGCGGGCGCGTTCGACCGCATCGGCGCGGGCAGCCGCCGGGACCGTCTGTACGAAGCCATGGTCACCGACCCCCAGCGCGAAGGCGAGCAACTCGCACTCGACGTGCGCCCACCCCTCGCGACTTCAACCGCCCCGGCCAGCAGGATCAGCCTCCCCGAGTACACCGATGCCGAAGTGGTACGGGCCGAGCTCGAGGTCCTCGGCGTGGACGCGACGAGGCACATCGTGTCGTTCTTCGAACCCCTGCTCGAGGACCTCGGGGTGGTGCGCTCGCGCGACCTGTGGAGGCTCCGGAGCGACACCTGGGTCATGGTGGCCGGGGTGAAGGTGGCATCGCAGACCCCGGCGGTGCGGAGCGGCCAGCGCATCATCTTCCTCACCCTCGACGACGCCACCGGCCCGGTCGACGTCACGGTGTTCGAGAAGGTCCAGCCCAAGTGCGCGCGGACGGTGTTCCACTCGTACGTGCTCGCGGTGTGGGGGAAGCTCCGGCGTACGGGCAAGAAGGGGGTGAGTATCATCGCTGAGGACGTCTGGGACCTCGCAGCGTTGCATCGTGCCCGCCGGACCGGGGAACTCGACCGGGCGCTGGCGAAGGTCGGGCCGGCAGGCGCGTCGCTGCCCTCCCGGAAGCTGTGGCATGCGAGCGGTGGATCCGCCGGATGGTGAGGCAGGGGAGTGACCGAACCGACCGAAGGTACCGACCGGACCGGTTCGGTCTTGGCCAACCGTCCGTTCCTGTTCCTGGTCCTGGCCCACGGTTTGTCGGGTCTCGCGTTCTGGGGTTACTTCGCCACGGTGTTCGCGGAGGCCGCCTACGAGTTCCACGCCACCGTCGGCCAGATGGCCGTGCTCGGCGCCTCGCTCTCCGTCCCGTTCATCCTGGGAAGCATCCTCCAGGGCCTGTTCGTCGATCGGTGGAGCCCGAAGTGGCTGAGCTTCCTGGGATACGTCGCCCTGGTCGGAGCCATCCCGCTCGCGTGGGCGGCCGACTCGCTTCCGTGGCTGTACGCGTCGTCGTTCATGGTGGGCGGCGCCTTCGCCACCATCGAGCCTTCCCGGTCCGCACTGACGGGCCTGCTGGTGCCGGAGGATCGGCTGGTGCGGGCGAACGGCGCCATCTCGGTGTCGTTCCAGATCTCCCTGGTCGTGGGGACCCTCGTGGGCGGCGCCCTGCTGGACGCGTACGGGTCGAGCATGGTCTACGCGACGGCGACCGGCATCGCGCTGCTCCCGGTGGCGTTCGTCCTGCCCATCCCCGACGTACGCCAGCGGGGCGAACGCCCGGCCCTGTCCCTGGACGGCTTGCAGAAGGGAGCCCGGACCGCCTGGCACCACTCGGAGCTCCGGCTGCTGTTGCTGATCACGGGCACGAGCTGGACGCTGATCAACACGTTCTTCGTGTTGGAACCGCTGTTCATCAAGCAGACGCTCCATCAGGGCCAAGAAGCGGTCCTGTACCTGTGGGGGGCACACGGGGTGGGAGCATTGTTCGGGGCGATCGCCATTACCCGGTCCAAGCGCGGGACCGGGCGGGAGCCCGCCTTCGTGTGCGGAGGGGTCGTGACGATCGGTGTGGGCATCCTCGGCTACACGGGGGTCGGCATCTACGGGGTGGCGCTGGTGGCCGCGGCGGTAGCGGGGTCGGGATTCGCGCTGCTCTTCCCGCCGCTTCTGGCATTCATCCAGCGCGTCGTCGTGGAGGAACAGCGGGGCCGGGTCACCGGCGTGTTCGTTGCGCTCCAGGAGACCATGGGCCTCGCGAGCTCCCTCGTCATCCTGGTGCTCGGCGGCGTGATCGTGGTCCGGCCCACGCTGGTGGGGGCGAGCGCGGTCCTCATCGCGCTGGGGTTGGTCGGGGTGCGGGCGGACGCCGCAACCCGCCGGACCGTCCGGGCCTCGGCGGTGGTGGAGGATGACGAACCGGCCGCCTGAGCCCATCCTGCACGTCGACCTCGACGCGTTCTACGCCTCGGTGGAGGTCCTGAAGGACCCCGCGCTCGCCGGCAAGCCCGTGGTGGTGGGGGGCGCCGGCACGCGGGGAGTCGTCATGTCAGCCTCCTATGAGGCTCGGGCCTACGGCATCCGCTCGGCCATGCCGGCCGTGCGAGCCCGGCGGCTGTGCCCCGATGCGGCGTTCGTCCCGCCCGACTTCGAGTCCTACAAGGCCCACTCGAACCGGTTCCGTGAGGTGCTCCGGTCGGTGACTCCGCTCGTGGAGCCCATCGCCCTGGACGAGGCCTTCCTGGACGTGGGCGGCGCCGGCCTGCTGTTCGGTGAGCCGGAGGGGATCGCCCGCCGGATCCGGGAGGAGGTGGCCCGCGAGGTCGGGGTGACCTGCTCCGTAGGCGTGGCGCCCAGCAAGCTCGTGGCCAAGCTGGCCTCAACGAGGGCCAAGCCTGACGGGCTCATCCACGTGCAGGCGGATGGGGTCCCGGCGTTCATGGAACCACTCCCGGTCGACGCGCTGTGGGGGGTGGGGGAGGTGACCGGGGAATTGCTGCGGCGTCTGGGGGTCCGCACGGTCGGGGACCTGGCCCGGACCCCGGAGGGAGTGCTGGAACGGCTGCTCGGCGACGTGACCGCCCGCACCCTGTCGGAGCTGGCTCGGGGTATCGACGACCGCCCGGTCGTTCCCTACGAGGCTCCCAAGTCGATCAGCCACGAAGAGACCTTCGGCCGGGACCTGGACGATCAGGGCGCCCTGCTCCGGGAGGTCCTTTCGCTGTCCCACAAGGTGGCAGCCCGGCTGCGAGAGGACGGCTATCGGGCCCGGACCGTGGTTCTGAAGGCCCGCCTGGCCAACTTCACCACGCTGACCCGCTCCCGCACACTGCCGGACCCCACCGACGTCGGCGCCGACATCTTCCACGTGGCCGGGGACTTGCTCCGGTCGCTCCCGGGAGCCCGGCGGCGGTTCCGCCTGCTGGGGGTGCAGGCCACGGGCCTGGTCCCGGCGGGCGCCGAACAGCTCGCGCTGCTCCGCGGGGAACGGTGGAGCGACGTGGAGCGGGCCCTCGATCGCATCGACCGGCGGTTCGGGACGGGGTCCGCCATGCCGGCGGCCCTTTTGAAACCACGCGGTCGGCGCTCCAGATGAGGTTCCCTCTTCCCGATCATGAGGACGTTCCTATAATGGGTTGGACCCCCGGAAGGTAGGAAGGATGCCGCTCTCCGATCACGAACAACGGATCCTCGAGGAGATAGAGCGTCGACTCAGTGAGGAGGATCCGCGCCTGGTCGAGACCGTGCAGCGAACCTCCCTGTACACGCATCTGGCCCGCAGGATCCGGTGGGCGTCGCTCGCGTTCCTAACGGGCTTCGTCATGCTCATGCTGTTCTCCGTTGCACTGTGGATCGCCGGCCTGGGTTTCGTCGTGATGCTCGTGTCGGCGCTGCTCGTGTATCGGTACCTCAAGCAGATGGGCCGTGACCAGATGCGGGCGTGGCAGGAACAGGGTGGGCGATTCTCCCTCGCCTCGCTCCTCGCCCGGTTGTCGGGCCAATTCCGCGGCCGCCGCCCCCCTCCTCCACCGCCGCCGCAGTAGGGCGTGGGCTGCCGTTCGGCGACACGCCGTCGTAGTTCTTCCGGATGGTTTGTCACTCGAGGTGGCCCGTTCGGGTTGCCTCCGCCACTCGCGGTGCAGTAAAACAAGCTTCACCTTCCCCGGGCGTGACCGCCTTCTGCATGTCGGGTCGCACGCGGTCTGCCCACGGCGACGTGGATGAGGAACGAGGGGTCGGGGGGCGCGCTCGAATGGAAGGGTTCACCGCTCATCAAGCATGCAGGTTGACAGGTTGCACGCCGCGTCAGCTTCGGTACTGGGATCAGATCGGGCTGGTGAGGCCCTCGGTCCAGAGTACCGGGGGGCGGCCCGGGGTCCCGCGCCTGTACTCGTTCCGCGACCTCGTCGCCCTGAAGGTCGTCCGATCCCTATTGGACGGCGGCATGTCGCTCCAGAAGGTCCGGCGGGCCTGGGGCTACCTGAATAGGCGCGCGGGCCTGGACCGGCAGCTCTCCGAGGTCAAGCTCATCACGGACGGCGTGTCCATCTTCAAGGTGGCCCGCCGGAACGGGGAGATCCTCGACGCGCTCCGCGAGGGTCAGCTGGCCTTCTTCGTGGCCATAGACGACATCGCCTCCGGCGTCGACGCGGACGTCAAGCAGTTCCGGGAGGACCGGGAGCAGTTCATCCGGGCTCTCCGGGAGGCCGCGGCGCACGCGCAGGCCGGGCGGTAGAGCCCGGGCTTCAGATCCCGGGCCGGTAGATCCCCACGATGCGGCGCACGAGCGCGGTGTTCCTCCGCATTTCCCGCATGGCAGTGCGGGCGGCGTACCCGGCGCTCCGCGCGTCCGCCTCCGAAACTGGGCGCCCGGAGTAAGCGGCTCGATCGACCAGGCCCGACAGGGTTTCCAGGTGGCCGTCGGAGAACGAGACGGCTCCCGCGAGGCGCCGTTCGTACTCGTCGACCGTCTCGCCTTCGTTCCGGCCCAAGCCGAGGTCGGCGGCCTCACCGGTGAAGACCCGGTAAGTGGCGAGCACCATCTTCGTGGGGTCTCTCTCCCGTATGAGCCTGGCCAACCGCCAGGCGAATTTGCCCAGCGGGACCAACAAGAGCAGGATCCCGGCCGCCGCGAACAGGACCCGGAAGATAAGGCTCCAGGGGACTGTGGTCGGTGTGGGGAATAGCTCCGTGCTCGATCGCGGCCCCCCTCGCCGGCCCAGGTGCGCCTGGCCGCGGAAGGATTCAAGGGACGCGGCATCCTTGCCCGTGCGCTTCGCGGGCTTCGGCTGCTGGGAACAGGCGCCGCCCTCGCAGCGCCCGAGGGGCCCGGCTGGGTTCAGGTACGCCGCCTCCGCCACGGGGTTCGTGCGCTGAGGAGTGGGCTCGAAGGCGATCCATCCGTAACCGGGGAAGTCCACCTCGACCCACGTGTGCAGGTTCCGGTTCGTGATGATGTACGAACCGGGAACCTCGGAGTTCTCGGTTCCGGACGTGTAGCCGACGGCCAGCCGGGCCGGGTAGCCGAGCGTGCGTAGCATCAAAGCCATGGTGGTCGCGAACTGCTGGCAGAACCCCTTCTTGGCGTCGAGGAACTGCCGCACGGCCCCGATGTCCGCGGGATACTCGACATCCTCGCTGTACGTGAAGCCTCCCGTGTCCTTCAGCCAGTTCTGGATCCGTAGGATGCGGTCGAAGGCGGGGAGGCTCTCGGGCCCGGCCTTCTTCTCGGCCAGGTCCTTGATCCCTTGCGGGATGTCGGCAGGGTAGCTGGTGTACGTGCCGTACCGAGCTGGGGTCGCGAACGAGACGCCACGCAACTGCTCCGCGGTGGGCTCGACCAACAGGGACTTCACGGTGTAGGAGTCCCCGGCCGACAGGGGGTCCTCGCTGGCCACGACGCTGGTGTCGGCGTCGTACCGCACGGGCCCTCCCGAGCCCAGGCTGATCTCGACCGGCTGATAGGCGGCCGGCAGGGAACGGTTCCCGAAGTTGCGCTGGAGCGTCATGGTCTGCGTGAAGAGCTGGTCCTCCGCGATGGCCGGCGGGCCCACCCTTGCGGGTGACCCGACAAGCGGGGCGTGTCGCAGCTCGGGGTCGGTGCTGGCCGTCCACCTCACGCCGTCGGAGGTGGTGTCGAGCGCGAACAGCCGGTAGTAGGAGGGCCTTCGGGGCGTCGCATCCACCCGGAAGTAGACGACCGTCGCGTCCGATCTGAGGCGCGAGGCCAGCGACACGAGCGGGTCGATGTTGGCGATACTCGTGTCGTGGCCGCCGGAGAAGTTGATCAGCGGTCCCGCGCGGAGACCCGGGAGGATCCCGGGCACGAGCGCGGCGACGGCCATCGCCGCGAGCGCCACCTTCCTAGCCCCGCGGGTGGACGTCATGGTGGTCCTGCCGGAGGAGCCGGGGACGGGCCAAAGCGGTCCCCACTGCATGATCCGGCGGATGCCGTCCCCGAACACCACGGCCAGCACCGCCATCAGGAACATGAGCCCGTACCCGAATCGGGGGCCGTCCTGCATGGCCGTGTCGGTGAACCCGACCAGCGCCACCGGTGGGAGCACCGCCAGGAGCGGGCTGCCGGCTCTGACCGCCAGGGCGTGGGCCGAGAACATCGCCGCCCACACGGCCGTAACGGCGGCCAGCATCAGCGGAGCGAGTGGGTCCGCGGGCGCGACCTTGACCCTGGCTTGGTGGCCCACCTTGTCCACGGCCCGCCCGATCGCCACAAGGGTCTCTCGGGTGGGCAGCCCGAAGAGCGTGGTGTGCGGGAACACGAGCAGCCCGATCGCCACGCTGAGGAGGGCTGCGCTCGCCACCGTCGCCAGCAGCAGGCTCCTTCGCTCGAACGCCGCCGCCACCAGGATCGAGGCGAACGCCACCGCGATAAGCCGGTACGTGGGCCCGTGGCCCCTGAACACGCGGCCGAAGGCCCAAGCCGTGGCGAACGCCAGGAGCGCGAGGGCCCCTAGCGCAACGACGCGGTTGCGGCGGGCAACTGGTTCAGGCTGGCGCGCCATGCGTCTCGCAGACGGTCGGAGGGCCCGATCACCAGGACGTCCCACCCGGCCCTGGCCAGGGACAGGCGGGCCACCGAGGCGCGGCCCTCGAGTTGGGCCTGCCGCTCGGGCGGCAGGCTGTTGGGGTCGATGGGGTACACGAGCACCGCGATCTTCGGGCCGAAGGCGGTTCCGGTGCGGGTCAGGGAGGCAAGCTCGGCTGGCGGGGGAGGACCGCTCACAACGACCAGCACCGTGTCGGGAGACGACCGCGACCGAAGGCGCATGAGTGCGGTCGATAGCGATCGCCCAGCGTAGTGGCTGAGCCCAGTGAGCTGGTCCAGGAGGTCCTCCTCCGTGACGTTCGTCGGTGGGTGCTGCGCGCTGGCGAACTGGAGGGAGAAGCCCACCTCGGACAGGAAGAGGCTAAGCGACGCGGCCGCCGACACGGCCTTCTCGAAGGCGGGCGTGTGGATCTCTCCCAGGGCCGACTGCCGGTTGTCCAGGAAGATCATGCCGGAGGCTCGACGGGATGATTCGTCCTGGCGGATCATCAGCTGTCCGGTGCGGGCCACGCTCCGCCAGTGGATGCGTCGCAGGTCGTCACCCTCCTGGTACTGGCGCATCGTGAAGAACTCCTCCCCCGTGCGGAGAAGGTGCCGGGCGATGGACAGGCCAGGGCCGGTGCCATGCGCCGACTCCTGTTCGCCGGTCAGTCGCTCCACCTCCGGTCTAACCAGCAGCTGGTCTCGCTCGTCGAACAACAACCGGAGCTTGGTGAGGGCGAACGGGTCGGACAGGTCGGCCGTCAAAGGCCCGAGGTGATAGGTGCCACGGACGTGGGGTAACAGGGTGTAAGAGACCCGCTGCTTCCGACGCCCCGGCAAGCCCGCCAGGACCAACCGGGCCGGCCGTCCCAGCGCCGCGGGCAGCCGGTCCTCCAGCAACAGGAACGAGGTGGAGGTGGGAGCGTGGTTCTCCATCTCGAGCTCGACGGACACGGGCTGGCCGGGCCTGACCCGGGCGTCGGATAGCCGGCGCGTCATGGTCAGATGCTGCCGACCCCATCTGGCGAACACCCCGGCCGCGAAGGGGAGGGCGACCAGGCCCACGGCCACGATGTGCAAGGTCGGCGAGCCGACGAACCTGGCCACGAGCCACAGCCCGATCCCAGCCACGAAGACCAGGACGCCGCGGCCCGAGGGCAAGCTGCTACGCCTTTCCGCCCACGGGGACCGGGACCTCGGCCAGGAGCTCCTGGAGGATCGATCCGACGGAGCGCCCGCTCATCACGGCGTCGGCGGTGATGATCACGCGGTGGGTCAAGACCGGTTCGGTGAGGGACTTCACGTCGTCGGGGATCACATAGTCGCGCTGCTCGGCGGCGGCCGTGGCCCGCGACGCCCGCAGCAGCATGATGGAAGCCCGAGGGCTGGCCCCCAGGTACACGTCGGGGTGCTTCCGGGTGGCCTCGACGACGTCAACGATGTACTGCCGGATGGTGGGCGACACATGGACCAGCCGAGCCTGGTGGATCAGCTCGCCGACCCCCGGCGCGTCGGTCACCGGCTCAAGGTCGTTCAGGGTGGAGGCCACCCCGTGCGTGGCCAGGATCTCGGTCTCGACGTCCTTGGCCGGGTAGCCGATCGCGATCCGCATCATGAATCGGTCGAGCTGGGCCTCGGGCAGCGGGTACGTGCCTTCGAGCTCGATGGGGTTCTGCGTGGCGATCACCATGAAAGGCGCCCCCAGATGGTAGGTCTCGGCGTCGATCGTGACCTGCCGCTCTTCCATGCACTCCAGGAGGGCGGACTGGGTCTTCGGGCTGGCCCGGTTGATCTCGTCCGCCAGCACGATGTTGGCGAAGATCGCCCCGGGCCTGAACTCGAAGTCACCGCGTTCCTGGCTGAACACGTTGACCCCCGTGATGTCGGTGGGCAGCAGGTCCGGGGTGAACTGGATCCGCCGGAACGAGCAGTCGATGGAACGAGCCAGCGCCTTGGCCAGCATGGTCTTGCCCACTCCCGGCACGTCCTCGATCAGGATGTGGCCCTCCGCGATCAGGCCCGCGAGCACCAGTCGGACCTCCCGGGACTTGCCCTGGATGACTCGCTCGATGTTCTGCTCGAGGTCTGTGAACCGCGATGCGAATCGCTGCCAGTCACCGGTTTCCGTGCGTGCTTCCACTCTCACCTCCCCACGCTCATCCCTCATCTTAGGTTCCCGTGACGGATACGGACAGGGGACCCCTCCGGCTCTACGACGCCCCTCGACCCGGGTCGGTTCCCGAGGCCTCACGCGATGCGGTGCTCCCCAGAAGCCTGGCAGGAAGAGCAGCGCGGCCAAGGCCGCCACAGCGAGGGAGAAGGCTGCGGCCGATTGCGATGCGCGGCTCCTCGCTCAGGAGCTGCTTCATGGCGGCCCTCGCCTGCGACGAGAGGGCGCGAACGGTTCCCGGCCTGATGCGCAGGACGCGCCCGGCCCCCTCGGAGGTGTAGCCCTGCAGGTCGGCGAAGACCAGCGCGGCTCGCTAACGGGGGGTCAACTCGGCCCGGCGACATCCTCCCGCTCAGGAGGGCGCAATCATTCCACGACGGGAGCGCCGAACGGGGGGAAGGCGGCGGGGCCAAACCCTGGGTGCCATCGGACGCCCCGCGCGGCCCCTTTTTCGCTACTTCCAGGCGTCCCAGCATGCCTGGGGCACGGACACCCGCCGCCTTGCATACGGATTACACCTCTGGTATTCGGGGGATTCAAGCACCCCGCCTCAGTTTCCCAGGCACGCGCCGTATACTCGCAACCGACCCGCCCATGGGAAGAGCGCTCGTCCTCAACGTCTCGGACCAGCCTCTGGCAGTGGTCACTGCCAGGAGGGCGGTTGTGCTCGTCCTCAAGGACAAGGCCGAGGTCGTCGTCCCAGACCATCAGGTGTTCCGCTCGGAGCGGCTCCGGATGGACGCGCCGTCGGTCGTGCGCCTCCGATACTTCGTGAAGGTCCCCTACAAGGCCCACGCCGCGCTGACCCGCCGGGCGGTGTTCGCCAGGGACATGTGGATCTGCCAGTACTGCGCCGCCCCGGCCGAGAACCTCGACCACGTGGTGCCCCGATCCCGCGGCGGTAGCCACACCTGGGACAACGTCGTCGCCGCATGCCGTCGCTGCAACTCGCGCAAGGAGAACCGGGAGCCGCACGAGGCCGGCCTCAAGCTCGCGCGGAGGCCCTTCGCGCCGCCGGACGGGTTCCGCCTGTCGCTCGGGCAACTCGAGCCCGCCTGGGAGCCATTCCTCGCCTGATCGGCGGGAACCTACCTTTCCCCGCC
This sequence comes from bacterium, assembly GCA_023251895.1. GTDB lineage: Bacteria > Actinomycetota > UBA4738 > UBA4738 > HRBIN12 > JAHEXX01. The sequence goes on from JAHEXX010000004.1 coordinate 40,468, forward strand.
TCCAATTCCACGGTTGTTATTCGAGCATGCCTCTTGACTGGGTGGAGTGCCAGTGGCATAAACGTGGGGCTTAGTGGAGGAGAAGGGGAGGACGCGTGGCCGGACTGCTCGGCACGCACAGCTATCAGCTCGACCCCAAAGGCAGGGTCTCCTTGCCCGCGCGGTTCCGAGAGGCGTTCGCCGACGGCGCCTACCTTACTCTCGGGCAGGACGGGTGCTTGTTCTGCTTCCCCAGGGCCGAATGGGAGCTGCGCAGTAGTGAGGTCCGCTCCGCCCCTCTCCCCGACAGCGAGGGCCGGGCCTACGCGCGGATGTTCTTCGGGAACGCCGAAGCCGTCGAGCTCGATGCCCAGGGCCGGCTGGTGGTGCCGCAGCGCCTGCGCGCCCAGGTCGGGCTCGGGAAGGAGGTCGTCGTGGTGGGCGTCGACGACCGGATGGAGATCTGGGATCGGGAGACCCACGAGCGGTACCTCGAGGCCTTCGGCGGCGCGTACCAGGCGGGAACGCTGTACCCGAGGACGGCGGGATGAGGGGGTCGCTGTCCCGAGAGGTCCGCCAGAGCCTCTCGCTCCTGTTCGGCTCGGCGTTGACCCTCGGGCTGTGGGTGGGGCTCGCGCTCCTGGTCGTGCGGCTCCTTGGATGAGGTCGTGGAGGAAGACGTTGCACATGCGCCGGTCATGGTGGAACAGGTGATCGGGTTCCTGGGGGGCAGGGGAACCGTGATCGACATGACCCTCGGGGCCGGCGGCCACGCCGAGGCGATCCTCGAGTCCGGGACGGGACTGGTGCTCGGTGTGGACCGGGATCGGGAGGCGGTCGAGCTGGCCTCGTCGCGGCTGGCGCGCTTCGGCGCGCGGTTCCGGGCCGTGCGGGCCCGGTTCTCCGATGTCCCTCTGCCCGAGGGCGTCGACGGGATCCTCTACGACCTCGGCGTCAGCTCGATGCAGCTCGGCCGGGCCGAGCGGGGCTTCGGCTACCGGGTGTCCGGACCGTTGGACATGCGTATGGGGGAGGAGGGGCCGAGCGCTCGGGAGCTCGTCAACGAAGCTCCCGAGGGTGAGCTCGCCCGCATCATCTCCGAGTACGGACAGGAGCGCCGGGCCAGGCGCGTGGCATCGGCCATCGTGCGGGCGAGGGCCCGCCGTCCGATCGAGACCACCGACGAGCTGGCCCGCGTGGTCGCGGGCGCCGTGGGCGGGCGGCGGGGAGGCCCCCATCCCGCACGCCGCACGTTCCAGGCGCTCCGCATCGCGGTCAACCGGGAGCTCGAGGAGCTCGCCGCCTCCCTGCCTCGGGCGGCGGGCGCCCTTGCTCCCGGTGGCCGCGTCGTGGTCATCGCGTACCACTCGCTGGAGGACCGCATCGTGAAGAGGTTCTTCCTGGGGGAGCCCTCCCTCGCCGTCCTCACCAAGTCGCCGCTGCGGCCCGATGAGGCGGAGGTTGCGGTCAACCCGCGGGCACGCGCCGCGAAGCTCCGTGCGGCGGAACGAGTCGTGGAAGCCGCGTGAGCGCGCCGGCCAGCGCGCTGCCCAACCCCGCACCGCAGCCGGTGCCCCGGCGCGCGCCGGCTCCGGACCGCCATCGCCGGCCGCAGCCGGCGCCCCGCGGGCGCGCGGCC
>JAHEXX010000156.1 GCA_023251895.1 bacterium
AATCGCTGGGCGGCGCGGAGTCGCTGATCGAGGTCCCCGGCCCCATGACCCACGCCAGCGTGGCGGGGTCCCCGCTCGAGGTGCCGCCATCCCTGGTCCGAATCTCCGTCGGGATCGAGCACCCCGACGACCTGATCGCCGACCTGGATCAGGCGCTCGCCTAGGCGGAACCCTCCACCTTGGTCTTCAGGAGGTTCATCCCCTTCTGAACCCCGGGGCGGATCAACATCGGGAACAGCACGGGCATGAGGACCTTGGCCACGCCCGTCGCCGGGGGCAGGTCCATCGTTCGGGTGACCTCGGTCGTCGTATCGCCCCTGGGCGCGAGCGAGAAGGTGTTCGTGACCTCGCCGGCCGAGTCGGAGCTCTTGACCTCGAACTTCGTGAAGGGCTCGTTCACGGTCACTCGGCCCTCCATGGCGTGCTGCTTGTCCTGAGGCAGCCACCCCACGGAACGGAACGTGCTGCCCACGGCGTTGGGCTCGCCCAACAACCACTCCACCCGGTACGGCTTCGGGGACCAGTCCGCATGGCGGCCGAGGTCCGCCACCCAGGGCCAGACGTCCTCGGGCCTGGCGTTGATGGTGACCTTCCAATCGGCTGGCGGCATCGCGATCTCCTTCCGCGCTTGGCGACTCCGCTTCGTCGGGACGGTACGCCCGGGGAACCGAACGGTCAACGCCGGTGTTTACACTCGGCCGATGACCCGTTCGAGAGCGACGCTCGCGCTCGCGCTCTTCCTCGCGCTCACGGGGCCCATGCACGTCGGCGCTTCGGTGCGGGCGGAGGTCCTCGCCGAGGGGCTCGACTTCCCGACGAACATGGCCTTCGCGCCGGATGGGCGGATCTTCTTCGGCGAGAAGGACACCGGCCGTATCCGGGTCATCGAAGACGGGATTCTGCGCCCGGAGCCGTTCGTCACCCTGCCGGTCGTGACCGACTCCCCCGAGACCGGCCTGCTAGGCCTGGCCATCGACCCGGCGTTCCCCCGTGAGCCCTGGATCTACGCCTACTACTCGGACGCAACGGACCGTCGCAACCGGGTGGTCCGCATCCGCGCGCACGGGAACGCCGGCACGGAACGGCAGGTGCTGTTCGACGCCAACCCCGTGAGCGGCGTGCACAACGGGGGCGACATGGCCTTCGGGCCCGACGGCAAGCTATACGTGGCCGTCGGCGAGGGGGGCGATGAGACGCGCTCGCAGAACCCCGGGAACCCGGGCGGGAAGATCCTGCGGCTGAACCGCGACGGGTCGGTCCCTGCCGACGATCCGCTCGGGCCCGAGAACCCGGTGTTCGCGCTGGGGATCCGCAACTCGTTCGGCCTGTGCTTCGACCCCGTCGGGGGCGCCCTGTGGGAGACGGAGAACGGCCCCGGCAGCGACGACGAGATCAACCGGATCGTGGCCGGTGGCAACTATGGCTGGCCGGAACAGCTCGGCCCCGGCGGGGGGCCGACGTTCGTCGACCCGGCCCTGGATTTCCCCAGGGTCATCATCCCCACGGGCTGCGCCTTCTCCGACGAGCCGGTCGGAGGCGCGTCCCCGTCGCCGCCCCATCCGGCTGGCGGAACGATGTTCTTCGGTGACTTCGGGGAGTACCGAGGCGCCTCGAGCGACTTGTACCGAATCAACCTGGGGCCCGACCTGCGGACGGTCGTCTCCCACGAGATCGTAGCCACGTTCCCGCGCGGGATCACCGACGTGGCCGCGGGGCCCGACGGCGCGCTCTACGTGGCTACCGCCGACGCGATCTACCGTTTGGGACGGGGAACCGTCCTCGCCCCGTCGCCCGGCGAGCCGCGGCCGTCAGACGGGGGGACCCCGTCGGACGGCGCCACGTGGGCCCTGGGCGCCCTGATCCTGGCCGCGTTCCTCGCCCTGACCCTGGCGTTCCGCCTGCGGGCCCGCCGCTGATGCATCATGGCTTCGGCCGCTTGAGGTAGGCCACCAAGGACTGCCCGCCCATGGGGGTCACGATCTGCAGGACCGTCACGAGCTCCCAGCCGTCCTCCCCGAAGGTGTTGAGGATCTCGCCGGGATTGTGTTCCAGGAGCGGCGCCACGAAGTACTCCCACTGTTGCATCCTCACCTCTCCCCCTCCAGCCGTCTGCTGGTCCGTCGGATGCACACTCCCATGATGACCGTCATGCCAGCCTCCTCGGCAAGCCGGCGGGCTTCCCCGTTCACGATGCCGTCCTGCAGCCACAGGACCTTCGCGCCACGGCGCACAGAGGCCTCGGCCACCGGCGGCGTGTCGGCGGCCTTACGGAACACGTCCACCACGTCGATCGCGACTTCCGATGGGACGTCGTCGAGCGTCGGATAGGCACGCTCCCCCAGCACCTCGGTCTCCCCGGGGTTCACCGGCACAATCCGGTACCCCTTGCTCTGCAAGTACTCCGCGATCTCGTACGAATCCCGCTCGGGCTTGGACGAGAGGCCCACGATCGCGACGGTCCGCGCGTCGCCCAGGATCGAGCGGAGCTCCTCGTCGCTCGGCAGGTACGGCCCTAGCTCCGCGTCAGCCACCCGGCCTCCCTCCTCACGATGTCGATGAAGTCGTGCAGGATCCGGGCCGTCGCTCCCCAGATCAGGCTCCCATCCAACTCGTATGCCCAACCGCGGTACACGTGCTCGTCGACCGGGAACTCCACCAACGCCTCCACCTCGGCCAGCCGGGCGACCGGGAACTCCAGGATCTCGGCGATCTCGGCCGCGCTGGGTGTGAACGTCGGGCGTCCGGCGACCATCCCCACGAACGGCACGATCAGGATGCCGCTCACGAACGTGTGGACGGGCGGCAACGCGCCCACGATCTCCACGGCGCCGGGAGGAAGACCCAGCTCCTCGGCGGCCTCGCGGAGCGCGGTGGTCCGGAGCGCCTCGTCCCCATCCCGCAGTCCGCCCGGGAACGAGATCTCGCCGGCGTGACGCGGCAGCTCATCGGCCCGGCGCGTGAACACGAGCGAGGGTGCGGGCGACTCGAGCAGCGGCAACAGGACGGCCGCCAGTCGGTCGCCGGGATCGGGCTGCTGCGCCGGCCGCTGCTCGAGCGAGCCACGGAGGGTTGCTCGGAGGTCGTGCGGGTACATCGTGCAACCATGGTAGAGGTGGAGCGATCCGCCCGGCGGGTCGTTCGGACCGTAGTGCCGCGCCACCGAGATGACGGTTCTGTCATCCGCGGGCTCGGGCAGGGCCTCGACCCCGTGACAGTCCTGTCATCTCCTTGATTCGCGCTCGCGGGCAACCCTAGTTTCGGCCGAGATCCCACAGGCATCGTTATCGGGTGATGCCGGGGGGATCTGTTCGGCGGTCGCTAGGTTAGGAGGGGGCCATGAGCGACGTACCGGGACACGGGCGGAACCCGAGGTGGCAGACGGTGGCGTTATCGCTCTTGGCCCTCGCGCTGGTCGCGGCGGCGTGCTCGAAAACGACGACCTCGTCCCCGACGACGCCGCTCACCAAGGTGTTCGTTCAGAAGTTCCGGTACCACGGCATGCCGAAGTCCATATCCTCGGGCCTCCATCAGTTCCTGTTCGAGAACAAGGAGTCGTTCCCGATCACCCACGAGATGATCCCGGTGGAATTGCCTGCAGGGAAGACGGCCCAGGACATCACGGCCGACGCCAAGGGGGCCAAGGGCCCGGACTCCGAGGACGAGTGGCTGCACATCGGCGGCGATTTCGGCCCGGCCGACACAAACGCGAGCGTCGTAGAGACGCTGTATCTGCCGCCGGGCACGTATGCCTTCGCCTGCTGGCAGACGGGGAAACCGAGCGGAGTGGGGATCGGACCCACGCACGCATCGATCGGCATGGTCTTCCAGTTTACGGTGGCCTGACCGGGCGATGCGCGACCCCACCAGGAGCCGCCGGTTCCTGGTAGCCCTCGCGGCGAGTGCCCTGCTATCCGCCTGCGCGCAGCAGGGCGCCACGCCGAAGGCACAGGACGTCCACCGCCTGTACGGCATCATCGTGCTGCTAGCCGCCCCCGTGTTCGTGGCCGTGGAGGGCCTGCTGATCTGGTGCATCATCCGGTACCGCAAGCGCGACGATGTGCCGCCGCCCCAGACGACCGGCGGCAACCGGTCGCTGGCCGTATTCTTCGTGATCCCGGCGGTCATCGTGGGCCTGCTGTTCCCCTTCGGCGAAGCGACGCTCATGCGGGTGCAGGCGCAGGACCCGAACCCCACGGTCCAGATCAAGGTCGAAGGCTTCCAGTGGGAGTGGACGTTCCTGTACATGAACGAGGGGTTCTTCGTGTCGGGCAAGACCCTCGTCCGGCCGGCGGTCATGGTGCTGCCCGTCGACGAGCCCGTTCGCATCCAGCTGACGTCGAGGGACGTGATCCACTCGTTCTTCATCCCGGCGTTCCTGTTCAAACGCGATGCGATCCCCGGCCGGACGTCGAACTTCACGTTAACGCCTA
>JAHEXX010000072.1 GCA_023251895.1 bacterium
GTCGGTGACCTCGAAGCCGCCGGCGCGGATGATGCGCTTCTTCATCGTTCCCCCGGCCGTGGGTGGTCGTCGTGCGCGTAGTCTCCCGCGGCACGGTGGTTCCGTAAAGGAGCGGGGGCACAGTTTCTCGCCAAACTCGACCCGAGAAGCGAGAAACCGCCAGAACCCGAAGGCCCCAGCGGTTTCTCGTCGCTGACCTTATGGGGTGCCCTGTCCGGCGGTCAAGCCGGAAGGGCGATCTTGTCACTCTTTCTCGAACCGCTCCGCCCGGATTGTGCAGGCATCCAGTCGGTCCGGCCGCGGCTCGACCCCGATACCGGGCCCCGGGGGGACGGCCATGGTGCCGTCGGGCTCCATCACGTGCGGCTCGGTGACGTCGTCGTGGAAGTACCGGCTGCTGGCGCTGGTATCGCCGGGCAGCGTGAATCCGGGAAGGGCGGCGAGGGCCAGGTTGACGGCTCGGCCGATCCCGGTCTCGAGCATCCCTCCGCACCACACAGGCGCGCCACGGGCTCGCGAGATGTCGTGGACCCGGCGACCCTCCAGCAGCCCGCCGACGCGGCCCTGCTTGATGTTGATGATCCGGCACGCACCGAGGTCCAGCGCGGCGATGGCGTGCTCGGCAGACCGGATGGACTCGTCCAGACACAGGTCGGTGCGGATCCGCTTCTGAAGCTTGGCATGGTTCACCAGGTCGTCGTACCTGAGCGGCTGCTCCACCATCAGCAGGCCAAGCTCGTCGAGCTCGCGGAACACGGGCACATCGTCCAGCGAGTACGCGGCGTTCGCGTCCACAGACAGCAGGATGGCGGGGTAGGCCTCCCGCACCGCCGCTACCCGCTCCACGTCCCGCCCCGGTTCGATCTTCAGCTTGATCCGCCGGTAGCCCTGGGCCAGGTAGCCGTCCACCTGCTCCAGCAGGGCTCCGGTGGTCGGCTGGATGCCCACCGACACCCCGCAGGCCACGCGGTCCTTGTCGGCCCCCAGGTAGCTTGCGAGGGAACGGCCCCGGGCCCGCAGCTCCGCATCGAGGAACGCGTTGATCACCGCGGCCTTCGCCATGGGGTTTCCCCGCACCCCTGAGAACACACGGTCGAGCTCCTCGACTGCGACGTCGCCGGCCCCGAACAGGGCCGGCGCCAGGAAGTTGCGGATCACCAGCCACGCACCCTCGTTGAACTCCTCGGAGAAACCGGGATCGGGCCCCGCGACGCACTCCCCCCACCCGTGGGCGTCGACGGTCTCGACCCGCGTGAGGATGCAGACCTTCTCGGTCTCCTCTCCGAAGCTCGTCCGGAACGGCCGCACCAACGGGATCCCCACCAACCGGAGCTCGACCGCGGTGACCCGGCTCACGAGAGGACGTAGGTCGAGTCGGTCGTGAACCCGGTTACGACGAGGCCCGCCTCGAAGCACGCGTCGAGGACATCCGCCAGGGCGTCCCGCCAAGCCTCGCCCAGCCCGGCATCCCGCTCCTTGAGATCCGCATACTCGCGGGGGATCCGAACCAGCACCGGTCGTCCCGCCGGGAGCTCCCGGACGGCCGGCTTCGGCAGGTCCTTGGGGCCCTCACGCCCCAGCGCCTCGAGGCCCTCCGACCGCGCCGGGCCGGTGGGCTCCCGTTCGAGGTCCCATCGAACCACCAGGCGATCGCTCCGCTCCCCCCGGTTCAGCGCGTCGGTCATCTCGCCGTAGAAACTCCGCCCGAACCGGTCGCACCTCGCGCCGAGCTTGGCCATGTTGAAGTAGGCGTTCCGCGACACCAGCGGGTCGAACGTCCAGCGCACGATGGTGATGCCCTGGTCGAGGGCCTGGGCCCGCTGGGCCAGCTTCAATGCATACCCGATCCCCTTGTGCCGCAAGCCGGGTCGCACGGCGAGCATGTGCGAGTGCATGTGCAGCCCCTCCCGGTCCACGCCGGCGAACCCCAGCACGTAGCCGACCATGTCCTGCCCGTCGAACGCCCCGAAGGGGATGTTCCCGCTCTCCTGAAGGGCCCGGAGCACTTCGCGCGGCAGCAGCTGATGTTCGCCCCACGTCGCGATCATCACCTCGGTGATCAGGTCGGCCTGCTCCAGGGTGACCAGCGGACGCAGCCCGACTCCGGCCACAGCAGCCGCCGAGTGAGCCCGGTCCCAGTGCTCGCCCTGCACGAGGCGGAGTCTAGATGCCCGGAAAGACCGAGGCCCACGCCCGGGCGTGGGCCTCGGTGTCACACCTGGTCGGCGGGTCGGATCAGCCGCCGGCCGGCGGCGGTAGTTCCTGCCACTCGTCTTCGTCGAAGTCGGAGCCACGGCGCCGCTTCACGAAGGCGACCGCCGCCGCGATGGCCGCGGAGATCATCACGAACAGGAAGAACTTCTTCTTGCCGCTCTTCTTCCCGGCTTCCTCGGCCACGGCCTTCCCCCTTACTCGTCGCGTGGGCCTGGATGGACTTGAACCATCGACCTCATCCTTATCAGGGATGCGCTCTAACCGAGCTGAGCTACAGGCCCGATGTGATACCCGGGGGCCCACAACCCGACCCTCGGCCAAGCGTACTCAGGCTCCAGAAAGGGTGTCAATCGTGAGGAGCCCCGCCCTCAGTGTTTCTCGCCGAGCGTGACCTCCACCCCACCGACCACGTCGGACACCAGGTTGTACAGATACGCCAGGAACATGTTGATGAGCGACCAGACGACCACCATCGCAGCCAGCCCTACGAAGACGCGGGTGAAGATCCAGCGGCCGTTGAACTCGAACGTGCCTACCTTCGGCTTGAAGCCCACCTCGCTCAGCAGCTTCGACAGGTGGTCCAGCACCCCCGTGGCGCCCATGATCACGTACAGGAACACGAGCGCCCAGAACACCACCAGCATCACGCAGAAGTAGAAGAGCAGGGAGAACTTGAGCACCGACCATGGCCCGACCTTGCGGATCACCACCCGGGCCTTGCGCATCTCGCGCCGGCTGGGCTTTCGCGGCTGCTCGGCGGGCGTTGGCGCCTGGGGAGCCTGGTCGGCCGCCTCGGAGGCCTCCGTCGCCTGGACCGTCTGGGACATACCCGTACTTGTATCGGTCGAAGACTCCTCCGGCAAGGACCTACCCTTCGCTCGGCCGGCCCGCCGGCCGGAACACCAGCCAAGTGTGGACGGACACCATGAAGGCTCCCACGGGTAGCGCCAGCACCCAGTCCACCGGCCGGGCATCGTTTCGGACCAGCAGGAACCCGGACACGGCTACCCCGCCGGCCGCGGCCGCTACCCCGAGCACGACCCACACGGGGGCCACCCGCGCGAGCCCGAAGGATGCCACCAGCCCCATCATCGCTCCAGCCGCGATCAGCGCCACGCCGGTCGTCGTGTCCATCCTGGGATTATGCCCTCCGTGACGACCGGCGCAGGCAACCCCGAGGGTCCATCGGCGGCCCGAGATCTCCGCCGGATCCTGGCCGTCCAGGCCGTACGGGCGTTCCTGTACGGGTTCGGCACGGTGATCCTGGGCACGTCCCTGGCCGCGAGCGGCCTCTCGGACACACAGGTCGGCCTGGTGTTCACGGCCATGCTGGCCGGGATGGCTCTTGCGGCGATCGTGGTGGGCATGATCGGTGACCGCGTTGGCAGGCGGCGCCTCTACACCGTCCTGGTCCTCGGGATGGGGGCTGCGGGGATCGCCTTCGCCCTCACCACCAGCGTGGCCGTCCTCGCCGCCGTAGCCCTCACGGGCACGATGTCCACCGACGCGAACGAGTCCGGGCCCATCACGACGCTCGAGCAGGCCATGATCGGCCAGGCCCCCCCGCACCTCAGGGTTCGGGTGTTCGGGCGGTACAACGCCATCGCGTACCTGGCCGGGGCCGCCGGCGCCCTCGCCGCCGGGGGACCGGCCGCGTTCCGTCACGTGCTTCCCTCGCTCCCCCCCGACCAGCGATGGCTGCTGGTATTCCCCGTCGGAGCCCTGGCTTGTGCCTGGCTGGCCGCCGGGTTGACGCAGAACGTAGAGGTGGCTGCGGCCGCCGGCGCGGCGGCGCCCCGCCCCCTCCAGCGGTCCAGGAAGCGCGTCTTCACGCTGGCGTCCTTGTTCGCGGTCGATGCCTTCGCCGGAGGGTTCGTGGTCGTGACCTTCATCGTGTTCTGGTTCGAGCGCCGATTCGCGGCCGGCGCCGAGCTCATGAGTCTGGTCATCTTCGCGGCGGGACTGCTCCAGGCCGGCTCGTCCATCGTGGCGGCGCGCCTCGGTTCCCGGTTCGGTCTGCTGAACACGATGGTGTTCAGCCACCTGCCGTCGAACGTCCTGCTGATGCTCGTGCCGCTCTCGCCGTGGCTCTGGCTCGGCATCGTCGTGCTCCTGGCCCGCTTCGCCCTCTCCCAGATGGACGTCCCCACCCGACAGGCCTACATCGCTGCGATGGTCGACCCCGAGGAACGGACGGCAGCCGCGGCGGTCACCAACACTGCCCGGTACGTGGCCCGCCCGGCCGGTCCGCTGATCGGCACGGTGCTGATGCAGAACGTGGCCCTCGGCGCGCCGTGGGTCATCGCCGGGGGCCTGAAGATCGTCTACGACCTCACGCTCTGGCGTGTCTTCCGCCACCTCAGGCTCCCCGAAAGCCTGCGCTGACGGCCGGGGGCTACTCCTCGTCCATCTGGATGATCACGGGGGCGATCGCGACGACCATCTCGCCGTCCTCGACCCGCATCGTGCGCACACCCTGGCTGGCTCGGCCTACCCGCCGGATATCGGCTGCCGGCACACGCTGCACCTTGCCGGAAGACGAGATAGTGAACAGGTCCTGGTCCTTCGACCCCACGAACCCGCCAGCCAGAAGCCCCGTCTTCTTCGTCAGGGTGTGGCCGATCACGCCCTTGCCGCCCCGACCCTTCGGCGGGTAGTCCTTGAGCCTGGAGCGCTTGCCGTATCCCTGCTCGGTGAGGCTGATCAGCTCCTCCCCCTCCGACGCCACGCCGAGCGCGAGGACGCGGTCGTCGTCTGCCAGCCGCATCCCGATCACGCCCGCGGTCTGCCGCCCCATCGGCCGCACCAGGCTTTCCTTGAATCGGATGGCCTGGCCCCTGCGCGATACCAGGATCACATCGTCCTTCCCGTCGGTCAGCAGGACGTGGACCAGCTCGTCGCCCTCCTTCAAGTTGATGGCAGCGAGGCCCGTCCGCGGCGAGTCGTACTCGGGTAACGCCGTCTTCTTCACCATGCCATTCTTCGTCGCGAACAACAGGAACCGGCCTTCCTCGTACTCCTTGAGGTCGATCACCGCCGACACCCTCTCATCAGCGGTGATCCCAACTCCCGGCAGGTTTGCTGCGTAGATGCCGCGGGCCGTGCGACCTGACTCCGGCACTTCGTGCACCTTGACCCGGTACACCTTGCCCTTGCTGGTGAAGAACAGAAGCCAATGATGGGTCGTCGTGGTGAAGACGTGCTTGATGACGTCCTCTTCCTTGAGGTTCGCCCCGATCACGCCCTTGCCGCCCCTCCCCTGTCGCCGGAACGCGTCGATGGGTTGCCGCTTCACATAACCGGCCCGAGAAACCGTGATGACCACGTCCTCCTCGGCGATCAGGTCCTCGACGTCGAACTCGCCCTCGTCGGGCTTCAGCTTCGACCGGCGGGCATCTGCGTACTTCTTCTTGATCTCCGCCAGCTCCTCCTTGATGACCCCGCGGATCTTCTTCGGATCCTTCAGGAGAGCGTTCAGGTGCTTGATGCCGGCCAGCAGGTCCTTGTGTTCCTGCTCCAGCTCCTCCCGCGCCAGCCGGGTCAGCCGCCGCAGCGGCATGTCCAGGATGTGGTTCGCCTGGATCTCTGAGAGCTTGAACTTCTTCATCAGCTTGCCGCGTGCCTCGTCGGCGTCGTGCGACCCGCGGATGATCCTGATGACCTCATCCAGGTGCTGGAGCGCGATCAGCAGGCCCTGGACGATGTGGTCCCGCTCCTGGGCCTTCTTCAGCTGGTAGCGGGTGCGGCGAGTGACGACGTCGACCTGGTGGTCGACGTAATACCCGACCATCTCGGCGAGGTTCAGGGTGCGAGGCACACCGTCGACCAGCGCCAGCATGATCACGCCGAAGTTGTCTTGTAGCTGCGTGTGCTTGTAGAGCTGGTTCAGCACGACCTGCGGGTTGGCCGCGCGCTTCAGGTCGATCACCAGGCGCATGCCCTCGCGCCCGCTGGAGTGGTCTTTGATGTCGGCGACATCCTTGAGCTTGCCGCCTTTCACAAGCTCGGCGATCTTCTCGGCCAGGCGGGCCTTGTTCACCTGGTACGGCAACTCGGTCACCACGATCCGAGACCGGCCGCCCGAGCCTTCCTCGATCGAGCACACCGCGCGGATCTTGATCGACCCTCGGCCTGTTTCGTAGGCATCCTTGATACCCTGCTTGCCCAAGACGACGGCGCCCGTGGGGAAGTCGGGGCCCTTGATGAACTTCATGAGGTCCGTCGGCGTGCTGTCCGGGTTGTCCAGGTAGTGCACGACCCCTTCGATGACCTCGCCGAGGTTGTGCGGGGGGATGTTCGTCGCCATGCCGACCGCGATGCCGCCGGAACCGTTCACCAGCAGGTTCGGGAACCTGGCCGCAAGCACCATCGGCTCCTGCTCGTATCCGTCGAAGTTCGGGGCCAGGTCGACCGTCTCGGCCTCGATGTCGCGCAGCATCTCCATCGCGATCGGGGCGAGCCGCGCCTCCGTGTAGCGCATGCTCGCAGGCGGATCTCCGTCGATGGATCCGAAGTTCCCGTGGGGGTCGACCAGCGGATACCGGAGCGAGAAGTCCTGCGCCATACGCACGAGCGCGTCGTAGATCGGCGCGTCACCGTGGGGGTGGTACTTCTTCATCACCTCCCCGACGGCCGACACGCTCTTCCGGTGGGGGCGATCGGGCCGGAGCCCCGACTCCTGCATCGACCACAGGATCCGCCGATGGACCGGCTTCAGGCCGTCGCGGACGTCGGGGAGGGCGCGCCCGACGATGACCGACATCGCGTAGTCGAGGTACGAGCGCTGGATCTCCTCTTCGAGCTGAACGTCTTCGATCCGGCCCGCGAACAGATCCTGCGCCACCTACAAACTCCTACACATCGAGGTTCTGGACGTCCTTGGCGTTCTCCTCGATGAACGCCTTGCGCGCCGGCACGTCCTCGCCCATCAGCACGGTGAACAGCCGGTCGGCCGTAGCCGCATCTTCCAGGGCCACCCGCAGCAGCGTGCGCCGCTCGGGGTCCATGGTCGTGTCCCACAGCTGGCCCGCGTCCATCTCGCCGAGGCCCTTGAAACGCTGGGGATCGAGCTTCTTCCCCCCATTCCCGTCCTTCTTACGGAACTGATCCCACTCGCGCTCGGTGTAAAAGTAGTGCTCCTGCTTCCCGTCCTTCAGCAGGTAGAGCGGCGGCTGGGCGATGTACATGTAGCCGGCGTCGATCAGTTCACGCATGTTGCGGAAGAAGAACGTGAGCAGCAGCGTGCGGATGTGCGCCCCATCAACGTCGGCGTCGGCCATCAGGACCACCCGGTGGTACCGGGCCTTCTCGAGATCGAACTCCTCGCCGATGCCGGTGCCGATCGCGGTGATGAGAGCCTGGATCTCCTGGTTCTCAAGGATCTTGTGCAGGCGGGCCTTCTCGACGTTCAGGATCTTGCCCCGGATCGGTAGGATGGCCTGCGTCGCAGGATCCCTGGCCTGCTTCGCGCTGCCGCCCGCGGAATCGCCCTCCACGATGTACAGCTCGCACGAGCCCGGGTCGGTCAGCTGGCAGTCCCAGAGCTTGCCGGGAAGCGACCCAGATTCCAGGAAGGACTTCCGCCGGGTGAGGTCACGAGCGTGCCGGGCCGCGATGCGCGCCTTGGCGGCCGCCTCGCCCTTCGTGACGATGCGCTTCGCGTCGCCGGGGTGCTCCTCGAGCCATGTGGCCAACTGGGAGTTCACCGTGGTCTCGACGAACGACCGGATCGAGGCGTTGCCGAGCTTGGTCTTGGTCTGCCCCTCGAACTGCGGATCGCGGAGCTTCACGGAGACGATCGCGATCAGGCCCTCGCGGACGTCCTCGCCGATCAGGTTCTCGTCCTTCTCCTTGAGCAGGCCCTTGGTCCGCGCGTACCGGTTGATGACGTTGGTCAGGGCCTTCTTCAACCCCTCCTCGTGCATGCCGCCCTCGTGCGTGTTGATCGTGTTGGCGAACGAGTGGAACGACTCCGCGTACCCGGCGTTCCACTGCAGGGCGATCTCGACCTCGGCGTCTTCCTCCTTCGCCTCCACCGGAATGACCCTGTGCAGCGCCTCCTTGCCCTCGGCGAGGTACTTCACGAAGTCGACCAATCCGCCGTTGTACCTGTAGGCGTCCTTGTGAGGCTGGGCCTCGCGCTCGTCGATGAGCTGGATCTCGACGCCGCGATTCAGGAACGCGAGCTCCCGCATCCTCTCGGCCAGGATCTCGCGCTTGAACTCCGTACCCTCGACGAAGATCTCGGGGTCCGGGGCGAAGGTGATCGTCGTGCCGGTCTTGGCGGCTGCCTTGCGTCTCGTCAGCTTCTTCGTCGACTTGCCTCGCGAGTACTCTTGGGTCCACGTGAACCCGTCCCGCCTGACATCGCAGACGAGCTTCTCCGACAGGGCGTTCACGACCGAGACACCGACGCCGTGGAGGCCTCCCGAGATCCGGTAGCCCTCGCCCCCGAACTTGCCTCCGGCGTTGAGCGTCGTGAGCACGATCTCGACGGCCGGGCGGCGGTCCTTGGCCTTGGGGATCGGCTTGACGGGGATCCCACGGCCGTTGTCCTCGACCCTGCAGCCTCCCTCCTTCAGCAGGGTGACGACGATCTTGTCGCAGAACCCCGCCATGGCCTCGTCGATCGAGTTGTCGACGACCTCGTACACGAGGTGGTGGAGGCCGCGGGAGCTGGTGGTTCCGATGTACATCCCGGGGCGGAGCCGGACGTGCTCGATGCCCTCCAGGACCTGGATGTCCGACGCCTCGTACTTGCTCGGCTTCTTCGTCTCCTTCGCCGCTGTTGCCAACAAACCTCCGTCCGGTGTCCGGACCACGCCGAGGGTGCGTCACCTCGATGAGGGCCCCGCGGGCACGCGGAATCAACCTCCGTAAGTTTACCAATCGGGGGTGACGCGAGAGCCTCTTTCCGCCTCAGAACCTGGTCCGTCCGGTGTCACGTAAGTCATTGCCTCACAAGCCTTTCTGTGGGTCGCGCCGTATCACGATCTGCACCCGAGCCACCTCCTCGGAGCCCAGCGCAGCGTTGGCCTGTTTGCGGATCTCGTCGGCCAGGAACCGGGCCTGCGCGCCCCACGGTCCGGTGCTTGCCGCGACCGCCAACACGCCTCCTTCCAAGCTGACCGGAGCCGTCTCCGAGGCCAGCCGCGGGCCCACGATGCGCTCCCAGGAAGCGGCCAGGCGGCCCACGCGGACCCCCGCGGCGAGGACCCGGTCCCGGAGCAGCCCGTCCACGACGTCACCGATCGGGGTCTCCCGGGTGGTTCGTTGAATCTTCCGGCCCCGGAACCCCTTGCTCGACGGCATCCGTCAGCTCGCCCCCTGGATCGTCACGGCGCCGGCCGCGACCTCCCATATCTCGTCGGCGTTCTTGGGGACGTGGGACTCGTCGGCCACGCTGACCACCACCTGGCCCCGGCCGGCCAGGCGTTCCGCGACCTGCACCTGACGAGCCGGGTCGAGCGCCGAGAACGGGTCGTCCAGGAGGACGATCGGCGGCTCGCCCAATTCCTCCGCCACGGCCGCGGCCAGTCCGAGCCGAAGGCACAGCGCCGCCGCCCAGCCCTCTCCGTGGGAGGCGAACGCCCGGGCGCCCATCTCCCGGACGGCGAGTCCGAGGTCGTCCCGGTGGGGCCCCACCAGTGTCGTGCGACGGATCAGGTCGTCCTCGCGACGGGCTATCAAGCGTTCCCGGAACGCCTCCTCGAGCGGCTCCCCCTCCACGGAGGCCAGGTACTTGCACGCCAACCCGTACCCCACGAGATGGAGGAACTCCTCCTCGGCGTAAGGGGCCAGCCTGGTAGCGGCCTCGGCCCGAGCCCTGGTCAGCGCGCATCCATTCTCGACGAGTTCCGCATCCCACGCTTCAAGGCCGGCCGGCGCCCCCTTTCCCTCCCAGTCTTTCAGCAGCCGGTTCCGTTGGCGTACGGTCCGGTCGTAGGCCGTGATCAGCGACTCCTTCAGAGGCCAGAGGGCAACCAGGGCCTCGTCGAGGAACCGCCTCCGCTGACCAGGCTCGCCCCGCACGACATCCAGGTCGTCGGGCCCGAAGTACACGGCCCGCGCTTGGCGTCGCACGTCCCGCTTGCGCCGGACCGGGGATCGGTTCACCTGTACCCGGTTCGCGCCCGCCCCGGGGATCTCGACCTCGATGAGAACCTTGCCCTGCAACGATTCCACCTCGCCCCTCACGTACCCGGCGGCCGCCCCCTCACGGACCAGGGGCTTGTTGTCGCTGACCCGCGGCGAGGTGAGCGAGCAGAGGAAGAACATGGCCTCCATCAGGTTGGTCTTCCCGGCGCCGTTCGGCCCGACGGCCACCACCAAGCCATCCGGGACGACCACCCGCGTGTCACCGTGGTTCCGGAAGTCCCGCAGCTCGATCCAGCGCAGCTGCACCGCTGAGCCGGACGCCGGCTCAGGCGACGGGCGCCGGCAGCTTCACCGGCATGACGAGGTAGGTGAACTCCTCGCCCTCACCCTTGACCACGCCGGGCTTCAGGCCATCGCGCACCTCCAGCCTGACCGACTCTCCCGTCGCTGCGGACAACCCGTCCGCCAAGTAGTTGGGGTTGAACGCCGCCGTGACGTCCTCGCCCTCGTACGTCGCCTCGACCGCCTCCACGGCCTGGCCAAGATCGGGCGATGACGACGACAGTTTGACGCCGAGAGCGTTGAACTCCATTCGGACCGGCGTGTTGTCCCTGGCCAGAAGGCCCACACGGCGCACCGCGTCGGTGAGCTGCTGCCGCGAGACGGTCAGGCGATTCTCGTAGGCCTCCGGCAGGAGCTGGCGGAAGTTCGGGAATTCCCCCTCGATCAGCCTCGAGGTCAGCGAGAGCTGCGCCACCCCGAACGACACCTGGCTCGCATCGACGAAGATCTCGATCTCGCCCTTCTCCTCGGCCGCTGCCGCCCGGCCGGCTTCGGACATGGCGCGTTCGGGGACGATCACCTTCGCCTCCCCCCCGGCGGTCGCCACCAACTCCCGCACCGCTAGGCGGTACGAGTCGGTGGCCACGAACGTGACCCCTTCCCGGCTGACCTCCATGAGCACCCCCGTCAGGACCGGCCGCGCCTCGTCGCGAGATGCAGCTCGCCCAACCTGCCCCACAGCCTCCGCGAAGCCGCCCACCTCAACCACCACACGGGTTCCCGACGGCTGTTGGAGCGCCGGGAAATCCTCGACTGGCAGCAATCGCAGGGCCCCCTCGTACGCCGCGCACCGGATCCGGGCCTGGCTCTGGTCCGCCTCGATCTCGACCGGGGCATCGCTGAGGCTCTTCACGGTATCGGCCAGCAGGCGAGCCGGCACCAGGGCCCGGCCTGTCTCGTTGACCTGCACCTCGATCGACAAGCGAGCCGAGACCTCCAGGTCGGTCGTCGTCAGGGTCAGCGTGCCCTCGTCCGACAGCTCCAGGAGCACTCCCGTGAGCGCCGGGATCCCGGGTCGTGATGACACGGCCCGTTGCACTGTCTGCAGCGCCTCGGACAGCGCGTCACGGTCACACCGGAACTTCAATCTGCACACCCCCCTGAAGAAACTGCCTGGCTTTCAATACTTCCAAGCAGTAGTAGTGGCTGTGGAAATCGGGAACGTGCCATCGTTTCCCCAGGGTAACGAGTCCCTCTGACATGTGGAAGGCGTGGGGAAAACTGGGGAACGATGCCGGTGGATCCCGCGGGTTCCACAACCGCCCACAGCGTGAACTGCACCTTATGCACCGTCCCGGGCCGCCCCCCGGATGATCCGGGAGAGGTCCTGGACCTGCCGGTAGACCGGCTCGCGGTCGCGCATGTTCTTGTCGATCTTGTTGATGCCGTGGAGGGCGGTCGTGTGGTCTCGCTCGAAGATCTCGCCGATCTTGATCAGGGAAAGGCCCGTGCATTCCCGCATGAGGTACATCGCGACGTGCCGAGCGTTGGTCAGCGGGCGCGATCGGCTCTTCGAGATGAGGTCGTCGACGGACAGGGTGTAGTAGCGGGCCGTTTCGTCCAGGATGACCTGCGGAGAGATCTCGGCGTCGGTCTGGGGCAACAGGTCCTCCAGTGCGCGCTCCGCCAAGGAGGTGTCAACGGCTTGGCCGGTGAGCTCGCTCCACGCCACCACCCGCACCAGAGCGCCCTCGAGCTCCCGGATGTTCTGGTCGAACTTCTCCGCCACGAACTCGAGAACGTCGTCGGGAACCCGGATCTCCTCGCGATGTGCTTTGAGCTGCAGGATCGCGATCCGGGTCTCGATGTCTGGCGGCTGCACGTCGACGCACAGGCCCAGGCGGAAGCGGCTGCGCAGCCGCTCCTCCATGCCTGAGAGCTCCTGGGGCGGCCGGTCCGACGCGATCACGAGCTGCCGCTCCGCCGCGTGCAAAGCGTTGAACGTGTGGAAGAACTCGGTCTGCGTCTCCTCGCGCTTGGCGAGGAACTGGATGTCGTCGACCAGAAGCACGTCGACGTCTCGGTACTTCCGCTGGAACTGGTAGCCCAGCCGCTCCCGGACGGCCTTGATGAACTCCGTGACGAAGGTTTCCGATGTCACGTACTTCACACGAAGCCGCGGGTTCAAGCGGAACATGTGGTGACCGATCGCGACCAGCAGGTGGGTCTTGCCGAGACCCACACCCCCGTAGATGAACAGGGGGTTGTAGGCCTTGGAGGGTGGGGCTTCGGCAACGGCCATGGCCGCGGCGTGGGCGAAGCGGTTCGATGGTCCCGGCACGAAGGTCTCGAAGGTGTAGCCGGGGTATTGGAGGCCCGGAGTACCCATCCCTCCGGCCGCGGCCGGTGAGTCCCGGTCCGCCCGGGGGACGGTCTCGACCTCGGGGAGGGAGACGGTATCCGCGGGCTGGCGGGGTTGCGGGTCCGCCCCCAAGCGGACGCTGACAGGCTGTCCGAGGGCCTCGGATGCCCCGGCCCGGATCAGGTCCATGTAGTGGCCGGCCAGCCAGTCCCGAACGTAGTCGGATGGGGCCACGACCTCGAGCACGCCCTCTTCCAGGGACGTGGCACGCACGCCGGAGAACCACATCGCGACGGAACTCTCAGGGAGCTCGTTCCGTGCCTTCTCTACGACGTGGGACCAGGTCTTCTCGGCCGATGCTGCGGCGACGGTCATACCGATTCCACAAAGCCTTTCCACATATGTGGAAACTCGCTGGGGAAGCGAATGGTGGCCCGAAACCGCAGGGGAGGGGGGCCGCCGAGGGAAGCGGCGCGGAGTCTAGCACAGCGTTTTCGTGCGCCGGAAGCCGAGCAGGGCCTTTTGACGGTCTTTCTGTGGATAGGTGCTTTGTCCTGCGCCGATGGGGGCCCGTATACTCTGCCGCACCGGCCGCGCGGCCGGGTTTCCCACGACGGAGCGAACGGATGAGCAAGCGCACGTACCAGCCGAACAACCGCAAGCGCAAGAAGACACACGGGTTCCGCGTTCGGATGCGGACGCGTGCCGGCAGGGTCATCCTGTCTCGCCGCCGGTCCAAAGGCCGGTCGCGGCTCTCCGCCTGAGGCCGCCACGGACGTCCGGCGGGTGCTCTCATCCGGCGAGGCGTTCCACGGAGCGCGGGTGGTAGCCTTTGTCGCGCCCGGATCGGCTGGCGTCGCGTTCGTCGCCTGGCGAAAG
>JAHEXX010000073.1 GCA_023251895.1 bacterium
GAAGGATGCTGGGCCTCGTTGACAAGAGGCAATTTCTCGGTCACCACATCTCCACGGTGCTTCCCCGAGCCAATCCTCTCGATGCGACACGCGCAGTGCAAGGGGTTCGACAGGAAAAACCGACAGTCAATCAGCTTGATGAACTCGGTAAGGCAGGTTGACGGAATCCGCGGTTGGCGTGGGATCCGAGGGGAGATCTACGCGATCAGTTGGTCGGATTCGATGACGGTCTGCTCTCCGGAACCGTTGCGCTGCACGCGTCCATACGTAGTGGTCCGCTCCGCAGGGATGCGGCCGATAGCCGCTATCGCTTCATGGAACTCCGACGGCTCCATCCTGATTCCCCACTCCGCCCCGGCCATGCGGCTGATACTTTCCTCCATCAACGTCCCGCCGAAGTCGTTGGCCCCACCTCGCAGGATCGTCTGACACACCTCCACGCCCATCTTCACCCACGAGACTTGGACGTTGTGGATAACTCCGTCGAAGAGTATCCGGGCCATCGCGTGCATCCGGAGGTTGTCCTCGATGGTGGGACCGGGGCGGGCCTTGCCGGCGAGGTAGATGGGGGCGTTCTGGTGGACGAACGGGAGCGGCACGAACTCCGTGAACCCACCGGTTTCGGCCTGAATCCGGGCGAGACGACGCATGTGGAAAACCCAGTGCGGCGGGGCGTCGACGTGGCCGAACATGATGGTCGAGGAAGAACGGATGCCCAGGTCATGGGCGGTTTTCACGATCTCCTCCCACGTGTCGGCCGGAAGTTTGCCCTTAGTAAGCAGCCAGCGGACTTCGTCGTCGAGGATCTCCGCGGCCGTACCCGGGATCGTGCCGAGGCCGTGCTGTCTGCATTCCTGCAGGAACTCCCGGAACGAGATGCCGAGCTTCGTAGCGCCGCTCAAGATCTCCATGGGGCTGAAGGCATGGATGTGGATATCCGGCACTCGGGACCTCACCGCGTCGAGCAGGTCGAAGTAGAACGTGCCGGGCAGATCGGGGTGGATGCCTCCTTGCATGCACACCTCGGTGGCCCCCCACGCCCGGGCCTCGCTGGCCTTGTCCGCGACCTCCGAAAGGGTGAGCGTGTAGGACTCCGAGTCGACCTCGCGTTGGGCGAACGCGCAGAAGCGGCACCCCACGTAGCAGACGTTCGTGAAGTTGATGTTCCGGTTGACGACGTAGGTGACCTCGTCGCCTACCGCTTCCCCGCGGAGATCGTCGGCCACCTCGAGCAACGCCTGCAGCGCGGCTCCCTCGGCCCGGAACAGGCAGAAGGCCTCGTCGTCGGTGATCGGACGGTGGTCGGCGGCCTTGGACAGGGCGGTTCGCATATCCGCGCGGAGGCGCGCCGGAGCCACGTCCCTCCGGGCCCACTCCCGGGTCGCCCCCACCGCGTCGAGATCCCCGTACACGGCCAGTGCGTCCTCGCGCAGCCCAGCTCCCGGCCCCTTGGCGAACGTCAACGCGATCTGGCGTGGCTTCCAGTGCACGTCGGGGTCCTGCCAGGGCATCGGTTGGGGGATCCGTCCGTCCGCTGCCAGGCCGTCCGGCCCGATGAGTGCCTCCACCGGCCCCCGCATCTTGCCCGCCAGGTAGGGGTCGGGTCGCGAGGCGAACTCAGGGTAGATCGCCAGGCGCTCCCGGAGGGCCAGTCCCCGCGAGGCGGTGGTCCGCGCGAGGGCGTCGATCGCCGGCCAGGGCCGTTCCGGGTTCACGTGGTCGGGGGTGAGCGGCGACACCCCGCCCCAATCGTTGATACCGGCGTCGAGCAGGCGAAGCCGCTGCTCCGGACGGGACAGGTTCGGTGGGGCCTGAACGCTCATCCGCGGCCCGAGCACGACGCGGGCCGCGGCCACCGTCGCGAGGAACTCATCGTCCCCGGGTTCGGGCGCGTGGTACATCGCCGTGCCCGGCTTGGCTCGGAAGTTCTGGACGATCACCTCCTGCACGTGCCGGTACTTCCGATGGAGCTCGCGGATCGCGACCAGCGACTCTGCGCGCTCCCGGAGGGTCTCTCCGATCCCGACCAGGATCCCCGTGGTGAACGGAACGGCCAGGCGCCCGGCGTCCTCGATGGTCCGCAGCCGGGCCGCCGGAACCTTGTCGGGAGAGCCGAAGTGGGGGCCGCCCTTCTGCGACAGCCGGTCCGACGACGTCTCGAGCATCAGCCCCATCGAGGCGGACACGTGTTTCAACCGGGCCATCTCCTCCCACGACATGACGCCCGGGTTGAGGTGCGGCAGCAGCCCGGTCTCCTCGATCACGCGGATCGCCACCGCCCGCAGGTAGTCGAGCGTGGACCCGTACCCGCGTTCGGCGAGCCACTCTCGCGCCTCCAGGTAGCGTTCCTCCGGCCGGTCCCCCAGCGTGAACAGGGCCTCCTTGCACCCCATCTTTCGGCCGGCCTCGGCGATCGCCACGACGTCCTCGGGGGTTAGGAAAGGCCGGTCGAGCTTCGCCGGCGGCTTCGCGAACGTGCAGTAGTGGCAGTGGTCCCGGCACAGCATCGTGAGCGGGATGAAGACCTTGCGCGAATACGTGACGGTGGTCCCGTGGCCCAGGTCGCGCAGGCTCCCCGCGATGCCCATCAGGCGCTCCAGCCCCTCGTCCCTGGCCGAAAGCAGGGCCTCGACCTCCTCGATGGAGAGGGCCTTGCCCGCGTCGGCCCGGGCCAGGGCGCGCCGGAGCCGGTGGGAGAGGTCGATCATGCCGACCCGGAATCTACCTCAGCGGCGACGGAACGACGGAGCCCGGTGGTCGGCTTCCCCGGACACGCGGGAAGATGACGCCCATGAAGGTGGCGGCGCTGGCCGGCGGGGTAGGCGCGGGGAAGTTCCTGCGCGGCCTGGTCCGGGTGGTCGATGCCCGCGACGTGACGGTGATCGTGAACACCGCCGACGACATCCACATGCACGGTCTGCACGTCTCGCCCGACCTGGACTCGGTGACCTACTGGTTGGGCGACGCCATGGACCGGGAACGGGGCTGGGGCCGCCGGGATGAGACGTTCCTGGCGACCGAGGAGCTGGGTCGCTTCGACCCGGAGGCGGCCTGGTTCAACCTGGGCGACCTGGACCTCGCCACGCACCTGTTCCGGACACGGCTCCTCGCGGAGGGGTTGGCCCTCTCGGAGGTCACGGAGCGCGTGGCTGCGCGGTTCGGTGTGGCCGCCCGGCTGCTGCCGATGACCGACGATCCCGTGGCGACCCGCATCGAGGTGGTGTCTTTCGGGGCGGTGATGGACCTCCACTTCCAGGAGTACTGGGTGAAGCGGCACGCGCGGGACGACGTGAAGGCCGTTCGGTTCGAGGGGGCAGCGAGTGCGCTTCCAGCCCCCGGCGTGCTGGATGCCATCGACGCCGCCGACGTCGTGGTTCTGTGCCCGTCGAACCCGGTGGTCTCGACCGGGCCCATCCTCGCGGTACCGGGCATCCGCGAGCACGTCGCCGAGCGTCCCGTCGTCGGGATCTCCCCCATCGTGGGGGGGGCCCCGCTCTTCGGCATGGCCGACAGGCTGATGCCGGTCGCCGGACTGGAGGTCTCCGCGCTGGGCGCGGCTCGGGCCTACGAGGAGCTCTTGGACGCGTGGGTGATCGACGAGGTCGACCGCCGGCTGGCGCCGCGCATCGAGCGCGAGCTGGGCGTCGCCGTAAGCGTCACCGACACGATCATGCGCGACGACGGGGCGGCGGAGGCCCTGGCGCGATCCGCGCTGTCGCTGGTCCCGTGACCGTCGAGGTCGTTCCGGTCGAGGGGCTCCCGGAGATCCGCGCCGGCGACGACCTCGCCGCGCTCCTCGCCCCCCAGCTCCAGGCGCTCGAAGCCCGAACAGGCGACGTCCTCGTGCTCACGCAGAAGGTCGTGTCGAAGGCCGAAGGGCGCGTCGTCCCCGCGCCCGAGGGGCGCGAGGCTTGGGTCGCCCTGGAATCCCGTCGGGTGGTGGCCCGCCGCGGCGACCTCGTCATCGCGGAGACCCGCCACGGGTTCGTGTGCGCGAACGCCGGCGTCGACGCGTCGAACGTGGCCGACGGGTTCCTGTCGCTGCTCCCCGAAGATCCCGACGCATCGGCGGCAGCGATCCGCGACTCCTTGCGGGCTGCCCTCGGCATCGACCTCGGCGTGATCGTCACCGACACCTTCGGGCGGCCCTGGCGGTACGGGCTGGTCAACGTGGCAGTCGGTTGCGCGGGCCTGCCCGCGCTGGTCGATCTCCGCGGGACCCGCGACCATCACGGACGCGAATTGGAGACAACCGTCGTCGCCCTGGCCGACGAGGTCGCGGCGGCGAGCGGGCTGGTGATGGGCAAGGCCGACCGCGTGCCGGCCGCGTTGGTCCGCGGCGTCTCGTCCACGGCGCCTCCGGGGACGGCTCGCGACATGGTTCGCGCGCCTGCGGGCGACCTGTTCCGCGAATCGCCCCTGCAGGCCATCGCGGCCCGCCGGTCCATCCGGTCCTACGGCCCCGGGGAGGTCCCGCAGGAGGCCGTCGAGGAGGCCGTTCGGGCCGCCTGCACCGCCCCGGCGCCGCACCACACGCAGCCGTGGCTGTTCGTCGCGCTCGATCCCGGCCCCGCCCGCCGGCGGCTGCTCGGCGCGATTGCCGAGGCCTGGCGGCTCGACCTCGCGTCCGACGGCATGCCCGACGAGGTCGTCGAACGCCGCCTGCGGAAGTCCGACGACCTGTTCGGCTCCGCGCCCCTTCTGATCGTTCCGTTCGTGCGGTTCGGCGGCGCGCACGCCTACCCGGATGCCGAGCGCGCGCACGCCGAGCAGGAGATGTTCCTCCTGTCGGCGGGGGCGGCGATCCAGAACCTGCTGCTCGCGCTCCACGCTCAGGGATTCGCGTCGTGCTGGATCAGCTCCACGCTCTTCTGCCAGGAGGAGACGCGCGACGCCCTCGGGATCGACGACGAGTGGTTCGCGCTGGGGACGGTGGCAGCGGGGCCGATGCCGGAGGGCGGGGCCTCCCGGCCCCGCCCTCCGTTCGACCTCGAGGACTTCCTTCGCCGGGCTTAGATCACGCCGTGGATGAAGTCGAAGAAGTCGGACAACATGACCTAGATAGGACGAGGGCCACCGCCGTTCGGACCCGAGCACCGCCCCGGCGATGGCGGCGAAGGCAACCACCATCATCGGCACGACACCCCAGCCGCGCAACGTCCCGGGTTCCCTTCCTCCGGCCGGTAAGCTTGCGGACCGCGGCCGGAGCCGAACCGGGCCGGCGGAACCGACGAAGAGGAGTCGAGTGAGCGGCAAGGCAGACCAGCAGACCGGCGGGCGCAGGCCGACGAAGGCCGAGCGCAAGGACGAGGCTCGGCGCCAGCGGATCGAGCTCCAGCGCCAGATGGCCAAGGCCCGACGCAGACGCTCCATCTGGCTGGTGGCCGTGGTCGTCGTGGCCCTGGGCGCGGGGATCTTCCTGATCACCCGGCCCGAGCCGCCCAAGCCCACCCTGCCGGGGCTGCTCACGGGCGACGCTCCCTGGCCGGCCAACACCGACAAGCTCGCCGCCCGCCTCGACAAGCTCGCGCTGCCCCCGCAGGGCGCCGCGCTCCACCTCCACGACCAGCTCCAGATCTTCGTTCACGGGCTGCCCGCCCCGGTTCCGAAGGACGTCGGCATCGGCCCGGCCGCTTCGGCGTCCCTGCACACCCACGACGCCACGGGAGTCATCCACGCGGAGTCGGCCACGAGCACACAGTTCACCCTGGGCCAGTTCTTCGATGTGTGGGGGGTCCGGCTGACCCCGACGTGCATCGGCGGCTACTGCGTGAGCGGCCAGGACCGGTTGCAGGCGTGGATCGACGGCAAAGCGTACCGGGGCAACCTTCGGGCGCTGCCCCTCGGGCAGCACCAGGTCATCGTCGTGACCTTCGGCACCCAGAAGGAGCTTCCGAACCCCACCCCTTCGAGCTTCGACTTCGCCGCCTACGAGCAGCAGTAACCGTGCCGAAGAAGAAGAAGCACCGTCCGGCTCAACGCGCCTCCGCGCCGCTGCGGCCCGGCGGGGCCGCGCCGCAGCGGCGCGAACACAAACAGGAAGCGCGCGAGCGCCGGGAGCAGGCCTTGAAACGGTCTTCCCGCCGGGCCACGTTCCGCCGTGCCCTCCAGTTCGCGGCGGTGGCCGCCGCCGCGCTCCTTACGTTCCAGTTCCTGACCCGGGTCGGAGCCCCGAAGGCGATCGCCCAAGCCGCAGTGATAGCGGCTCGAGATGCCGGGTGCACCGGCGTCCGACAACCCCTCGCCGAGAACCCGCCGGGCGGCTTACACGATCCGCCGTACGAATATGACCAGCACCCCGCGACCTCGGGTCACCACACCGACCCCTTGCCCAGGGGCGTGCAGGGCGCGCCCATGCGCGATCAGAACGTGGTCCACAACCTGGAGCACGGCTACGTGGCGATCTACTACCGAGATGGCGCGCTGCCCAGCGACGTGGTGAAGGCGCTCCAGGACGTCACGAACGCCCGAGGCGAGGTGGTGATGGGGGCCTATGGCCAGCTGCCGGACGGCGTGGATCTGGCGTTCGGGGCGTGGAACCGGCTACAGACGTGCCCGGCCGGCCCGGACCTCACCGCGCCGCGAGCCCGCACCATCGCTACCGGCTTCATCGACGCCTTCCAGAACACCAACATCGCCCCCGAAGCCCGAACCGGCTAGCGGCGCCGGCTCAAGACCGTGAGCAGGTCCCGTTCGAGCACGTGATCGTCCCGTGTTCGAAGGTGGCGAACTGCCCGCCCGAGCCGAACCGCACGTCGCTCGTGGGGAACCCCAGCGAGCCGCCCGGCCCGCCGAGGGACGCGTAGGAAGCGAGCACCGGGCCGTGGAGCGCGTGCGCTCCGACGGGGCCCTTGAAGTAGATAGTCCCCCCCGCGAACCTGGTACGGGTGCAAAGGACCTGCCCGCAGCCGGCCGGCGCCGTCAGGCCCTTCGGCGCGGCCAGGGGCAGTCCCAAGAACCCGGCGGCCCCCCCGACCTGCACGTACTTGTCGTAGACGGCGCCCTTCAGCCACACCGATACGCCGGTTCCGTCGTTGCGGAAGATGCCACCTTGCACGAACGCCTGGCGCGCGCCGCCCGGCACCAAGAGCTGGGGTGAGATCGGGAGCCCCGGCCGGCAGTTCAGGTCGTCGTATTTCGTCCTGATCGCGCCGACGACCCGGCGATCGCGGTTGATCCACACCCGATCGTCCATCAGGCCCAGCCGAGCCCGGAGCGTTGCTCCGCTGATCGTGACACGCCCGCTTGCCCCATCGACCTCCACGGTGAGTATGCGCCCGGACACGCCGCGCGAGAAGTGCGAGAACCCCGTGACCTTGCCGATGCCCAGGCCCAGTCGCGACGTCACCTCGGCATCGGTCATGGTGGTGCTCCACACGCGAGCGGCGTTGGCCGCCGTGTAGTCCCCGGGGTCGCAGACACCCCGGAGATACGGGATGGGGCTCCCGCCCCACACGTTCTCGTTGTTCTCCGTGTACCCACCCGACGAGGCCATGTAGAAGGCTTCGATCAGGCTCCCCTGGTGGGTGATCACCTGGCCGGCGGTCCCGATCACCGCCGCCACCCAACGATCGCCCATGAGCCCGCCCTCCTTGTCCCACCCGGCGAAGACCTGGGCGGAGGCATCGTCGACGAGGGCGCAGTTGCACACGCCGCGGTTCTGCCCGTACCGGGCCTGGTAGAAGGCGTAGTCGCGGGCGGCAACGGCCTGGGTCTCGAGGGCCTGCATGGGCCAGCTGCTGGGGACCTCGCTGATGCCGTAGAGGTAGTGCTCCGGCGCGATCTGGAGGATCAGGCGCTCGACGCAGCGCGAGGCGCAATCGTAGATGTTGAACTCCAGGTAGCCGCGGTTGTACGTGTGCCCGCCCTCGGGCACATGCACCCGAGCGTGGTTCGGTCCGTACGTCGCGTACAGGTTGTTGGCGGTGCCGCCCCACAGCCGGCCGCCTACCTCGGCGCCGGCGGCGTCCAGCACACGGAAGTGGCTCCCGCCCACGAGAACGCGCCACGTGTCGCCGTTCGGGATCGCGCCGACCAGCTGGCCGTTCTTCGGATCGCCCACCTTCAGGTCGACCGGCCCACCCCCCGCGGTGAGCGTGAGACGTACCCTGCCCTGGGTCAGCCCCACCCGCAGGAACCTCGGAGGGTTCTGGGTCACCTGGACCTGGGTGTGCGAGTAGAAGTGCCGCAGGATCTGCTGGTGGGTCCAGCCGGCCCAAGCCAGACCGTAGGAACCCCACTGCGACATGCCCAGCCCATGTCCGTAGCCGGCGCCGTAGAAAGTGAACGACTTCCCGGCCCCAGCCGGGGTCGCCGGGAGAACCGCCAACGCCAGCGCTGCGGTCAGAACGACGAGGGGTGCGATCTTCCTGCGCATGGTGGATGCGGATCGGTGCCGCACCGTACCACATCGGCCTCAGGGGGCTTCGGGTTGATCCCCCGGATGGGCTTCCCGACCGGCCGATACCTGGCCTCCCGTCAGGACCATCCCGGCCGGCAGCCGAGCCTCCTCGGCCAGCACCGAATCGACCACCGAGGCGCCGGGGCCGACCCGGGCCCGGGGGCCCAGGATCGTGCTCACGACGGTGGCGCCTTCCGCCACCGAGGCTCCCGGCAGCAGGACCGAGTCCTCCACGGTGGCCTCCGCCGCGACCGAGGCGCCAGGGCCGACGGCCACCCACCGGCCGAGGTGGGCCCGGAGATCGACGGAGGCGCCTTCGGCGACCCAGGGGGCCCGATAATGCTCGCCCTTCACCCGGTTCTCCAGGATGTCGAAATGAGCTTGGAGGTACTGCTGCGGCGTGCCGAGGTCGAGCCAGTAGGCGTCGGCCAGGAACCCATACACGGGCCGCCCCGACGCGATGAGCGCGGGGAAGATCTGCCGCTCGATCGAGATGTTCTCCCCTGTGGGCCACTCGGACAGAGTCCCCGGATCCAAGATGTAGGTACCCGCGTTGATGTCGCCCGGGATCAGCTCCCCCGGCTTCTCGCGGAACTTCTGCACGCGGCCGCTCCGATCCGTCGGCACCAGCCCGAAGGGGCGCGCGTCATCCACATGGTGGAGCGCGATGGTCGCCGTGGCCCCTCGGCTGCCGTGGAACCTAAGCATCTCGCTCAGATCGAGGTCGGTCAGGATGTCTCCGTTCAGCGCGAAGAACGGCGCATCGTCGATGTGATCCAGCGCGTGCACGATGGCCCCGCCGGTGCCCAGGGGCTGCTCCTCGGTGATCCACGTGATCCGGGGGTCGCCGTGGCGCGACTCGATGAAGCCGTGGAACGTGGACTCGAGGTACGGCGACGACATCACGACCTCGTGGACGCCGTGGCGCACCAGGTGGTCCAGCACGTGGTCCAGGGAGGGGCGGTCCATCAGCGGGATCAGCGGCTTGGGGATCGTCTCCGTGAGCGGACGCATCCGTGTCCCCTCCCCGCCGACCAGAACGACCGCCTTCATCGCCCCGCGAGCCTCCCTCGCAGCCACTCCGTCTCGGCGCGCAGGCGCAGCGCGGTCCACGCGAGGGGCAAGGTCAGTCGCCGCCACCCTCTCGCACGATGCTTCCGGTAGTACCGGTAGATGCTGTTCGAGTGCATCGCTAGCGTCCGACGGGACCGGCCGGTCGACACGCCGATCTGGTGGATGATCTCGACCTCGGGCGTGAACAGCACGGCCCAGCCCGCCTCGCGGAGGCGTGTCGCGATGTCGAGCTCCTCCCCGTACAGCCAGAACCCCTCGTCGAGCAGACCCACCTCATCGAACGCCTTGCGCGGGAACAGCATGCACGCTCCCGAGACCCAGTCGACCTCCCGTTCCGTGGTCCGGTCCCACCCCTCCATGTGGTACCGGCGCGTGAAAGCATTGTCCGGCTTGACGGCGCCGAGGAACGCGTGGCCGACGGCGTCGACGACGCTCGGGAAGGGTCGTCCGCTCGGATAGACCGTGCCGTCCGGATTGCGCACCAGCGGCCCGACGATGCCTGCGCGCGGGTGATCGCGCGCCACCGCCAGATAACCGGCGAGCGTCCCCTTCCACCACTCGGTGTCGGGGTTGAGGAGCAGCACGTACGGCGCATCGGTCTGGCGGATCCCCTGGTTCCAAGCCGCCGACAGACCGATGTTGTCGGCGTTCTCGACAAGACGGGCCCAGGGATGCGAGGCCATCGCGACCACGTGGCTGCCGTCGTGTGAATCGTTGTCGATGACGAGCACGTCGAGCGTCACGTCGCCGCGGTGGGCCCCGAGCGATGCGAGGCAGCGCCCCAGGTAGTCCCCCGTGTTGTAGTTGACGATGACGACCGCGAGCTCCGTCGCCTCCGGACGCGGAAGGCTCACGTGTGCTGTGTCTGCGCCACGAGCACCACTCCGGCCACGATCAGGGCCACACCGGCCCACCGGAGCGGCGGGACCTGCTCGGAGAGGATCAGCTTGTCGAACAGCACGATGAGCACGTAGGTGAGGGCCGCGAACGGGTAGGCGAACGACAGCGCTGTGCGCGAGAGCACGGCCAGCCACACCACCGCCGACAGGCCGAACAGCGCGAGCCCCAGCCACACCGCCGGGGTGGACGCGACCGCCCGAAGCGAATCACCGGACAGCCGCAGTTCCCCGGCCTTGTCGGTGACCTGGTTCATCCCCCATTTCAACGTCAGCTGGGCAACGGCGGCCAGACCCACCGAGATCAGGATCAGCGGGATCAGCATCGTTCGGCTTCCTTTCCGCGTTGTCTCCGTTGGCGCCGCGCTCACAGGTCCTCCACATCCACCTCGAGGGGCACGACAACGATCCTCTGGTGTTCCGCCTCAGGTTCGCGCACCTCGAACCAGTACCGCTGCCTCTGAACGTGGTAGACGTGGCCGGTCATCTGCGATGACAGCCCAACGGTGATCCAGTACTTGCCCGGCGCAAACGGCACCGTGCGCAGGCGAAACCGCACCCGCCGCTTGCCCGCGAACCGGCCGACGGAGACGCCCTCCCGGGCCGTGCTCCCGTCGGTCGCCAGCAGGTTGCGCCAATCCCACACTCCGAACGAGACGTCCAGGTCGTCGGCAGGTTCGTTGGCCCTGACGTCGACCTGGATCGTGAGGTCCTCCCCGGGCATGACCGACCCGTCGTTCGAGCCGCGTCCCCGGACCAGCTCGACGCCGGCGATCTCGACCTCCCGGGTGCCCTCCTCCGGGACGAAGTTCGGGTCGCTCCGTAGCAGAACGTACCGGAGTTCGCGCACCACATCCTCCGGCGGGCCGACGGCGTGGACGTGCCCGTGGTCGAGCATCACGGCCCAGTCGCAGACCCTCGCGACCATGTCCAGGGCGTGGGTCACGAATACGATTGTCCGCCCGTCCCGCTGGAACTGACGCACCCGCTCCAGGCAGCGAGCCTGGAAGGCCTCGTCGCCCACCGCCAGCACCTCATCGATCAGCAGGATCTCGGGATCGACGTGGACCGCAACGGCGAAGCCGAGCCGCACCAGCATGCCCGACGAGTAGAACTTCACCTGGTTGTCCATGAAGTCCTCGAGCTCGGCGAAGGCCACGATGTCGTCGTACACGAGGTCCGTGTCGCGGCGCGACAGGCCCAGGAACGAGGCGTTCAGGTATACGTTCTCCCGCCCGGTCAGCTCGTGGTGGAACCCTGCGCCCAGCTCCAGCAGGGCGGCGATCCGGCCCCGGGTGACCACCCGGCCCTCGGTGGGACGGAGGATGCCGGCGATCACCTTCAGCAGCGTCGTCTTGCCCGACCCGTTGTGCCCGATCAGCCCGAGCGACGCGCCTTCGGGGATCTCGAGCGAGACATCCCGCAGGGCCCAGAAGTCCTCCGCACGGTTCCTGGAGGAGATCAGCCGGGCCTTCAGCGATGTCGGCTTCTCCCGGTACAGCCGGAACTTCTTGCTGATGGCGTCGACCTCGATGGCCGGGGATCCCATCGCCCTACAGCTCCTCGGCGAAGTCGCCCGACAGCGTGAAGAAGACCCGCCAGGTGAGCCAGGCAAGCAGGAGGGAGGCCACGGCCGCGGTCGCCAGCACGGCGGCCAGCCATCCCAGGCTCGCGTCAACCAGGATCACCGTGCCGGCCCGGGGCTGGACCACGCCGTACAGCGCGCGGTGGAACCCCTCGATGATGTCGGCCATGGGGTTCAGGAGGTAGACGGCGAAGAGGTCGATGCGCGACCCGATCCTGGCCGCCTGCTCCTGCACGAAGTGGCTCGGGTACACGATCGGCGTGAGCCAGAACCACACGATCATCCCCAGGCCCACCAGGTACTGCACGTCGCGGTACCGCACGTTCAGCGCGGCGAACAGGAACGCCATGCCCGTCGTGAAGGTGAAGAGGTCGAAGACCACGAGCGGCAGCAGGGCCAGATTGGCCGGGTGGAAGCCGTAGCCGGTGACGATCATGAACAGGATCAGCACCGACACCTGCAGCACGAAGTCCACCAGGACCTCGCCGATCGCCGACAGCGGCAGGAGCTCGCGGGGGAAGTAGACCTTCTTGACGAGGTTCGCGTTGTCGACCACGGAGCGCGTGCTGAGGGTGACCGACACGTTGAACAGGTTCCAGGCCAACAGGCCGGAGAGCAGGTACACGGGGTAGCTCGGGATGTTGCTGCCCATCACCTTGGACACGAAGGTGAACACGGCGAGGAACACCAGGGGATTGAGCAGCGACCACACGGCCCCCAGCACGGAGGCCGTGTACTTCACCTTGAGCCCCTTGCGAACCAGGTTGGCCAGGATCTCCCGATAGGCATACAGCTCCCGCACGCGCGGGATCACCCGGAGCTTGGTGGACTCCGACGTGCGTTCGACGACCCTGGGAGCGGCGCGCACGGTTAGCGATCCTGACCTTCGAGAGCGGGGAACATCCGGCTGGTCAGTCTAACGCCGGCACCGCGCCGGTCGCCGATGTCCGCGTGGCGATTCCGCCATCGTGACCAGGCCGAACGCGCTCACGCGACATCGGAGCCGAGGCGCTCGTACACACGACGGGCCCGGGCCCGCGGGCCGGCCAGGGCGGGCGCTCCGTACGCGCGGCGCAGCTCGCTGCGCCGCGCCTGGTGCCCCTCGGCTCCGGCATCCCCGGACCGGCCGACCAGCGGGAGCCCCGGTCCGGTCCGTTCCGCCCACCGCCGCTCGGCCATATCCAGGGCCTCCCGAGCTCGCTCCTCGGTGTGCAGGAACTCCGCGAAGTTCGTGCCGAACCGCTCGTTGACGGCGCGAACGACCTTGCCGAAGTCGGACGTCACGTCCTCGAACCGGGCCACCACGAACCGCCCGCGGTACGGCAGCAGGGGCTGGTAGAAGCGCGCGTAGCCGCGGGCGGCCTGGCCCACAGTGAGGTCGGGCCTGATCAGCGCGAAGTCGACGATCGCGTCGTCCGGATCCCTGGTCAGCACCAGCACCGGGACGCCTGCGCGGACGGCGGCGATCACGTGGCCCGGCGCATGGAGATGGTGGGCGACGCGGACCGGGGCGTGCTGGGCAAGGACGAAGGCGGCGATGGCGAACCGGTTGCCCGACCTCGGGTACCCCTCGATGACGACGTCGGTAGCTCGGCCCATCGGTTCGCCGTGGCCGCGCCACCGGGCCGCCGCTAGGGTCGGCCCCGGGAACCGCGCCCCCATCGTCATGACCTCGTAGAGGGCCCGGGCGGCCAGCCGCCTAGCCGTTGGCACGTTCGGTCAGCGCCCGGTACGCGCCCTCCGCCCGGGCTCG
>JAHEXX010000074.1 GCA_023251895.1 bacterium
TCCCGGAGTGAGCGTGTCGGTGGTCTCGGCGACCGAGTGGGCTGCGGCCCGGATGGCCGCAGACGGCACGTGCTACTGGATCCGTGACCGGTCCGCGAACGGCACCACCTACGGCTCCGGCGCCGCGTGCACCGGTGCCGGCGCTGCCGCCGCGGTCGGCACGAGCTTCCCGTAGACCGACCCGAGCACCAGGAACCACGGACGAGGGCGGCCCCTCGGGGCCGTCCTCGTCCGTGTCCCGAGGAAGGGACGTGAGACGACGTGTACGACGATCGTGGGTCTGCGGGCGAGGACGGGTTCAGCCTGATCGAGCTGATGGTGGTCGTACTGATCATCGGCATCCTGATCGCCATCGCTCTGCCGACCTTCCTGGGGGCCAGGACCCGAGCTCAGGATCGAGCCCTCCAGACGAACCTCCGAACGGGGCTCGTCGCGGGACTCGTCTTCTACTCGGACAACGGGAACTTCACCGGGTTCGACGTGCCGACCGCGAGCGGGCTCGAGCCGAGCCTGCAGTGGGTCGGAGCCGGCGGGCCGGCAACCAGCGACGAGATCTCGATCCAGGTGGGCGGCGGCACCGACCTGCTGTTGGTCGGCATGTCGAAGAGCGGGACCTACTTCTGCATCGCGCAGGTGGCGGGGTCCCCTGCTACGAGCCGCGGGAAGGGCGCCGCGTTCGCCGGCGTCGACACCCTCGCCGAGTGCACGGGGGGGTGGTGACCCCCCTCAAGGGGGACACCGATACGGCCGATGCATACACAGGATGACGAGATCCTCATGAGAAGGCCGAGCATCTTCGTGCGCGTCCGCGGACGCCTTCACGCAGAACGCCGATTCGGGCCGCGGGGAACCGGTCCCCGGCGCTTCGACGATCAGGACGGCTTCACGATGGTCGAGGTCGTGATGGCGATCTTCATCTTCGGGATCGTGATCGTGGGGGTCGTCGTCGGGATGGGGAGCTCCCTCAACCTCACCCGGGGGAACCGCTCCCGGAGCGTGGCCGCGAACCTCGCCAGCGAGGAGATGGACACGGTCCGCAGCACGGACTTCGTCGATCTGCCGCTGGGGCAGGTGACCTCGACCCAGACGATCGACAACGTTCCGTACACCATCACGCGCGAAAGCGAGTGGGTGATTCCGAACGCGACGAACGGGCCGTGCCAGGCTCCGGCCAACGCCAGCCTCGCGTACCTCGCGGTGGATGTCGCGGTCACCTGGCCGAACATGGCCGGCGTTCAGCCGATCTCCTCGAACACCGTCGTGACCCCTCCGGTCGGCACGTACGACCCGACGAGCGGTCATGTCGCCGTCACCGTGCGCGATCGTAACGGGGTGGCGGAGGACGGCGTCCTCGTGTCGCTCGGGGGACCGGTCAACGACTCCCAGATGACGACGTCGGACGGTTGTGCGTTCTTCGCGTTCGAGCCGCCCGGGAGCTACACGGTCGCGCTCAGCGGGTCCGGGTTCGTCAACGACCAGGGGATCGCGGCTCCCTCGCAGAGCGCGACGATCAAAGCGGGCTCGGTCGTGTCGGTTCAATTCCAGTACGACCAGGCGGCGACATTGCTCCTCACGCTGCAGGGCAACAACGGGTACGCCCCCCCGTCGAACATCACCGTTTCGGTCGGCAACACCCACATCCTGCCCACCGGAACGAAGTGGTTCGCCGGGACCGGCAGTCCTAGGACGATCAGCGGACTGTTCCCGTACAGCGACGGCTACGAGGTGTGGGCCGGCGGTTGTTCCGACGCGGACCCCGAAGGCGTCTCCCCGGGAGGCAGCCCGTACTACTCCGGCGCGAGCCGCGCAGTGCCCATCGCAGTCACACCCGGGGCGCCCAGCGTTGGGGCGGTGATGATGCCGGAGGTGGCCGTGACCGTCAAGAAGGCCGGCGCCTCTGTACCTGGGTATGACGTCACCGTGACGCATGTGACCCCGAGCGGCGCGACGAGCGACCCGGGCTGCCCGACCGCGGAGAGCTACGCGCTCGGCACCTCGGGGGTGAACGGCATCGTCAACGCGGCCGTGCCGTACGGGACGTGGACGGTCACGGCCACCAAGGGGAGCAGCACCGGGTCCGCAACCGTGACGCTCTCACCGTTGGACCCGGCCACGCCGAAAGGCATGACGGTGAACGTGACATGAGGCCACCGACGTTGAGTGCCTTTCGCAAGAGCTCGCCGAAGACCTCCTCGGAGGACGGCGTCACGGTCGTCGAGGTGATCGTCGTCGTCGCGCTCCTGTCGGTCGTCCTCGGGTTCGTCCTGCGGGAGTTCGTCTCGCTGCAGAATGCGTCGACCGGTGCGAGCCTCAGGCTCCAGAACCTCGACGAGGGTCGCGTCCTGATGGATGCGACCAGCAAGGACCTGCGGACCGCGGCGCGCCTGTCGGCGACCACCTCGCCATTCGACGTTGGAGCCACTTCCCTGGGCCTCCCGAGCGTCCCGGGCACGTACGGGTTCGGCAACGCGCCCCCATACGCCGGCGCGTCGGAAGCGTGGTTCTTCGCGAACCTCACGCTCACGTCGGGCAACCCGAACCCCTGCCCGGACGTGATCCACCTGTTCGTCGATTCGAGCGCGAACCCTCCGGTGCTGAAGGAGCAAACGATCGCCGCAGACGCGGGCGGGACGCCGCCAGGCTGCACCTACACCGGGTCGTATTCGACGCGCCTGGTCGGCAAGTACGTCGCGAATTCGGCCTCCCAGCCGGTGTTCACCTACTACTACAACGACGCGACCGGGAACCCCACCGCCTACACATCGAGTCAGCTACCGCTCACGGCGAGCAACCGCCTGCTCGTGAACGCCGTGGGCATCACGCTGGCCGTCCGCCAGAGCACGAACTACAACGTGCCGTACACCACGCTCCAGAACCGGGTGTGGCTGCCGAACGTCGACTACAACCCGATCCCGAGCCCGAGCCCCTGAGGTGACGCGAACGATGTGGACGCTGAGACGGACCAAGGACGAGGAGGGCATCGCCCTCGTCACCGTGCTGCTCGTGACTATGGTTCTGCTGATCCTCGTCGCCGGGACGATGACGTATGCCCTGGGCTCACTGCCCATCTCCCGCCGCGACCAGGACTGGAACGGAGGCCTCGCCGCGGCGGAGGCCGGACTCGACGACTACCTGTTCCGACTGAATCAGAACGACCAGTACTACCTCTACAACGCGGGCAATCCGGACCCGGCGAACAGCGCCTTCACGACCTGGGTGCCGGTGCCGAACTCGGGCGCGACCGGCACGACCTGCCCGACGGCCACGCCCTCGAACATCCCGTGCTTCCGGTATTCGGTCGACACGACGAACCTCACCTCCCAAGGGCTGATCGTGGTGACGGCGACCGGTCGCGTGCGCAACGTCACGCGCACGATCCAGGCCACGTTCCGTCGGCACGCCTTCATCGACTACCTGTACTTCACCGACTACGAGACCACGGACCCCGCTGCGTATCCCACGGGCAGCAACAGCAACAACTCCGCGTGGGCCCAAGCGAACTGCGCGAAGCACTACTACGAGGGCCGCAACGCCACGTGCACGGACATCAACTTCCTCTCGATCGACACGATCAACGGGCCGCTGCACTCGAACGACGCCATCCTGATCTGCGGAAGCCCCACGTTCACGGGGAACGTGACCACGAGCTGGCAGGGTTCCGCGGGGAAGATGTGGCGGGGGAACTCGGGATGTAGCAACTCTCCGTCGTTCAAGCCGGGGTATCCCAAGTACGCCGATCCCCTCACCATGCCGCCGAACAACGTGGCGATCAAGGCCGACGCTGACGCGTCGCTCGGTGGCGCGGGATGCCTGTTCACCGGGCCGACGTCGATCACGCTCAACTCGAACGGGACGATGGACGTGGTCAGCCCGTTCACGAAGTGGCCGGCGACCCCGAACAACTGCCAGCCGGGGACGGGCGTGGCGCTGCCCACGAACGGCGTGATCTACGTGCAGAACGTCCCTTCCGTTGCCACGGACCCGAACTACACGAGCGGCTGCATCACCTCCACACAGCTGAACGGCTCCGCGACCGTGCAGCACCCGCTGGGGTACCCGCAGCAGTACGACGCGACGAGCTACGGATGCCGTAACGGGGACGTGTTCCTGCAGGGAACGCTGAAGGGGCGGCTGTCGATCGCGGCGGACAACAACATCGAGATCGTCGCCAACGTGACGTACCAGGGGGGGACCGGCGGAAGCGACCTGCTCGGCCTGGTCGCGAACAACTACGTCGAGATCTACCACGCGGTGGGGAACAGCTCCACTCCCTCCTCTGCCCGCGAGGGCAGCCTCGTGAACAGCTACTACAACCTCAAGATCCCGTCGACCGGCTACACGGCCGCGTTCCACAACCCCACGGTGCAGGCAGCGCTCCTCTCCGTCGTCCACTCGTTCCGGGCGCAGAACTACAACCTCGGCGCCAACACGAACATGGGATCGATCACGATCAACGGCGCGATCGCGCAGAAGTACCGGGGCCTGGTCTCCGTGAGCGGCACGTCGGGATACGGCAAGAACTACAACTACGACCAGCGGATGAAGTACCAATCGCCGCCTCACTTCTTGAATCCCGTCGCGGCCGCCTGGCAGGTCGTGACGTGGATCGAGCAGAAGGCGACGTATGCCTGGAACGCGCCCTAACCCACGGTAGGATCGGGCGTCTTGGACACGGTTTTCCGCGTCTTCCTCGCGACGGTCGTCGGCCTCTGCGTCGGAAGCTTCCTCACCGTGGTCGTCGATCGGGTGCCGAGGAAGGAATCGGTCGTCTCTCCCCGGTCGCGCTGCCCCACCTGCGCCACCCAGATCCGGCCCGTGGACAACGTCCCCGTCGTCTCCTGGTTGCTGCTCCGAGGCCACTGTCGCGCCTGCGGGGCCCGCATCTCGCCGATGTACCCGCTGGTCGAACTGTCCACGGCGGCGCTGTTCGTCGGCGCCGCCCTGACGTTCGACGATGTCTGGCTGGACGTCCTCCTGGCACCGGTCCTCGGCATGATGCCGGCCGTCGCCCTGATGGACTGGCGCCACAAGATCATCCCGAACCGACTGATGTATCCCTCCCTGGTGGCGGCCCCCGTGCTGATCGCGGCGGCCTGGGCGGCCGGCGGGGGAGTGGACGTCACGGGAGCCGCCCTCGGGCTTCTGGCCTACGGTGGGGGCTTCTTCATCATGTCGCTGATCAGCCCCCGGGGCATGGGGATGGGGGATGTGAAGCTGGGGGCCCTGATCGGGCTGGTCCTGGGAGCCGTCGGATTCGAGTACGTCGCGGTGGCCATGGGCGTGGCTGTGCTTGCCGGGGGCCTCGTCTCTATCGGGGCCCTCCTGACAGGCCGCGGCCGCAAGCACGCCATCCCGTTCGGCCCTTTCATGGTGCTCGGCGCGGTGGGGGCCACCTTCCTGGCCCCGCAGATCGCCGATCTGTACCTCCGCACGGTGACGTAGGCCGGTCCGCCCCCTCATCCCGGGTGGCAGAGACGTCCGTCCCGTGGGGTAGGGCTGCCCTACCGGGTGATTCCTGTCGCCTGCCGTGAATTTCAACTATGTAAGTCAAGAGTGGATGCCGAAAGTGAAGGATTGACAGGATCTGAGGCACTTGTTACGTTCCGCGCCCCTCGGAACAGACGAGGCAGAAGAGGACTATGTTGCAGATGTTGAACTTGAGGTTCACGGTGCAGATGTTGAACTTGTGGTCGAACATGAGGTGGGCGCCGCGATGACGAGGGCCCGCGGGTTCGTGGGGGACCGTCTCCTCACTGTCGGGGAGGTGGCGGCCACGATGCGCGTATCCAACATGACCGTCTACCGGCTCATCAAGACCGGGCAGCTCGCCGCCCTGCGGGTCGGCAAGAACTACCGGATCCGCGAGTCGGACGTGAACCGGTATCTCACCGACCAGTCGGTTCGCGTGGAGGGCCAGTAGGCGATGGCACGGTCGCGGGTGGGCCTGGACATCGGTTCCACCGGTGTGCGCGCGGCCGAGGTGATCAGCGGGGACGCCCCTACCGTCGTCCGGGCGGCGCAGGTGCCGCTCCCCGTCGGGGCCGTGGAGAACGGCGAGGTGCGGCAGCCGCAGGTCGTG
Organism: bacterium; assembly: GCA_023251895.1. Classification (GTDB taxonomy): domain Bacteria; phylum Actinomycetota; class UBA4738; order UBA4738; family HRBIN12; genus JAHEXX01. Next base: position 6,080 of record JAHEXX010000074.1, read on the forward strand.
GGCGAGGCCCTGCGCGAGCTGTGGGATCGCGGCGGGTTCAAGAGCAAGCAGGTGATCATGGGTGTGGGGAACCAGCGGGTGGTGGTCCGGGAGGTGACGCTTCCGTGGCTCCCGGAGAAGGAGCTCCGGGCATCGTTGGCGTTCCAGGTGCAGGAGTTCATCCCGATCCAGGCGGAGGACGCGGTGCTGGACTTCGACACCCTGGGCGAGACCGAGCAGGAGGGCCGGCGGATGCTCCGGATCCTGCTGGTGGCGGCGCAGCGCGCCATGGTCGATGCGATCGTGGAGGCGTCGGAGCACGCCAAGCTGACCCCGGTCGGACTGGACCTCAACCCCTTCGCCCTGGTTCGTGCGGTGGGGACGGCGGACGAGGGCCTGGACCTCGAGACCGAGGGTGACGAGGCCGTGATCGACGTCGGCGCGCACATCACCAACATCTGCGTCCACGACCGTGGTGTCACCCGGTTCGTCCGGATCCTCCCGTCGGGGGGCCGGGACGTGACCCTGGCCATCGCTCGGGGTCTGGGCGTGGAGGACGAAGACGCGGAACGACTGAAGCGCGGCGAGGAGGGGGCCGGTGGGCCCCCTCTCGAGGAGGTCCGCAGGGTGGCGATGTCCCGGGCCGGCACCTTCATCGACGAGATCCGCTCGTCGCTGGAGTTCTACACAGCCCAGGCCGCCGGCGCTCGCATCGCGAGGGTCGTCGTGACCGGCGGGGGGTCCAAGCTGGACGGGTTCATGGACCTCCTGCGGGGGCGGGTTCCGGTGCAGGTCGACCGGGGGCGGACGTTCCGGCGGGCGCGGTCCGAGCTTGAGCTGTCCGAGGAAGCCGCCGCGGAGGCGGAGCCCGTGCTCGCGGTGGCGGTGGGCCTGGGTATCCCCGGGAGGCGGTCGTGAGCCAGGTCAACCTCCTACCCAAGGAGATCCGCCAGCAGGAGCAGGTCCGGCGGCGGTTCGTCTTGGTGTCGCTGGCCGCGGGCGGCCTGGCCGGACTGGTGGTCCTGTACTTCTTCATGCAGACCTTGACCCTGGCCGGCGTGAGGAGCGACCTCCGGGCCCAGGAGGCCACGAACCAGGGCATCCAGAAGAAGATCGACCGCCTGCAGCAGTACGCGGACCTCCAGAAACAGGTCGAAGCCAAGCGGGCCGTGATCGATCAGGTCTACCTCGACGAGGTGGCATGGTCGTCGGTGCTGATGCGGCTGTCGCGGACGATCCCCAGCGACGCGTACCTCAAGACCATGACCGGCTCCGTCGGGCAGCCCGCGGGGGCCGGCGGTGCGGCTCCCCCGGCCTCGTCTTCCCTGGTGGGGAACATCACCCTCACCGGCACAGCGCTCGGGACCGACTCGGTCACCCTCTGGCTCACCCGCCTTGATCAGGTCGTCGGGTTCGCGAACGCATCGACCTCCAGCGTGTCCGAACAGGATGAGCTGTCGGGGATCTACGACTTCTCCGACGCGGCGGACCTCACCGTCGACGCGGTGACCAAGCGGGGAGGTCGAGGGCGATGAGGAACCGTCGCGCGCCGATCTTCGCAGCCGCGGCCGGTGCGGTCGTGGTGTTGCTCCTCGTGCTGTTCCTGGCGCTCCCGCAGCATCGATCGATCGCCGATGTCCGCGGTCAGCTGGACCAGGCTCGATCGCAGCAGATCCAGCTGCAGACCACCTTGGCCAGCTTGGAAGAGGCCCAGAGCAACGCCGCCGAGTACAACGGGGAGCTGCGGCAGTTCGAAAACCAGATCCCTTCGGGCGAGGATCAGCCGGGGTTCATCAACCTCACGAAGAACGTTGCGAAGAGCGCCGGCGTCGACCTCCGCAACATCTCGCCCGGGACGCCCCAGCCGGACCCGTCGGGCTCCTTCACGGTGATCCCCACGGGGATCACCGTGAAGGGATCGTTCTTCGCGATGGTCGAGTTCCTGTACGGGCTCGAGACGCTCCCGCGGGCGGTCAAGGTCGTGAACGTCTCCGTGGCGGGACAGCAGGAGGGCGCCGCGGGTCCCGTCAACATGATCCTCGCGGTTGAGTTCTACACGACCGGCACGAGCGTCGGACAGGGCTCCGGCCCGACGCAGGGTACCCCGAGTCAGGGCGGATGACGGATGCCGCTCACCGCGAGGGACAGGACGATGCTGAAGGTGCTCGCCGGCGTCGCCGTGCTGGCCGCCGTCGTGCTGTTCGTCAAGGTGCTCGGTGGGGGTGGCGGCCAGGAGCTTGCGCCCCCGTTCGGCGGGGGGACCCACCCGTCGCCTACCGTCTCGCCCACCCCGACATCGACGAGGACTCCAGGCATCTCCGCGGTGGGCCGCGACGTCTTCTCGATTCCGCCGGCTCTGGGACCGACCCCGTCGGGAAGCCCGAGCCCCACGGGAACCGGGAGCCCCAGCCCGAGCCCCACCCCGACGTCGACCCCAAGCCACACGACGATCGACGGGCACAGCGTGTCCCTCCTCGACGTCTTCGTCCGCCATGGGACGGAGATGGTCCAGGTCGAGGTCGACGGTGTGGTCTACACGAAGGCGGAGGTGGAGTCGTTCGACGGAGGGTTCCGCGTGACGTCGATCAGCGGCACGTGCGCGACGTTCACCCACAGCGGAACGAGCTTCAGCCTCTGCGAGCACCCGCAGAAGTGATCGCAGCTTGACAGGCTGCCGGCGGTCCGCGCACGGGGGGAGCGGTCGCCGGTACGGGGGCGGCCCCGCTTAGGCGGGGCCGCCCCCACTTCACGCCGACCCGCGGTACGGTCCGGCCGGCCCCTATGATGGTCGGCATGCTGCGCATGCTGACCGCCGGGGAATCTCACGGGAAGGCCCTGGTGGCGGTGCTGGAAGGCCTGCCGGCCGGGGTCCCCATCTCGCCCAAGGAAGTGGCCGGCGAGCTGGCCCGGCGCCGCCACGGATACGGGCGGAGCGGCCGCCAGAGGCTCGAGGCGGACCGGTTCGAGATCGTCTCCGGCGTTCGACACGGGCGTACCCTGGGGAGCCCCATCGGGATCACGATCGAGAACGCGGAGTGGGAAGCGAAGTACAAGGGCCTCATGGCCGTGGAAGGCGAGCCCGACCCGGCGGAGAGGTTGACCCGCCCCCGGCCCGGTCACGCCGATCTCCCCGGGGTCCAGAAGTACGGGTTCGACGACGTCCGCAACGTGCTGGAGCGGGCCAGCGCCCGCGAGACGGCCGCCCGGGTGGCCGTGGGAAGCTTCTGCAAGGCGTTCCTGGCCGAACTGGGGATCGCGGTGATCTCGCACGCCGTGCGGATCGGCAAGGTCACTGCTCGCGGCCGAACCCCCGGGCCGGCGGATCTCGACGCGATCGACGCCTCGCCGGTCAGGTGCCTTGACCCCGCGACCGGCGCCCGGATGGCCCGGGAGATCGACCGGGTTCGGAAGGAACGGGACACGCTGGGCGGGGTGTTCGAGGTGGTGGCCTACGGGGTCCCGTCGGGACTCGGGTCGCACGTCCAGTACGACCGCAAGCTCGACGCTCGGCTGGCCCTCGCGTTGATGAGCATCCAGTCGGTGAAGGGGGTCGAGGTCGGCGACGGGTTCGCGTCCGCGTCCCGGCCCGGATCGAAGGCCCACGACGAGATCGTCTCGCGGGCGGGGCATCTCGCCCGCACCTCCGCACGCGCCGGCGGGATCGAGGGCGGGATGAGCACCGGCCAGCCCATCCGGTTGCGGGCGGCCATGAAGCCCTTCTCCACGGTGCCCAAGCCGCTGTCGACGGTGGACCTCGTCACCGGGGAGCCGACCGTCGCCATCCAACAGCGTACGGACGTCTGCGCGGTGCCGGCCGGCGGGGTGGTCGGCGAGTCGGCCGTGGCCTTCGTCCTGGCTCAGGCGGTCCTGGAGAAGTTCGGGGGTGACTCCGTTCCGGAGACCCGCCGGAACCTCCAGGCGTACGTCGACGGGTTGTCGTGAACGTGTATCTGGTGGGTATGCCCGGATCCGGCAAGACCGCGGTGGGCCGGGAGCTGGCCCGCCGCACCGGCCTTCGATTCGTCGACCTGGATGCCGCGATCGAGGCCGCCTCCGGGATGGGGGTGCACGAGATCTTCGCGGCGCAGGGCGAACCTGGGTTCCGGGAGCTGGAGCGCGAGGCGCTCCGCCGGGTCTCGGGGGGAGAGGCCTCGGTCGTGGCCTGCGGCGGCGGGATCGTGCTCGACCGGGAGAACCGGCGCCTGCTCAGGAACACGGGGACGGTCGTGTGGTTGGTCGCGCCGCCCGAGCGGCTGCGGGGCCGGATCCGGCCCGGCACGCGTCCACTCCTGCAGGAGGACGATGACCTCGATCGTCTGTACGCCGAACGCGAGCCCCTGTATAGGCAGGTGGCCGACCGGGTGATCGACGCGACAGCCTCGCCCGGGCGCGTGGCGGGCGCGATCCAGCGGGGGATGCCGTGATCCGGGTGGCCGTCGCCCTCCCGGAACGCCCATACGACGTGGTGGTCGGCACCGGGGTTATCGAGGGCGCCGCCGGACTTCTCCCGGCCTTCCCTTCGGCTCGCCACGCGTTCGTGGTGAGCGACCGGACGGTGTCGGGGCTGTTCCTCGAGTCCCTTTCCGAGGCGCTTCGGGCGGGCGGCCTCACGCCGATCCCCCTCGGTGTGCCGGAGGGGGAGGAGGCCAAGACCCTCCAGATGGCCGGCACGCTGCTGAACCAGCTCGCCATGCAGGAGGCCCACCGCGACGACGTGGTGGTGGCCCTGGGAGGCGGCTCGGTGGGGGATCTGGCCGGCTTTGTGGCGGCCACGTACATGCGGGGAGTCCCGCTCGTCCAGGTCCCGACGACGCTCACCGCCCAGGTCGACGCCTCGATCGGGGGCAAGACGGCCGTGAACCTCCCGGGGGGCAAGAACCTGGTGGGCGCGTACCACCAACCCCGCATCGTGCTAGCGGATGTAGGGGCCCTGGCCACGCTCCCGGAGCGGGAGTTCCGCTCCGGCCTGGCCGAGGTGGCGAAGTACGCCCTGACGGTGGAGACCGGATTGCTGGCCACGTTGGAGGGTCGGCTCCCCGCCGTGCTGGCCCGCGAGCCCGAAATGATGGAGCCGCTGGTCGCCACGTGCGCCGGGGCCAAGGCTCGCGTCGTCGCGGTCGACGAACGCGACTCGGGGGCCCGGCTGATCCTGAACTACGGCCACACGCTGGGGCACGCGCTCGAGCGGCTCGAGGCCTTCGCCGGCCGCTCGCACGGCGAGGCCATCGCCGTCGGGATGGTGTTCGCGGCACGCCTCGCCGAGGCGATGGGCCTGGGGCCGGAGGGCCTCGTCGCGCGCCACGTTCGCCTGCTGGCGTCGCTCGGGCTGGACCCCGATGGGGCGTTGCCCGACGTGGACGCGATCGTGGCCGCGTTCCGCCTGGACAAGAAGTTCCACGGAGGGGTCCGGTTCGTGCTCCTGGAGGATGTTGGGCGCCCGACCGTCGCGGAGTCGGTGCCCGAGGACGCGATCCGCAGGATCCTGAAGGAGATGGGGGCGGAGGGATGAAGGTGCTGTTCCTGTTCGGGCCGAACCTCGGCGCGCTGGGCCTGCGGGATCCCGAGGCGTACGGCGGCGAGACCCTGCCGGAGCTGATGGGCGCCGTCGAGGAACGAGGTCGTGATCTCGGGCACGAGATCGGCTGGCGGCAGTCCGACCACGAGGGTGATCTGGCGGGATGGCTGCTGGGCGCGGCCAGCGAGGGCTTCGGGGCGGTCGTGATCAATCCCGGCGCGCTCACCCACTACTCCTACGCGCTACGCGACGCGGTGGAGGCCTCTGGCCTTCCGGTGATCGAGGTCCACATGACGAACATCTACGCGCGCGAGGAGTTCCGGCGGCACTCGGTGATCTCACCGGTCGCCCGGGCCACCATCGCCGGCCTGGGTGCGGGTGGCTATCATCTCGCGCTGGAGTCCCTGCAGTGGATCACCAGCTGAGGAGGAAGCGGCTCGCCGCGCGCCTGCCCGACCTCGGGCTGGATGCGCTATTGGTCACGCGGCGGCCGAACGTCCGCTATCTCACCGGATTCACCGGGTCGAATGGTCAGGTGCTGCTGACCGCCGAGACCACCGTCTTCCTGACCGACGGGAGGTACATCGAGCAGGCCCGACACGAGGTCCCGGACCTCGAGCGGACCATCTGCGAAGACGGGTTCCCCGACGCGGTGGCCTCGGGCTGCGGGGATCTGGACGCAACCGCGGTGGGTTTCGAGTCCGCCGGCTTGTCCTACCAGCAGTGGCATGACCTGTCGGACAGGGCGCCCCGGTTGGAGCTGGCGCCCGTCGGCGACGAGGTGGAGCAACTCCGGTGGGTGAAGGACCCCGAAGAACTGGCGATGCTGGAGCGAGCCCAGGCAGCCACCGATCAAGCGTTCGAGGAGATCCTGGAGCGCCTCGCGGTGGGCGTGACCGAGCGGGAGATCTCGATGGAGCTCGAGCAGGCGCTCCGGGCGGCCGGGGCCGACGGTATCGCGTTCGCGCCGATCGTGGCGTTCGGGGAGAACGCGGCGGAGCCCCACCACGACCCCAACCATCGGGGTCTCGACGAGGGCGACATCGTGAAGCTGGACTTCGGGGCCCTGGTAGGTGGGTACCACGCCGACATGACCCGGACGGTGTCGTTCGGGGAGCCGGCGGCGGAGATCCGCCGGATCTACGACGTCGTGCGGCGGGCCCAGCGGGCCGGGATCGATGCCGTGCACCCTGGCGCGAGCGGGGGCGACGTGGACCGAGCCGCGCGCACCGTGATCGAGGAGGCAGGCTACGGCGAGCGCTATACGCACGGACTGGGCCACGGGGTGGGGCTCGAGATCCACGAAGGCCCCCAGCTGCGCAAGGACGGTCCGGACGTGCTCCCGCCGGGGGCAGTGGTGACGGTGGAGCCGGGGATCTACGTGCCCGGTCTGGGAGGCGTCCGCATCGAGGACATGGTGGAGGTGGCCGAGGGCGGGTGCCGCCCGCTCCCGGCAGCGACGAAGGATCTGGTGGTCCTGTGAGCGTCTCGACCAACGACCTGAAGAACGGCATGACCCTTGACCTGGACGGGATCCTGTTCCAGGTGATCGAGTTCCAGCATGTAAAGCCGGGGAAGGGCGGCGCGTTCGTTCGCACCAAGCTCCGGAACGTGAGGACCGGCGCGGTGGTGGAGAAGCGGTTCAACGCGGGTGTGAACGTCGGGCTGGCCGTCGTGTAACGCAAGGAGATGCAGCACCTCTATCGGGACGGCGCCGACTTCGTGTTCATGGACGTCGAGACCTACGAGCAGCTCCACGTGCCGGCCGCCGTGGCCGGCGCCGGTGCCAACTACCTTTCGGACGGGGCCGGTGCGATCGTGGCGACCCACGAGGG
>JAHEXX010000005.1 GCA_023251895.1 bacterium
ACCCAGCACCTGCCGGATCCGGGCCCCCAGCCCGTCGACCCTTCCCCCGGTGAGGCGGGGTCTATCCGCGCCGCCGGGGGTCGAGGCGCGACGGGCGCCGCTTCGGCGGGACCGGACGATCAGGGACGCCGCCACCGCGACGGCCAGCACGACGAAGACGGTGATCAGCAGGTACGGCACCCCGGAAGGCTAGCCGACCGCCTCGGGCTCCGGCACGGTCACGGGTGCCGCCTTGGCGGGCTTCCCCCCGTTCCCGTTATGCGGATGCTCCAGGCGCTGGCAGACCACCCTCGATGTCCCGTCCTTGCTCATCGAGACGCCGTACATCATCTCGGCGACCTCCATGGTTCGCTTCTGGTGGGTCACGATGATGACCTGGGATTCGGTCGCGAACGTCTGGATAAGCCGCAGGAACCGGGCCAGGTTCACGTCGTCGAGGGCCGGCTCCACCTCGTCCATCAGGTAGAACGGGCTGGGGCGGGCCTTGAAGATAGCGAACAGGAACGCCATCGCGGTCAGGGCACGCTCGCCGCCCGAGAGCAACGAGATCCGCTTCACGCGCTTGCGGCCGGGGCGGGCCTCGATCTCGATCCCTGATTCCAGGGGCTCCGCTGGATCCGTCAAGACCACGCGACCCTCGCCGCCGGGGAACAGGTCTGCGATCAGCGCCTCGAACTCCCGGGCCACGTCGCGGAAGGCGGCGTCGAACGCGGTGGTGATCTCCTCCTCGACCCGGTGGATCACTTCCAGCAGGTCGCGGCGAGCCTTCTTCACGTCATCCAGCTCGCGGGCCAGGAAGTCGTGCCGCTCCTGGAGGGACTCGAACTCGCCGCCGGCCAGCAGGTTCACCCGGCCCAGGAGACCCAGGCGCTTCTGGACGAGCTCGGCCTTGCGTTCCAGGGCGCGGACCGTGTCTTCCTCGCCGAGCTGGGCGAGAGCCTCATCAGGGTCTCGGCCGTGTCCCTCTCGGAGCAAGCGGCGGGCCTCGTCGATCCGCCGCTCTAGGTCACCCCGAAGGCGGTCCTCCTCCTCGTAGACCTCCCGGAGCCGATCCAGTTCCGTGGAGGCCTCCCGCCACGCCCGGTTGACCTCGGCCTCTGCCTCGGCGGCGGTGCGTTCCGACGCCGCGGCCGCGTTCCGCGCGGTCGAGGCGGCGTCCAGTTCGTCACCTGCTGCCCGCAGGCGTCCCTCCGCCCCGGCCCTGCGGGCCTCCGCTTCGGCCACCGCCGCCCGCAGCTCCGCGGGGTCGATGGCGGCCAACCGATCCCGCTCTGCGCGCAGCCGCTCCATGTGTGCCTCGGTCGCCCCCCGGTCCCGGCGGAGAGACTCCACCGCGACCCGGGCCGAGATGGGCGGCTCCGGCAACGGGGGGAGCGGGGGGAGCTCGTGCGTCACCGGGCCCGCGGCCGCGAGCGCGTCGCGCCACGCGGCCGCGGCTTCGTCCAGCCCCGCCAGGCGCTGGGCGAAGATCTCCTCCTCCTTGCCGGTCGAGGCCAGATCGGTGCCCAGGCGGGTCATCGCCTCCGCCGCCGCCGTGATCTCGGCGTCGAGGGCTTCCAGTTCCTCGGTGATCTGTGCGAGCTCAGCGCCGATGGCCTCCATCCGTTCCCGCTTGGGGCGCAACGCGGTCCGGGCGGCAGACAGATCGTGGGCGATGACCGACAGCTCGTCCCGGATCTCGCGAGCCCGAACATCGGCCTCCCGAGCCGTGTGGATCACGGCCTGGCCGACCAACACGCCCTCCGGGGTGACGAACGAAGCCTTGGGGTTGCTGCGATGCTTCTCGGCGGCCTCGGCGATGTCGGCGGCGAGGTAGATGTCGCGCAGGACCGTGCTGACCAGGCCACGGGCGGGCGGGTCCGCGGCGACGGTGGACAGCAGGCTGCGCTCGCCCGGCAGCATGAACGCAACCGGTCCGCCGTTGGCGATCGCGATGATGGCGCCGTCACCCGCGGAAGCGTCTGCGATCGCGGTTTCCTCGTCCGCGTAGACGACGGCATCGGCCAGGGGTCCCAGGGCCGCGACGAGGGCTCGCTCCAGGCCTGGCTTCGCGTGCACAAGATCGCGAAGGAGTCCGAAGGCCCGGCCCCTGTGCGTCTGCACGAACCGCGAGCCTGGTGTTTCCTCGATGTCACGGAGGCGGGCCTCCAGGAGTTCCTTGCGGGATCCGTGGCGGCGGATGGCCTCCTCCAGCTCGGCCACCCTGTCGGCCGATGCGTGCCGTTCCCGTTCCAGGGCGGAGCGCCGTTCGGCCGGGGGGTTCGTGGCGGCGTCCAGGCGTTCGATCTCGAGCTCGAGCGCTGCCCGCTCATCCCCCGAGGCGGCGCGCTTCTCGCGGACCAACTGCAGGCTCTCCTCCAGTCGCTCTCGCTCCCGCTCGTGCGATTCGAGGGAACGGCGTAGCGTCTGCATCTCGGCTCGGTGGGCTGCGGCCTCTTCACCGATGCGGCGGCGTTCCTCCTCCACTTCCCGGCGGGCCTCCTGGGCGGCTAGGAAGCCGCGCTCGGCCACCTCGAGCTCGCGTTCCGTCGCGGCCAGAGCCTCCCCCGTCTCGCGAAGACCCGTCTCGGCTCGCTCGATCTCCTCCCGGACGGCGTCCATCCGGGCAGCCCGGGCTCCCTCCGCTGCGAGAGCCTCCTTCGCCGCCGACTCGCGCTCGACCGTCTCGCGGAGCCCCAACTCGGTAGTCGACTTCTCCGTCTGGGCCGCCTGCAGCGCGGCCTCGGCTTCCTGCAATGCCCAAACCGCGCGGGCGCGCTCGTCGGCGACCAAGCCCACCCGCTCGTCCAGCTCGTCCAGCCGCACGCGGGCCTGCCTCCTGAGCTCCAGACCCTCGTCCCACCCGGACCGGTGGCGGGCCTTCATCTCCAGGAGATCCCGGAGTCGGGCAGCGGCCAGCCGCGCGGCCCCCCGCTCTGCTTCGGCCGAGAGCTCCTCGTGGCGCTGGGCCATGTCCGCCTGCTGCCTTAGCGGCTTGAGCTGCCGGCGGAGCTCGGCCAGCACGTCCTGCAGTCGCAGGAGGTCCTGATCGAGGCCTGCGAGCTTGCGCTCCGAACGCTCCTTTCGCTTGCGGTGCTTGGCGATGCCCGCAGCCTCCTCGATGTACTGCCGCCGCTCCTCGGGTCGCGCAGAGAGCACATCCTCGAGTTGCCCCTGGCCCACCACCGTGTGCAGGGCCCGGCCGATGCCGGTCTCCGACAGCAACTCCTGCACGTCCATCAGCCGGCACACCTGGCCGCCGATGCGGTACTCGCTCTCGCCGGAGCGGAAGATGGTTCGGCTCACCTCGATCTCGGTCATCGGCACCGGGATGAGCCCGGCGGTGTTGTCGATCACGAGCTTCACTTCGGCCATGCCGAGAGCCGGCCGGCCCGGGCTGCCGGCGAAGATGACGTCGGCCATCTGCCCGCCCCGGAGGGCCCGCGGGCCCTGCTCGCCCAGTACCCACGAGATGGCGTCGACCAGGTTGGACTTCCCCGACCCATTGGGCCCCACGATGACCGAGATGCCAGGGGCGAAGTCGAGGACCGTCTTGTCCGCGAACGACTTGAAGCCGCGGATGGTGAGGGAACGGAGGAACATTCGGAGCCGATGCTAGCAATCGCCCTTCGGCGAATCCGGGGTTTCGCTTGCGAAGTTCACCGAGTGACCCGGAACTCCCTCTCGCCGAGAGGTGTCTCCTCGCTGACTTCCACGGACTCGACGTCCGACCATGGAGTCCCCGCCCGACACCACGCCACCATGGCCTCCACCGGCGCATCGTCCCCTTCGAAGGCCGCCTCCACACGGCCGTCAGCGAGATTGCGGACCCACCCTGCCACCCCGAGTTCCCGGGCCCGCTGCGTGCAGTAGGCACGGTAGAAGACGCCCTGCACCTGCCCCGAGACCAACACCCGAACCCGCCTCACGATGCTCATCGTAGGAGCACGGAGCTACCCTGATCCCGAGATGGTGGACTACGACCCGAAGACCGCGCTCGTTGTCGTCGACGTGCAGAACGACTTCGCCGACCCGGCCGGGAGCCTGTACGTGAGGGGCGGCGAGGAGATCGTCCCGATCGTCAACGGGGAGATCGAGCGGGCTCTCGCCGCCGACGCCGTCGTCGTCTACACACAGGACTGGCACCCCGAGGTAACCCCTCACTTCCGCAAGGACGGCGGCATCTGGCCGGTCCATTGCGTGCAGGAGACCTGGGGGGCGCGGTTCCACCCCGACCTCAACGTCGAAGGACCCCCCATCCACAAGGGGTCCGGCGGCGAGGACGGGTACTCCGGGTTCTCCATGCGCGACCCCAGGACCGGGGATCGGACCCCGACGTCGCTCCAGGAGGTACTGACTACCCGAGGGATCGGCAAGGTGGTCGTGGCCGGGCTGGCAACCGACTACTGCGTGGTGGAAACAGTCGTCGATGCCAGGGCGCTCGGGTACGACACGGCCGTTCTGTCGGAGGCCATCCGGGCGGTAGAACTGCAGCCTGGTGACGGCGATCGCGCCATCGCGCGCATGCGCGAGGCGGGCGCAATCGTCGAGCGATGAGCGAGGCGGCGGGGCCCTGCGGCCCCCGCCCTTCGCCACTAGTGTGGTTTGGACTAGCCGCCTCCGCCCGGCGCCGGCATCAGACCCAGCTGTGACGGGAATGGTCGCAGCGCAACCGGGTCAGGACTGGCACTGGGGGCAGAGGTAAGCGCTCCTGCCGGAGAGCTTGACCATCACGATGGGGCTCCGGCACCGGCGGCACGGTTGGCCGGTCCGGCCGTAGACCTTCAGCTCGTTCTGATACTCGCCTGGCTTGCCGAACAGGTCGACGTAGGCCTCGTCATCGAGCGTGGTTCCCCGGAACCGGATGGCGTCCTGCAGGGTCTCCTGGATGGCCCGGTACAGCCTGCGGACCTCCTGCGACGAGAGGGAGTCCGACATCCGGTCGTACCTGAGCCCTGCGTGGAACAGCACCTCGTCCGAGTAGATGTTGCCGAGGCCCGAGATGAACTTCTGGTCCATGAGGAGCGGCTTCAGCTTGGTGGCGTGCTCGGCCAGCGTGTTGCCGAACGCCTGCCACGTGAACACGTGGTCCAGGGGGTCGATCGCGAGGTGCTGGAGCTCCTTGACCTTGCCCAGCTCGTCGGAGGCCGTGACGAACATCTCGCCGAACGTCCGGGGGTCGACGAACCGGAGGTCCCCACCCTGGTTGAAGGTCAACACCACTTGAGTGTGGGCCGGGAGCGCCGTCCGCTTGTTCCCCCGGAGGAACTGCCCGCTCATGCCGAAGTGCACGACCAGCACGTCGCCGGAATCCAGGGAGAGGAGGACGTACTTGCCGCGGCGGTCGGTCTTCGAGATCTTGTGGCCCGCCAGGCGCGAGGTGAAGTCCTTGCGCTTGTCGTGGCGGCGGATGGTCCGCATGGCGTTCTTGGATGGCCTGACTTCGGCCGTAGCGATCTTGCGCCCGACGACGTCCCTGTCAAGGTCGCGACGCATCACCTCGACCTCGGGAAGCTCCACCTAGGCTCCCCTCGCTACCGTCTCCGACGACAGCTTGTGGTAGGCCTCTCGGGCGGCCTGCTGCTCGGCCTCCTTCTTGGACCTGCCCACACCACGACCGAGCTCCCGCCCGCCCAGGAACACCGTCGCCGTGAACTCCTTCTGGTGGTCTGGGCCGCGTTCCTGGATGCGGTACTCGGGGAGGGCCCGAAGGTCCTGAGAGGCGAGCTCCTGGAGGATCGTCTTGTAGTCGCGCTCCCCCTCCCCCCGGGCGTACGCGGAGATGCGGGGCCAGAACAGCCGCTCGATCAGGGCACGGGCCGCGTCCAGTCCCCTGTCCAGATACACGGCGCCCAGCACGGCCTCGAGCCCGTCGGCCAGGATGCTGGCCTTCTCGCGTCCCCCGCTCGACTCTTCGCCCTTGCCCAACCGCACGAAGTCCCCCAACTTCAGCTCCCGGGCCACTTCGGCGAGCGAAGTCATGTTCACGATGGCCGCCCGGAGCTTGGCCAGCTCACCTTCGGCGAGATCCGGGAACTGCGTGAAGGCCAGGTCGGTCACGATCAGCCCGAGCACGGCATCTCCCAGGAACTCCAGACGCTCGTTGTTGACTGGCAGGCCCTGCTCGAACGCGTAGGAGCGGTGAGTGAGAGCGGCTTCCCGCAGCGCGGGATCCCCGAACCGAACGCCGAGCGAGGCGTCGAGCGACGCGGGCGTCGTGGCGCCCTCCGCGCCCGCGGCCGTTCCCTCGGTCACGCCGTCACTCGACCTCGACGGCCTGCCGGCCCGCGTAGTACCCGCAGTTCCCGCACACCCGATGGGGCAGTTTGGGCTGGTGGCACTGGGGGCATTCCGCGTAAGTGGGCGGCGTGGCCTTCCAGTTAGCCTTGCGCTTCGCGCCTCTGGCCTTGGTCTGTCTGCGCTTGGGAACGGCCATGGGTCTGTCCTTCCTCCTAGTCCATCAGGCCTTCGAGCGCGGCCCACCGGTGGTCGGCCGGGCGCTCCGGGCACGTACACTCGCCGAGGTTGCGATCGCCGCCACACCGCTCGCACAGACCCAGGCAGTTGGGCTGGCACAGCGGCGAGAACGGCATCGTCAGCAGAACGGCATCCCGGACCATCTGTTCGGGATCCAGCGATCCTTCCGGCTCGAGGGCGTACTCGTCGCCCTCGGGGTCCGGGCCGGCGGCGAACAGCTCGCTAACCTCCACGTCGAAGTCGCGGTCGAACTCCTTGAGGCACCGGGCGCAGGACAGCCGCATGTGGCCGGCGATTACGCCCGAGACCAGGATCCCCTCCGTCAGGCCCTCGAGCCGCAGCTCCCCCTTCACGGGCGTGTCCTCGGGTACGTCGGCCAGTCCGAGGTGCAGGCCGGGGACCGGCTCGTCGACCGCCACGGTCTTGCCCGCGCCGGGGTTCCCCATCAGATCGCGGACATCGATGGCGCGCATCAACCCGCCCCCTCCGCGTCGAAGGGCGGCTCGGGCTCCGGGGGAGGACCGAGCTCCTCGGCGACCTGCTGGGCGGTTCCGCGCAGGCGTTGGCGACCCAGGTCGACCTGCTCGTTGGTGCGGGCCAGTGCGCCGGTCGTGGCTCGCAGCTCCTCGTCGATCCGCCGCAGTGCCATCTGGAACGCCGCGAGCTTGGAATCGGCGTAATCCTCGGCCTCCAGCCGAAGTTTGCGGGCCTCCTCCGCGGCCTCGGTGAGGACGCGTTCGGCCTCCGCCTCCGCCCGATTGACCACTTCCAGCTGGGAGGCCATCTCCAGCTGCTCCCGACGAGCTTTCTCCACGATCGCCTCCGCGTCGTGCCGCGCCTTGGCCAGCAGTTCCTCGCGATCCTTCACGATCCAGCGGGCTTGCTTGATCTCCTCGGGGAGCGTCTCCTGCATCTCCTTGACCAGCTCCAGCAGCTCCTCCCGATTGAGGAGCGCGGACGAGGACAGCGGCATCGATTTGGCCTCCCGGACCATCTCCTCGAGCTGCTGCAGTCGAGCGGCGAGATCCACGCTCAGCCCCTCCCCAGTTTCTCCATCATCCGCTGCCGGACGTGGGTGGGCACGAGCCCATCCACGTCTCCCCCGTAGAGAACGACCTCCTTCGCCAGCGACGAAGAAAGGAACGACCATTCGGGGCTGGTCGTCATGAAGAACGTCTCCACGCCGGCCAGGCGGTGGTTCATCTGGGCCATCTGAAGCTCGTATTCGAAGTCGGACACGGCTCGAAGGCCCTTCACGATCACGCCGACCCCGCGCCGCGTTGCGTATTCCACGAGCAATCCAGTGAATGAATCGATCTCGACGTTGGGGAGGTCGACGAGGGCCTCCTTCAGCATCGACACCCGTTCATCCACGGAGAACAGCGGTTGTTTGGCGGGGTTCCCCAACACGGCCACGATCAGCGCGTCGAAGCGCCCGCTGGCCCGTTCGATGATGTCGAGATGGCCGTTGGTCACGGGGTCGAACGTCCCCGGACACAGGGCGGTCGGACCCATCAGACCTCCCGGTACAGGAAGACGAGGGTATCGCCGTACTCCAGGCGCCTCGCGGCGAGCCAGTCTACTGGAATGACAGGTGTGTAACCCCGTTTGGCCCTGGTCAGCACTACCGTCCAGCCCTTCTCCGGGAGCCAGCGGGCGGCGAGCTCGGCCAGGGCCGCGTCCACCTCGGCCGCCCGGACCTTGTAGGGAGGGTCCACGAAGACCAGGTCCGGGCGCTCCCCAACGTTTCTATTTCTCCTGAGAAAAGCCAACACGTCGGAGGACACCACCTCCGCCCGGCCCGAAAGGCCGGTGCGATCCAGGTTGGTCCGGATGGCCCGAAGCGCAGCCCCGTTCCGCTCCACGAAGACCCCGCCCTCGGCCCCCCGCGACAGCGCCTCGATGCCGAGGGCGCCGGTCCCCGCGTACAGGTCCAGGACCCGTGCGCCGGGAACGCGGCGGGCAACGCTTGCGAACAGGCCCTCCCGAGCCATGTCCGACACCGGCCGCACGCCCCTGGGCACCGGGGCCAGGCGGGTCCCCTTGGCGGTTCCCGCGATCACGCGCACGGCGGCACTGTACCGGTGGCAGGGCCGCCCTCAGGCGGCGGGGACCCAGAACTCGACGACCGTCCCCCGGCCGGGTCGGGCTTCCAGCCGCCACCAGCCTCCGGCCATCTCCGCCCGCTCCCGCATCGAGGACAGCCCCAGGTGCCCCGGTTCCTCGGGTCCGGAGGGAGCGAACCCCCGACCATCGTCGCGCACCCGCACGAGGTAACCCCCCGCCTGGGGCTCGAGCAGGACCTCGGCGCGCGATGCGTGCGCGTGTTTGCGAACGTTCACCAGGGCCTCCTGGGCGATCCGGTACAGGACGGTCCTGGTGTGCGGCGGCGGCTCGTCCACCAGCCGGTTGTTCAGGACGCACTCCATCTCGACCTGTTGCGACAGTTGGTCGAGGTAGGCCTGCAGAGCCGCGGCAAGGCCCTCCTCGTCGAGGGCCCGGGGACGGAGGTCGAACAGCAGGTGCCGGAGCCGCCCGATCGCCGAGCTGACGGTCTTGTCGAGCGTGGCCAGCGCGGCCAGGTCCTCCGGGTCCGAGAGACGGTGGCGGAACGCCTGCAGCCGCAACCCCGCGGCGGTCATGGCCTGGATCGAGTCGTCGTGGATGTCGCCGGCGATCCGAGCCCGTTCTTCCTCCTGTGCCTCGACCAGCCGGGCCAGGAGGCGCCGGACCTCTTCCTCGCTCCGGCGGAGGGCCTCCTCGGCCTGCTTCTGCCGGGTGACGTCGTACATGAGGCCCCGGAGCAACGCCGGCCGCTCCCCCTCTCCCGGAACGACCTCCGCCTCGTCCCGGATCCAGGTCACCCGGCCGTCCTTCGACAGCATGCGGTACTCGGTGACGAAGATGTCGCCCGTATCCCGGCTCTGGTTCTCCTCTCCCATCACGCGGTCGACATCGTCGGGGTGGATCTGTCGATACCAGATCTCGGGATCCGCGGTCCACTCCTCCGGGGTGAACCCCAAGATCTTCTCCACCCGGGGGCTCACGTACGGCCATGGCGAGGCGATCCCGAACTCGGCCAGATAGACGATGGCGGGGAGGCGTTCGATCAAGGACCGGTAGCGATCTTCGGCGACCCGCAGCGCCTCCTGCGCCCGGCGCCGTTCGGAGACGTCCAGCATCACCCCCTGGACCAGCGCGATCCGGCCGGCTGGGTCGTGGATCACGGTCGATCGCTCGTCGATCCAGACCGTGCGCCCGTCGGGGGTCACGATCCGGTACTCCAGGCTGAACGGAACACCCGCGGCTACCCCCGCGTGGAACTGGCCGACGGCCCGGTCCCGGTCCTCCGGGTGCAACAGCCGCCGCCAGACGTAGGTGTCGGCGAGCCACTCCTCGGGCGAGACGCCGAACACCGACCGGACCTGAGGACTGACGTACACGGGAACGAAGCTCCCGTCGTCCACATAGGTCACGGCGGGGATCTGCTCGACCAGCGACCGATAGCGCTGATCCGCTTCGACCGCCGCTCCGGGAGCATCGACCGAACCCACCCGCCCATTATCGGTTCGAACCCTGCCCATCCCGAGGAGCGTCTCTAGGAATGGAACAGCCAGTCGATGGACCGCTCGAAGCGCGACCGGAGCTCGTCGAGGAGCGTCGCCTGGCGTTCCAGCTCGGGATCCTCGCCGATCACCGCGAACGCGCGGGCCCTGGCCCGCTTCACGAGGTCGATGTCCTCGGCCAGCCGGGCCAGCTTCAGGTCCGGCATCCCGGACTGGCGGACGTCGAACAGTGTTCCCTCGCCTCGGAGGCGGAGGTCCTCGTCGGCCAGCTCGAACCCGTCCATGGTACGGACCATCGCGTCGAGCCGCGCCCGGGCCTCCAGGTTGTCCCGCTTGCTCTCGTCGAACAGGATGCAGAACGAGCGGTGCTCACCGCGCCCGATCCGGCCCCTGAGCTGGTGGAGCTGGGCCAGGCCGAACCGCTCCGCGTTCTCCACCAGCATCACGGTCGCGTTGGGCACATCCACCCCCACCTCGATGACCGTGGTCGAGATCAGCAGATGCGATCGGCCGCTGCGGAACTCTTGCATACGGCGTTCCTTCTCCGCCGGCCGCATCCTCCCGTGGAGCACGTCCACAGACAGATCGGGGAACACCTCAGCGGCTAGCCGCTCCGCCTCCGCCTCCGCGGCCTTCACCTCGGACCTGTTCGCTTCGTCGATCGCCGCGCAGACCACGAAGGCCTGGCGTCCCGCCCCGACCTCAGCGCGGATCAGCTCGTAGGCGCGACGCCTTTCGCCCGCGGTCCGGGCTATGCGGGTCTCGATGGGCTGGCGGCCCTGGGGCATCTCGTCGAGGACCACGACGTCGAGGTCCCCGTAGTAGGTGAGGGCGAGTGTCCGGGGGATCGGCGTGGCCGTCATGATCAGCACGTCCGGCGAGCCCCCCTTGCCCTTCAGGGCCATGCGCTGGTGCACCCCGAACCGGTGCTGCTCGTCGATCACCGCGAGCGAGAGATCCCGGAACTCCACCCCTTCCTGCACCAGGGCGTGGGTCCCGACCACGAGGTCGACCGCGCCGTCTGCGACGCCCGCCAAGATGCGAGCCCGGTCCTTGCCGGTAACCGCGGCGGCGAGCAGTGCGTAGGTCACCGCGGGTCGGTCGCCATCATCGGGATCAGGTTCCGACAACGCGTCGAGCAGTGTCCCTTGGCCCGGCGCCACCACGCCGGCCTTCGCCATCTCCAGGAACGGCACCGCTGCGAACGGGCCGAGCAGCGCGGCCATCGACTGGAAGTGCTGTCCCGCAAGGACTTCGGTCGGTGCCATGATGGCGGCCTGGTGCCCGGACTGGATCGCGACGAGGGCGGCATGGAGGGCGACCACGGTCTTGCCGGAGCCCACGTCGCCCTGGAGCAACGCATTCATGGGCCGGGGTCGGGCCATGGCCTCGCCGATCTCGCGGATCGCCCGGCGCTGGGCGTCGGTCGGCTCGAACGGCAGCGTGGCCAGCAGCCGGGCCACCAGCGGCCCCTCCGGGGAGTGCTCCACCCCGACCTCGGCGGCCTCCACCCGATGCTTGCGGAAGGCCACCCCGAGTTCCAGCGTGAACAGCTCGTCGAACTTCAGCCGTTCCCGGGCCGCGGCCAGCTCCTCCTGCGATTGCGGGAAGTGGATCTTCCGGACGGCCTCGTCGTAGGAGGTCAGGTGCTCGGCCTTCACGATGGCCGCCGGCAACGGGTCGGGGATCCGCGGCAGCCCCGACAGCGCACGGAACACCAGCTCCCGGAGGGTGCGCGTCGTGATGCCTTCCGTAGCCGGGTGTACCGGCGTGATGCGGCCGGTGTGGACGGTCTCCGCGTCCTCACCGCGGAGCAGCTCCACCTCCTGGTTCGCCAACTGCAGGCGCCCCCTGTAAAGGGTCGCCACCCCCGACACGGCGAGCTCCGACCCCTCCTTGTAGAGCGAGGCCGCCCACGGCTGATTGAAGAACGCGAGGTCCAGGTACCCGGATCCGTCGTACAGGGTGACCGTTACCATGCTCTGGCGGCGCCGGGTCAGCCGCTTGGTCACCCGCTTCACCCGCGCGATGACGGTCGCGGACTGGCCGACCCGGAGGTCGTGGATCGTGGCCACCTGCGACCGGTCGATCCACCGGCGGGGATAGTGGTGGAGCAGGTCGCGGACCGTGCGGATCTCCAGCGACCCCGCCAGCACCTCGTGGGCCAGCGGCCCCTTGGTTCGCATGCCGACCCGGCGGTTGGCGATCTGCCGGTCGACGGCCGCGATCGGCGAATCCATCGAGAGGGTCATCCGGGCCGAACAGTACCTCCGCCAGATCCGGACGTAGGGCTCATCCGCCGAGCGTGGGAGCGAGCGAGCGCCTCGTGGCGGCCGGCGTCTTCAGGGCATCGAGGATCCGCAGTGCCCGCCGGTCGGCGCCGGCCGCACGCCGGCCATCTCCGGCTCGCCGCAACGCCTCGGCCTGGAGGCCCAGTGCGCGGGCCAGCCAGACGGTTTTCCCGTGCCCCTCCCACAGTTCGACCGCCTCCGCGAACCGGGTGGCCGCCTTACCGTGATCCCCGG
Organism: bacterium; assembly: GCA_023251895.1. GTDB lineage: Bacteria > Actinomycetota > UBA4738 > UBA4738 > HRBIN12 > JAHEXX01. The sequence goes on from JAHEXX010000005.1 coordinate 12,548, forward strand.
CCCGGGCCGCCCGGATGCCCCGGTTCTCACGGTCGATGGCCCCCCGTTCCGGCTCGGACGGCCTGCCGGCGGCGCCGGGCGGCCCGCCGTCTCCTGCGAGAAGCGAAGCCTGCGACCGGAGCGATCGCGCCAGGGCGAGCGTTCCGGTGGCGCCGGCCGAGTCTGCCAAGCGGGCCGCCGCGCTCAGCTCGCGGAGGGCGGCGCGGAACCGCCCCTCTCCGAGCAGGGCCCGGCCTCGGTAGAGAGGGGGCAGGCACTCCCACAGGCTCCAGCCGTTCCGGTGGATCATCCCCGGCACGCCCCGGAGCGCCTCCCTGGTCGGCCCCCACAGCCCACGATCGAGGTTCATCGCCGCCTCGGCCAGCCGGAGCTCCGGTACGAGGACCCGGATGACCTGCCCCTCGAACACCGCCCTGGCCGAGCGGAGCCGTCGTGTCCCCAGGTCAGGCCGGCCCATCCGCACGGCAGCGCGTGCCCCGATGAGCAGCGCCGAACCGTGCACGCGGCCGGATTCCAGTTCGCGAGCGAGGGCGAGCCCCTCGGCGGCCAGCCGCTCGGCTTCCTGCGGGTCGCCGGCCTCGATCGCAGACAGCCCGGCCTGCAGCACCGCATCGGCCTCCGCGTACCGGTCGCCTGCCTGGACAGCCATCGGCCTCGCCTCTCGCATGACGCGGAGAGCTTCGGCGTACTCGCCTCGGTAGTGGCTCACGTACCCCCACGTCCGCAGCAGCGACGCCTTGGATCGCAGGTCGCCCTCGTTGTTCGCCAGGCTTCGGGCCTCCTCGTACCAGCGCTGGAACTCCGGCCCACCCGTCGTCGAGAACAGGTAGGCGAGATCGAGCGCGGCCACGGTGCGGCCCCACTGTTCCCGGGAACGAACGAACAGGCGGTGGGCCTCGCGGAGATCGTCGAGCTCCCGCCGGTAGTCGGACCGACCCCAGGTCTCCGAGAGCCGGTGCGCGACCCACCCCTGCCCCCGCACGTCGCCCTGGGATTCGAACAGCGACCTCGCCTCCTCCAGGATGACGCGAGCACCGCGCATCCGGCCGAGGTCGCTCTCGCACCGGCCCAGGGACAACAGCGCACGCGCCTCCAGCGTCCGGTCCCCCAGCCCATCCGCAAGGGACCGGGCCCGCGCCGCCTCCTGCCCCGCCTCCCGATGCCGCCCCATCTCGATCAGGCACTCCGCCCGCCCGATCAGCGCGGCGGCGGTCTCGGCGGGATCGACCGCCAAGCCGGATCCGTCGGCAACCCGCACGGCTCGCGCGTAGAGCCCCTCCGCGGCCCGGGCCTGATAGGCGAACGTCTGGTCGGCCCACCGCCGAAGGTACGAGACGGCGCGGGCCGCCGTCTCGGCGGGCGGCGGTGGGCCTGTTCGGGACAGCCCCAGGCGCCACGCCTGCTCGTAGTGGTGAGCGATCAGGGCGACCGGCTCGGATCGGCGCGCGGGGGCCTGCGCTCTCAGCCATTCGGCGATCTGCAGGTGCCGGCCGGCCCGCTCGGCGCGCGGGAGCGACTGGTAGGCCACATCGCAGATGAGCACATGCTTGAACTCGTACTCGATGGCGCCGGGGATCAAACTGCCTCGGCGCCGACGCAGCAGGCCGCGGGACTCCAGTGATCGGAGCGTCGCCCGCGGATCCGTGAGTTCGGACAGGAGTTCGATCAGCCGATCCCAGACCGCCTCGCCGCACACCGAGGCGTCCTGCAGCACGTGCTTCTCGTCCGGCGGAAGGCCATCCAGCCGGGCCGCGATGAGGAGGCGGATCGAGGAAGGAACTGCGCGCAGGCGCTCGGCGTCGGCGACCGACCACCGTCCCTCCTCGGCTCGAAGGACTCCGGCTTCGATCAGCATGCCGAGGCTCTCCTCCAGGAACAACGGGTTCCCCCCGGCCCGCTCGATCGGCGTGGAAAGCACCTGCTCGGGGACGCCCCGACCCAAGACGGAACCGGCAAGGGTCCGCATGGCCCCGTCGTCGAGCGCCGACAGCGGCAGCTTCGGCAGCCCCCGAACCACCGGCTCGGGCCGCGAGAGGCCTAGGAACAGAACCGGACGGTTCCACGGCGCACGCTGCACGCTATCGAGCAGACCGAGGAGATCCGGGTCGGCCCAGTGCAGGTCGTCCAGGACGATGGCCACGGGCCGGTCCTGCGCGAGGCCCTCCACGACGGTACGGGCAGCGCGGACCGCATCGTGGACCGACCCCCTCGACTGGCCGGTCGGGACGTGACCCGTCCCCAGCAGGAGGTGCAGATCCCGGGCCAGGTTCCCAGCCCGCGCCCGGCCGATGCCGGTCACCAGTTTGCGGACGGCGGCGTCGGCCTCCTGCTTGGAGGCACCAGGCGTCACACCCGCGACGCCGCCGACGGCCTCGGCGAGGGCGTGAAGGGGAAACCGCTGCCCGAAGGGAACGCATCGCCCCGTCAGCACCGATCCCCGGCGCAGCCGTCGGCCGAACTCGTCGGCCAGGCGGGACTTTCCCATTCCCGGCTCCCCGGTGAGCACCAGCACCCGCGACCGCTCGGCCCGCTCGGCCTCCCTGAGCTCCTCCTGGAGGCGTTCCAGCACCTCGTCCCGGTTCACGAAACCGGGAGTCCGGGCACGACCCACCCTCGACGCGGGGACCGGCGATCGGGCGCCGAGCGCCTCGTAGGTCGCGAGCGGGAGGGCCTTGCCCTTGGCCCGCCGCTCCACCTTCGACCCGTAGCGGATGGCCCCGATCGTCCGGCACTTGGTCTGCTCGTCGACCAGCACGTGGCGACCGCGTGCCAGATCGGCCAGCCGGGAAGCGGTGTTCACGGTGTCACCCACCACCGCGAACCCGGCCTGCTCGCCCGAGGGGCCCACCATGACCTCGCCGGAGTTCACCCCCGCGTGGACCTCCGGGAACGGCAGACCCTCCCGACCCCTGTTCAACTCCCGGACGTGATCGCGAACAGCCAGGGCGGCGCGGACGGCCCGCTCGGCGTCGTCCTCGTGCGCCACCGGCACGCCGAAGACCGCCATGAAGCCGTCGCCCATGACCTGGGGGACCGTCCCACCGAACTCCTCCACGACACGTTGGAGCGAGGCCATGGTCGGCCGAAGGAACCGGTAGACCTCCTCCGGGTCCAGCGAAGCGGCCAGCGCGGTGTAGCCGGTCAGATCGGCGAACACGATCGTGACCAGCTTGCGCTCGCCCCGGGCGGCGACGGGTTCCCGCCGGGCGGTCATCCGATGACGCTCGCCTCGCTCGGTCCTACGGCAACTCGTTGTCCGGCAGGAAGGCGAACGCGGAGTCCGTGGATGCGATCCCCTCCCGCGGACGAAGCTCCTCCAGGATCAGGCGATACAGCTCGTCCAGGCTGGTCGAACCGAACTCCACCAACAGGCCGAAGCCCAGGCCGTTCACGACGGCCGAGGCGTATCGGAACTCCTCGCTGTTGGGAGGGAGGCGCGGATCCAAGTAGGCGTCGATGGAGTCCAGCACCTCTCGCGGATCGCCCACCGTGTCCGCTCGCACCAGGGCGCAATACGGGGGACTGCCTCGCTTGGGGGCGGCGCGGACGCCAGCCTTCACCACCACCGACCACTCGCACCGCACCCCCGCCTTCCAGGCGCCACCCGCCGTCAGCCGGTGCAGTTGCCCCAGATCGGCCACCTCGACCGCGCCGAACGCGATGAACGACCCCACGAACTGCGCCGCGTACCGCACCCCTTCCAGCGCCACGAACTGGCGCAGCACCTCCCGCGGCTCGGCGCCCGCCAGCTCGTGGATGAAGACGTAGGCCTCGAGCTTCCTCTCCTCCGCCATGGCTCCCCCTGGTTCGCCGTTGGCGAAACTCTGCTCCCCGCCCGCCCCGGGCGCAAGCCCGGGCACGACCAGGGGTGTTTGCTACCCTGGTCGAGCCATGGCAGCCGTGTGCGACATCTGCGGGAAGAAGCCGTTCTTCGGCAAGCAGGTTTCCCACTCCCACCGCCGTACCAACCGCCGGTGGAACCCCAACGTGCAGCGCGTCCGCGCCCTGGTGAACGGGACCCCCAAGCGTGTGAACGCCTGCACCAGCTGCATCAAAGCCGGCAAGGTCCAGCGGGCCGGCTAGCCAACGGAAGAGGTGCCCGGCATCCGTCGATTCGCGGTCGTCCTGCTGGTGCTCGCCGCGGTCGTCGTCTCAGCCTTTCCCGCCCAGGCCGGGGCGATCGATCCCAACGACACGCCGGGGCCGCTCGACATCAGCGGCGGCACGTTCAGCCGGAGCGTCTCGGGGGGCATCACCTACCTCGACCTCCATACGTACGGGAACTGGACCCCCGCCCTCCTCGCTCACCACACACGGAACCGGATCTTCGTGTTGTTCGATGTCGACAACGACGGCGCGCAGGACTTCCGGGGGACGGTCCAGTCGTTCGGCGGGCGCCTGTCCATCTCGATCCACGGCTTGGGCCAATCGTTCGACCCGATCCGGGCCCGCCACCCAGCCGGCAACTGGCTCCAAGTGATTCTGTCCGGAGACAGCCCGCCGAACCCGCTCAGCTCGTGGCAGGTCGCGTTCCGCAGCCAGCGCATCTCCGCGACCGGCGCCTGCACCAGCCCCTGTCGCGACCGCGCGCCGGACATGGGGTGGTGGACCGTCCCAGCCGCGTAGCCGGACGCATCGCGATCAGCCCGGCGGGATGGCCCACAGCTGGTCGACCGGGCCGATGCCCCCGCCGATCGCGAGCGCATGCCGGATCGCCTCGGTGACGAAGACCTTGCCCAGGTGCACGGCTTGGAGGAGCTCCTCCCCCCGCGCCAGGTAGCTCGCGACCGCCGCCGAGAGGGTGCACCCGGTGCCGTGCGTGTGTGGCGTATCGATCCGCCGGCCGCCGATCCACTCCAGGCGTTCGCCGTCGAAGAACAGGTCATCGGCCCCCTGGCCCTCCAGGTGACCCCCTTTCACCAGGACGGCCCTGGGGCCCATGGCCACGACGGCCTCTGCGGCATCCTCCATGAGGTCCCGCGAATCGACCCGGAAGCCCACCAGGCCGCTTGCCTCGTGAAGGTTCGGCGTGACCAGCGTGGCGAGGGGGAGGATCCGGGTCCTCAGCGCGTCCACCGCGTCGTCGGCCAGCAGGGAGTGGCCGTGCTTCGACATGAACACCGGATCGACCACGAGGTTCGGGATGCCGGTCTCGCGAACGGCGTCGGCCACGGCCTCGACGATCGGCCCCGACGCCAGCATCCCGGTCTTCGCTGCGTCGACCCCGATGTCGGTCGCCACGGAACGGATCTGATCCCCCACCGTCTGCGGCGACAGCTCCTCGTAGCCGCTCACGCCCTTGGTGTTCTGCACCGTGACCGCGGTGATGGCGGTCATCCCGTACACGCCGAGCGCGCTGAAGGTCTTGAGGTCGGCCTGGATGCCGGCCCCCCCGCCGGAATCGCTGCCGGCGATGGTCAGCGCTCGGGGCCTGGGCGACTCAGTTCCGGTCAAAGTGATCCCATCCCTTCGGTTCCAACCGGCGCTCGTGGCCGTCCTCACCGACCTCCACCAGCCCCTCCTGGATGATCTCGCCCACGACGGTCAGCCCGACGCCGAACCGTACGTCGAGCTCCCGCCGGGCCCCTTCGACGGCTCCGGCATCGAGGGTCGCCAACAGTTCGTAGTCTTCGCCGCCGGACAAGACAAGCTGGAGCGGATCGGCGCCGAGTAGCGCGGCGGCCTCCCTCACGCCCTCGGCGACCGGGAGGGTGCCCACTCGAACCCTGGCTCCCACATCGCTCTCCGAGCAGAGTCGCGACAGGTCCAGGGCCAGCCCGTCCGAGATGTCCATCATCGCCGTGGCGCCGGCCTGGGCAAGGGTCTGCCCCTCGCCCACCCGCGCCACGGGGCGGAAGTGGGCCCGCAGGAGCCCGTGCGCCCAGGCCTCCCCCAGAGCCGACGCCACGCGGGGCGGTTCAGCCCGGGCCAACAGCAACCCCGCCGCGGCGGCGCCCAGCGCGCCGGTCACGACGATCGCGTCGCCCACACGGGCGCCGCCGCGCCGCACCTCCATGTGCGAGGCGACCTCGCCAGTCACGGCCACCGCGACGACGACCCGATCCGCTCGTGACAGGTCTCCGCCTACCAACGACAGCGCGTACTCGGCGCTCGCTTCCAGCATCCCGCCGTACAGCTCCACCACCCACGCCGAGTCGACGGCCTCGGACAGCGCGAGCGAAGCCATCGCGTACCGGGGGCTCGCCGCCATCGCGGCGACGTCGGACACGTTCACGGCGATCGACTTGTATCCGAGGTCGCGCGCCGACGTGATGGAACGATCGAAGTGCACGCCCTCCACCAGCATGTCGGTGGTCAGCACCAGGTTCCCCGCACCTGACTCCACGACGGCCGCGTCGTCGCCGGGACCGACGAGCACGCGGGGGTCCCGGCCGGACAGCACCCGGCGGAGCGTGGCGACGAGCTCGTCTTCGGTGAGGTCCATCCGTCCCGCCCAGTCCGGCCGGCGCGTTCCCGCAGCGTGGCGGCCGGGTATCTAGTCCGGTTCGGTAGGATAGGACGTTCTCGACGCCGGGGGCCGTCCCCGTCCCGACCATCGACGACGACCGAGGAGCACAACAACCGATGAACCTCGAAGCCCGTGTGGTGCACGCCAACCCGACCCCGGAGGAACTGCGGACGTTCACCGAACAGATGCCGCAGTGCCGGGTCACCGAGTTCGACAACGTCAACGTGCAGACGAGAGTGACCTCGCGGAGCGCCGGCAGCACCTACGTGGTGGCCGAGGCCTCCAGCGGCAATACCATGACCCGCGAGGAGTACGAGCAGATCGCCCGCATGCAAGTCGAGTACCTGCGAGACAGAGACGTCATCGTCATCGACGGATACATCGGCAACGACCCCGACTTCCGCACTCCTGCCCGGCTCACGATCGAGAAGGCCAACGCCAACATCGCCGGGATGCAGCAGAAGCTCTACTTCCCGCGCGACGGCGGCGACCCCGAGGTCCACGTCGTCTACACACCGAACCTGACCGCTCCCGACTACCCGAACGACCGCGTCATCGCGGTCGACCTCGAGAACGGCATCACCCGCGTCCTCAACTCGGACTACTTCGGCGAGTCGAAGAAGGGCGGCCTGCGGATGTGGAACAGGATCGTCTACGACCGGGGCGGCCTGTCCCTGCATGCCGGCCTGAAGGTGATCCCTACCGCCGACGGCGAGAAGGTGATCATGATCATCGGCCTGTCGGGCACTGGGAAGACGACGACCACGTTCACCACCCAGAACGATTCCCTGCCGGTCCAAGACGACTTCGTCGCGCTGATGCCGGGTGGCCATGCCCACGGCACCGAGAACGGCTGCTTCGCCAAGACGTTCTCGCTGGACCCCGACTTCGAGCCGAACATCTACGGGGCGGTCGTGAAGCCCACCGCCTATCTGGAGAACGTCTACCAGGACGACCAGGGCAGGGTGAACTTCTTCGAGGAAAGCTACACGCAGAACGGCCGCGCGGTGTTCCGCATGGACGACCTGGGCCGCTACCGGGACGCGCGCGAGGTCGGACGGGTCGACTACCTGCTGATCCTCAACCGCAACGAGAACATCATCCCCGCGGTGACCAAGCTGAACCAGGAGCAGGCCGCGGCCTTCTTCATGCTGGGCGAGACGACCGGCACCTCCGCCGGGGGAGCCGCCGAGGCCGGCAGGTTCCTTCGGGTCCCGGGGACGAACCCCTTCTTCCCGCTCCCCCACGGCTTGCAGGGCAACCGCATCCTTGAGCTCCTGGCCACGCACCCCATCGAGACGTTCCTGCTCAACACGGGCCGCGTGGGCGGCCAGGACGCCGACGACCGATCGAAGAAGGTCAAGATCCCGCACACGTCGGCCTGCGTGAAGGGCATCGCCGAGGGCACGATCGACTGGGATGGGGACGAAGACTTCGGCTACCTGGTCGCCGTATCGGTGCCCGGGTTCGACGATATCGAGCTCCTCCAGCCCCGGCGCCTGTACGAGCGCCAGGGCCGGATCCAGGAGTACGAGGCCCTGGTCGAGCGGCTGAAGGCAGAACGGGTGGCCCGCCTCCAGGAGTTCCCGGAGCTCTCCGAGGAGATCGTGAAGGCCGCCGGCTAGATGCAGGCGTTCCTGCTCGCCCGCCACGCGGAGAGCGAGTACAACCGAAGCGGCCTCATCAACGCCGACCCCCGCATCGCCTGCCCGCTCACCGCCGAGGGACGGCGGCAAGCCGAGCGGCTCGGCCAACAGCTCGCCGCCGAGCCGCTCGATCTGTGTGCGACGAGCGAGGCCCCGCGGGCGATCGAGACTGCCGATGTCGCGCTCCGCGGCCGGTCGGTCCCGCGGCTCGTGCTGGCGGATCTGAACACGCCCCGCGCGGGCCGTCTGGAGGGCGAGTCCGTTCCCGCCTACCTTTCGTTCCTCGACCTACACGGTCCCTCGGCGCCGAATCCGGGCGGAGGGGAAAGCCAGCTCGAGGGGCTCCGGCGCTACGTTCGCGCGTTCCGCCTGCTGCTCGGCCGCCCGGAGCAACGAGTTCTGGTCGTGTCGCACGATCTGCCCATCCTGTGGCTGCGAGAGGCATCGGCCGTCGCCGACGGGCGGTACGACGATCTGCGGGTGGACTTCCGAGATCCCCGGGTCGACTTCGCCGTCCCTCACCGGCTGACCGCGGATGATGTCCGTCGGTCGCTCCGGGTGCTCGACCGGGAACTCGGGCGCTAGTCGGGAGAGCGCCGGCCCAGCACGAACCCCGACACCACTTGGAGGGCGGCCAGGCCGACCAGCACCACCAGGTACCAGTTGAACCGCCGCGCCTCGTCGACGAAGGGCCGCCCCGTGGCGCCGATCGACGCGTAGATCAGGAACAGACCGGCGAACGCCAGCCACAACCCCACCCGGCCCACCACGAACAACGCGAACCAGGCGTGGTCGGCGGCCGATGTTCCCTCAAGGGGCGCCCGCGACCACTTGCGGAAAGACCGAGCCCCTCCGTACAGGAACGCGGCGGCGATCAGAAGCTCGAACCCACGAAGGATCACGAGCCGCCCTCGGCCGCCCTCGCCAGCGCGTCCACCACCTCCCGGTCGCTGTTCTGGTCGAAGTGCCGATACCACTGGCCGACCGCGTAGAAGGGCTCCGGCGTCTCCAGCACCACCAGCTCGTCTGCCTCCTTGGACATGCGCGGCAACGCGGCCGGGGGCGCAACCGGCACGGCCAAGATCACCCGGGCGGCGCCGGCGGCCCGGGCCCACCGGAGCGCCGCCGCCATGGTCCCACCGGTCGCGATGCCGTCGTCCACCACCACGGCCGTCCTGCCCCGCACGTCCACGGGCGGGTGGTCGCCGCGGTAGGCCAGCTGCCGCCGCTCGATCTCCGCCTCCTCGGCCTCTATCTCCTGTTCCAGGTACTCCCGGCTCACACCAAGCATCTGGACCAGGCGGTCGTCCAAGACCCTGACCCCCGGCGCTATGGCACCCAGCCCGAGCTCGGGGTTGTCGGGGGCCCGGATCTTCCGGGGGATCACGACGTCGAGCGCCAGCCCCAGCTCGCGGGCCACGACCTCCCCCACGACCACCCCACCCCGGGGGATCGCCAGGACCACCGCGTCGGCGCCCACTCGGTCCCGCAGCGCCTCCGCGAGCTCCCGGCCCGCCTCCGCGCGATCGGTGAACACTAGCGATCGTCCCGAAGCTCTCGTTGGGCCTCCTCCTCCCCGATCTCCCGTCGCTTGTCCGGGATCACCTTCTCGGGCGGGGGCATCTTCCTCCTGATCCTGCGATAGGCCTCGAGGGGGTCGTAGGTCTTCCTGGCCTTCTTCCGGCGGGCCATTCGGGGATTATCCCTCCGGCGGCAGGGGGCGACCTACCACCGGCTCCGTTCCGTTTGCCGCGGTCGCTCGGGCGCGGATAGCATGGCGTCCCGAACACAGGAGGTGACCGTGGTTCAGGCCTACATCCTCATCCAGACCGAGGTCGGGAAGGCCGCGCAGGTGGCCAAGGAGGTCCGGGACATCAGCGGCGTGACCGAGGCGGAGGACGTCACCGGACCCTACGACGTGATCGTTCGTGCCGAGGCCAAGAACGTCGACGAGCTGGGCAAGCTGGTGGTGGCCCGGATCCAGGCCGTGGAGGGCATCACCCGGACCCTGACCTGCCCCGTGGTGCACCTCTAGTCCGTAAATCCCGGAGGCCGTATCCTGTTCCGGTGATGCGCACGCGAACCCCCCCCCGCACTCTGCGTGTGTTGTCTACCCTGCTCTTGGTGGCCGGCTCCCTGGCCACCGCCCACCCCGCTGCGGCGGGCGCGTGCACGATCACCGGCACCTCCGGCGACGACACGCTGACCGGCACCTCCGGCGACGACGTGTTCTGCAACCTGGGCGGTGGCAGCGACGCGATCCATGGCGATGGCGGCATCGATACGCTCGACCTTTCAGGCGACGGGGGCCCGGCGACCGTCGACCTTGCCACCGGATCGGGCAGCTACGCCGGCGGCACGATCTCCATGAGTGGCATAGAGAACGTGACCGGGACCGCCTCCGACGACGTGATCACCTCCGTGGCGCCGGCCAACGGACGGGTGGCCTTCGACCGTGGACCGGTGGGGAACAGCGAGATCTACACGATGAAGAGCAACGGAACCGGCTTGACCCGGGTCACCAACAACACCGGGGACGATTACGACCCGGCGTGGGCGCCGGGCGGAAAGCGCATCGCCTTCTCCAGCAACAAGGCCGGCAACTACGACATCTGGGCGATCGACCCCAACGGTGCCAACCGGACCCGGCTCACGACCGCCGGGGCCTTCGACGGGATGCCCGCCTACTCCCCGGACGGGACCCGCATCGCCTTCGTCTCCTCCCGCAGCTCAAGCAACGCCGACATCTGGGTGATGAACGCCGACGGCACCGGGGCCAAGCGATTGACAACCGCCCCCCACCGCGACTGGTTCCCCACCTGGTCACCGGACGGGACCCGGATCGCCTTCCAATCCGAGCGGAGCGGCGATTTCGAGATCTTCACGATGAACGCCAACGGGACGGGCCAGGGCCCCCTGACCACGAACACCGCCCCGGACATCGAGCCCCACTGGTCCCCGGACGCAAGCAAGATCGTGTTCCAGCGCAAGGTGGCCAACGACTACGAGATCTTCTCCATGAACTTCGACGGCACCAGCCAGGGCCAGCTGACCTACAACGGCTCCGACGACTACGACCCGTCGTGGTCGCCGGACGGGACCAAGATCGTGTTCACCTCCTTCCGATCGCCGGACTACGAGCTCTTCTGGATGAATGCCAACGGGACCGGCCAGACCCAGCTCACTAGCAACAACGTCACCGACGAGTACCCGGACTGGCAACCGGCATGCACGGCCTTCACGGGCGGACCGGCCAACTGCGGCCCGATCGTCAACAACGTGATCGACGGCGGGCGTGGGAGGGACATCATCTTCCTCGGGCCCGGAAACGACGTCGGCATCGGCGGCGATGGCAACGACGTGATCGTGGGCGGCGGCGGGAACGACACGCTGCAGGGCGGCGCTGGGAACGACCGTCTGGTGGGCCGCCCGGGGAGCGGCAACGACGCCCTCCACGGAGGGGACGGGAACGACCGGCTGGACACCCAGGACGGCGCCGGGGGCGACACCGTCGACGGCGGGCTTGGCGTCGACAACTGCCGCAAGGATACCGGCGACCCCGCCGTGTCCTGCTAAGGACGAGCCCCGCTTCCCCTAGATCCCGGTTCCGCGCTTGCGTTCGCGCTCGTGGCGTTCCACCGCGAGATCGACGAGCCGCTCGATTAGCTCCGGGTAGGAGATCCCCGAGGCCTCCCACAGCTTGGGGTACATCGAGATCTGCGTGAACCCGGGAATCGTGTTGATCTCGTTCACGAACAGCTCGTCGCCGCGCAGGAAGAAGTCGACCCGTGCCATTCCCGAGCAGTCGATCGCCAGGAACGCTGCCACAGCCATCCGCTGGATCTCCTCCAGCTGCGCCTGCGTGAGGTCGGCCGGGACGATCAGCCGCGCGCCGTGCTCGTCGAGGTACTTCGCCTCGTAGTCGTAGAACTCGTGCGACGGCACGATCTCGCCGGCGATCGACGCCACCGGATCGTCGTTGCCGAGCACCGCGCATTCGATCTCGCGGGCCCCCTCCACGCTCCGCTCCAGCAGGACCTTCCGGCCGTAACGCAACGCCTCCTCGACGGCGGCCTCCAGCTGCCCCGGCCCCCGCACCTTGGTGACCCCCACCGAGGAACCGAGGGTGGCCGGCTTCGCGAACAGCGGGAACCCCAGATGGGCGGCGCGGGCCTCCACGCCTTCCCGATCCTCCTCCCATCCCCGTTCGTGCACCACCTCGTGGGGCACGACCGTCAGCCCGGCCGCGGCGAACAGGACCTTCTGGACGGCCTTGTCAAGGCCGATCGCCGAGCCGAGCACCCCCGCGCCCACGTACGGGATGCCGGCGAGCTCCAACATCCCCTGCACCGCCCCGTCCTCCCCGTAGGGCCCGTGGAGCACCGGGAACACGACGTCGATCTCCTCCCTCGACCCACCCTCGGTGACGAGCGAGTGGGAACCGGGTTCCTGATCCAGAACCACGTCCCGCCCGGCGGTCTCCGTGACCGAAGGCAGCCCCTTGGTCCCGGCGGGGAGGGCAGGCGGACCCGACGACAGCAACCGCCATGTCCCCTCCTTCGTGATGCCGATCGGCACGGCCTCGAACCGCTCGGGGTCGAGGGCGTCGATCACGGAACGGGCGGAGATGCACGAGATCTCGTGCTCGGCGGACCGGCCCCCGAACAGGATCGCCACCCGCCGCCGGGTCACGCTTTCTCCAGGGCCTGGGCGAAGTCCTCGATCAGGTCTTCGGGGTCCTCCAGTCCCACGCTCAGGCGGATCAGGCCGTCGCCGATCCCGGCTGCGCGCCGGGCCTCGGGGTCCATCTGCCGGTGAGTGGTCGATGCCGCGTGGGCGACTAGCGTCAGCGTGCCGCCCAGGCTGCCGCCCACCCAGGCCAGCTTCAGCGAGTCGCACGTCCGGCTGCCCGCGTCGACGCCGCCCGCAACGTCGAACGCCAGCATCCCGCCGAAGCCTCGGAGCTCCCGCTTGGCCACGTCGTGCTGCGGATGCGAAGGCAGTCCCGGATAGTGCACTTGCTCCACCTTGGAGTGGCCGTCCAGGAACTCGGCCAGGCGCCGGGCGTTCGCGCTGTGCCGGTCCATCCGAAGCGAGAGGGTGGCCAGCCCCCGCATCGACAGCCACGCTTCAAGGGGGGCCATCGTCCCGCCGGTCTCGATCACTGTCGAGCGGAGCTCCGCCACGCGCTCCTCACTCCCGGACACGACCCCGCCGATCAGGTCGCTGTGGCCGCCGATGTACTTCGTGGCCGAGTGGATCACGTAGTCGAAACCGAACCGGGCCGGATCGCACAGGTATGGCGACGCGAAGGTGTTGTCCACGGCTGCCGGGACGCCGGCCGCCCGGCACAGCGCGCCCAGGGCCTCCAGGTCGGCCACCGTGACGTTGGGGTTCGCGATGGTCTCGACGTAGAAGAGCTTCGCGCCGGGGAGCGCCTCCGCGACCGCGTCCGGGTCGTGGGGGCTGACGAAGGAAACCTCGATCCCGTACCGGGGGAGCACCTTCGTGAACAGCGAGTATGTTCCCCCGTACAGCTCGTTGCTGGCCACGACGCGGTCGCCGGCGGCCGCGGTCGTGGTGAGCACGGTGTGGATGGCCGCCATCCCGGAGGCGAACGAGAACGCCGACTCCGTTCCCTCGAGGCCGGCCATCAATGACTCGAACGCCTGCAATGTGGGATTCCCGTAACCCCGCGTGTAGGTGAACCCGGGCCGCCGGAAGCCGATCGTCTCCGCGAAATCCTGGGAGGTCTCGAACCGGAATGTGGCGGTCTGGTAGATCGGGACGCTCGGGGTCTCCTGCTCGACCGGAGGTGTGCGCGCTCCATGGATGGCTCGAGTGGAGAACCCGTGCTTTCGCTCCATCGGTTCAGCGTACCTCGGTCAGCCCCAACGCTTGGGGTAGCGGGACCGGAGGTCTTCGACCAACCCCGCGAGCTCTCCCATCACCAAGGCGGTGAGCCGCCGCAACAGGTCCAGGTTCACGTCCGCCCCGCCGGCCTCGGCCGGGATGTCCAGGGCCGGGCCGGCCTTCAACCAGACGGGCCGCCCGAAGGCCAAACTGCCCGGTCCGGACTTCTGCCAGACGTGCTGCGAACCCCACACGGCCAGGGGAACCACCGGGGCGGCCGTCGAGAGGGCCAGCCTGACCAGGCCCGTCTTGGCCTGCATGGGGGAGAAGTCCGGGTTCCGGGTGACGGTTCCCTCCGGGTAGATCAGGAGCGCCTCGCCGCGCTCCAGCGCGCGAGCGGCGTCCTCCAGCGGGGTCCGATCCCCGGTCCCCCGGCGCACGGGGATCTGCCCGGCTCCCCGCAGGGCCCACCCGGTGAAGCGGTTGTCGAACAGCTCGGCCTTGCCCAGGAATCGGGGCCGCCGGCCGGCCCTCACCACGAAGTACCCGTGGGCGAACGGATCGAGGTACGAGATGTGGTTGAGGGCCACGATCACGGGGCCGTCCGCCGGGATCAGTTCGAGTCCCTCGAGGCGCCAGTTGAACCACAGCTTCACCGGAGGGAGCAGGGCGGACTTCAGGACGTGGTACCACGGCTCCACCGGGCCTCCTCTCGGCCGGGCGATTCTAGCTCGGCGGTCCGCCCCGCCCGACCACCTTCCACGCGGCGGGCAGCAGCCCGGCGGCCACGAACAGCTTGACCGTGTCGCCGATCACGAACGGATACAGCCCGAACTCCAGCCCCTTCTGCAGCGGCAGGTGCGCCGCGGCCATCAGCCAGGGCACCCCGATCGCGTACACCACGACCTCGCCGATCAGGAACACACCGATCGCGCTGCGGAGCGACCGGTCCCACCCCAGGCGGGCCAGCCACCCCACCATGGCGGCGGCGAGCACGAACCCCCACAGGTAGCCACCGGTGGCCGACGCGAACCGCAGCAGATCCATCCCGCTCGAATGCTCGGCGAAGAACGGAAGTCCGACCGCTCCCTCCAGGAGATACAGGCCGAGCGACAGCGCACCGAGCCCCGGCCCGAGGGACGCACCGACCAAAAGGATGCCGAGGGTCTGACCGGTGATCGGCACCGGGGTGAACGGCAGCTTGATCGACAGCTGGGCCAGCCCGGCGACCAGCAAGCTTCCGCCGACCACGCAGGCCGCCTGGTACGCCAGACGGGCCTGCGAGCGCTCGCGGGGCGGGGCCAGGGCAACGGCGAGGGTCGACATCGGTGCCTCCTTCGGACGGAACGGGTTTCGACTGCCAAGCCTATCCCGCGGTTACCCGTGGCGGGGGGCGGTGGCCTCCCCGTCCGCTACCCTTGCGTGACCGATGCGGATCATCGCGCTCCCCGTCAAGTCGCTCGCACGGTCAAAGTCGCGACTGTCGGGACCGCTGTCGCCGATGGAACGCGGCGCGCTCACGCTGGCGATGCTGGAGGACGTCCTGGACGCGGCCCTCGCCGTTCCCTCCTGGGAGACGTGGGTCATCTCCCCCGACGAGGCCGTTCTCGAGATCGCCGTCCGTCGCGGCGCCCGGCCGGTGCCCGAGGTCAAACCGCCGCTGTCGGAGGCCGTCCGCCAGGTGGAACGGGAGGCCCGGGACCGTCAGGCCGACGCCCTCGGCGTCCTGCTCGCCGACGTCGTCCTGGTGACCGCCGATGCCCTCTCGGCTGCGATGCACACCCTCGGACCCGTAGTGCTGGCCAAGTCCGAGGACGACGGGGGGACCAACCTGCTGCTGCGGCGGCCGCCCCGGGCGGTCGCGGCCCGGTTCGGGCCCGAGTCGTTCCGCCGGCATCTGGAGGCCGCGACGGCCCGGGGCCTCCCGGCGGCCGTGGTCCGCCGGCCGGAGCTGGCCTTCGACCTGGACGATTCGGACGATATCCTCACGCTGCTGCGGTCGGGGAAGCCCGGCCGCACCCGGGACGTCTGCCTGGACATGGACATCCCGAATCGACTCAAGGTCAGGGCCTAGGGGGACCGCCATGCCGCAGGGGACGATCAAGGAGTTCGACGACGAGACCCGCACCGGGGTGCTGCTGCAGGAGGACCGGACCGAGGTCCACATCGATGCCACCTCCATCGAGGGCGCCGGGATCCGAACCCTGCGGATCGGTCAGCGCGTGAAGTTCGAGGTCGTCGAGGAGAGCGGCCTGAAACGGGCGCGGGCCCTCCGCTTGGTCACGATCGACTAGCTAGCGCCTCTTCGCGGTCGGGCGGCGCTTGGCCACCAGCTTCAGGAACTCGTCGCCCGGGTTGAAGGAAGGCACGTCCCGGGCGGGGACGGGGATCGAGATGTGCGGCTTCCGAGGGTTGCGAGCGAGCCGTTTGTTCCGGTGTTTCCGCTCGAACGTGCCGAAGCCGACCAGGGCAACTCGCTCGCCCTTGGCCACGCTCTCGCGGATGACGGCCATGGTGGCCTCCAGCGCCCGCCGGACATCGGCCTTGCTGGCCCCCGTTCGCTTGGAGACCTCTGCGACCAACCCACCCTTGTTCATCTGCACCACCCTTCCGCGACCATGCGGCGCTTCCCCGACAACCGTAGCCGCATCGGGATGCGGTGGTCAACGCGACGCCCCGGCGTGACAATGGGTGCCATGCGGCGGATCCTCGGGGCGCTCGCGGCGGTGGCCCTCGCTGCGTCAGCGTGCGGCGGGAACCAGGGTGCGAAGACCTCGGTCCTCACCACCTACTACGAGGGGACCGGCTTGTTCAACGTGGGCGTCCCCCACGGCAACCTGACCCAGCCGATGCAGACCCAGACGGTAGCCTCGATCGTTCCAGCGTCCTTCGACAGTACGCAGATCCTGGGTGGCGTGATCACCGCCCCGGCGCCTCAGCAGCAGAGCCAGCAGTTGCTCGGGGCGAACCTTGGGGCCCAGGCCGCGCCGCAGGGACCCACCTACGGCATCCTGGCGGTGGACGGGAGCGGGTTCGCCACCCTCGACGACATGGTCGTGTTCTTCGCTACCGGCGACCCCAACACCGACGTGAAGACCGACCAGCCGATGCCGGTGGGGGACGCCCAGGGCCGTCTGGTCGTCAGCGACAACCGATCGGCCGGCACCACGTCGGCGGCCGCCTTACGGCTGGATGGCAACACGGGTTACCTCATCCTGGGCATATTCCCGTTGGGCGGATGGGATGCGCACCAGGAGGAGTTCATCCGCATCGCCACGTCGTTCCGAGCCGGAGCCCCGCCGCTGGCCGAAACGTTTCCGTTCCGCGCTCCGGTTCCCTGATGAGGTGTCCTGTCCGCGATCGGGCGCCGATCGACGTCGATCGGGACGGCTCCTTTGCCCTGGCGGATCGACGATCAGCTGCCGGACTAGGACTCGAACCTAGACTACCTGGGCCAGAACCAGGCGGGCTGCCATTACCCCATCCGGCACCGGGCACTCAGCCTACCAGTGGTGCAAACCCCAGCAGCGCAGGTCAGTAACGACCGTCGATCCTGATCAGGTTCCGTACGCCCGCACACAGTGGCAGTTGGGGCAGACGACATCGCACTTCGCGATCTCCGAGGCAGTCGGCGCACGGTCGGTCCCTCGCTCCTCGGATGCAGCATTCCGCGCGTAGTGCCGCTTCATGTACTGCCGGTGGCGCATAGCGCAGTACGACTGCACACCGTCACTGCGACATCTGTTCCTCGGGAACTCGGATGGCGGTTTCGTTACGCAGCATTTCGGACTCTTCAACGGGCAGGATGCTAGCCCGGGGTTCTGACATCGACCCCATCAGCCTCCGCCCCGGCGGTCGCAGCCGATCCGAGGCTCTGGCTCTCGTCATCCGATCAACCTGCAAGGGCTTCGCGTGACGGTCGGCCGCAGTTGACTCCCGGTATCCTGGTGAGCCGATGGACGCCGATGTAGCCCGCAGCGACACGACGCTGATCACCGTCATCCCCGGCGACGGGATCGGCCCCGAGGTCGTCACTTCCGCCCAGCGCATCGTCGAAGCATCCGGGGCCGCCATCAAGTGGGAGGAGTGCGAGGCCGGAGCTGAGGTCTTCAAGAAAGGCCTCCCCTCGGGGGTTCCCACCGAGACCATCGAATCCATCTCCAGGACCCGGATCGTGCTCAAGGGCCCTCTGGAGACGCCGGTCGGGTTCGGCGAGAAGAGCGCCAACGTCACGCTCCGCAAGCTGTTCGAGACCTACGCCAACATCCGCCCGGCCCGGGAGCTCCCCGGCGTCACGACGCCGTATTCCGGGCGAGGCATCGACCTGGTCGTGGTCCGGGAGAACGTGGAGGACCTGTACGCGGGGATCGAGTACATGCAGACCCCCGGCGTCGCCCAGGCATTGAAGATCATCTCCCGCAAAGGCTGCGAGAAGATCGTGCGCACGGCGTTCGAGCTGGCCCTCGCCGAAGGCCGCGAGAAAGTCCACTGCGCCACGAAGGCCAACATCATGAAGTTCACCGAGGGGATGCTGAAGCGCGTGTTCGAGGAAGTGGCTCGCGAGTACCCCGACATCGAGGCCAACCACATCATCGTTGACAACTGTGCCCACCAGCTCGTCAAGCGCCCGGAGCAGTTCGACGTGATCGTCACGACGAACATGAACGGCGACATCCTGTCGGACGAGTCGTCGGCGCTGGTCGGGGGCCTGGGGTTCGCGCCCAGCGCCAACATCGGGAACGAGGTCGCGATCTTCGAGGCCGTGCACGGCTCGGCCCCCAAGTACGCCGGTAAAGACGTGATCAATCCGACCGCGCTGATCCTGACCGCCGTGATGATGCTCCGGCACATCGGCGAGTTCGATGCCGCCGCCGACGTCGAGCACGCCGTGCTGGTCACCCTCGAATCAGGCGTCCGCACCGGCGACATCGCCGGCTACGACAAGGGCGCCGCCACGACCGCGTACACCGACGCCATCATCGGGAACCTCGGGAAGCGCTCGGAGAAGTGGAAGGTCCGCGACTACAAGCCCCTCCGGCTGCCCCACCTGGGCACCGACATCGACTTCGTGAAACCGAAGACCCGGGCGGTGGTGGGGCTCGACGTGTTCGTGGAGTCGCCGCTGCCACCGGCGGAGCTGGGCGCCTCGCTGATGGATCTGACCCGCGATAGCAGGCTCTCCCTCAAGATGATCGGGAACCGCGGCACCAAGGTGTTCCCGCCGACCGGCGCCATCACCGACGTCGCGGACCACTACCGATGCCGGTTCGTGATCCGGGAGAAGCCCGGCGACCTCTCCGACGACGAGGTCCACGAGCTGCTGCAGCGTATCTCCCTGCAGCACCGCTGGATGCACATCGAGAAGCTCCTGGAGTTCGACGATGAGCTCGGCTTCACCCGGGACCAGGGGGAGAACTAGGAGCCGTGAATCCGGTCTTCCGGCCGATGCGGGAGGACGAGTTCGAACCGTGGTTCAAGTGGGCCGTCGAGGAGTACGCGCGCGATGAGGCGCGCAGTCACGCCATCCAGCTTAAGTCCGCCCGCGAGCAGACGCGCGACGAGCTCCATCGTCTGCTCCCCGACGGCCTTGCCACGGAGGGGCACGGGCTCCTGATCGCGCAGGACGCGTCGACGGGGGAGCGGGTCGGCTACCTGTGGTTCGCACCCCGGGAGACCGAGGCGGGCGCCGTTCTTTGGCTCTACGACATCTACGTGGACGAGCCAGCCCGGGGCCGCGGCTTCGGGAAGGCGCTCATGCGTCACCTCGAAGAGGAGGCCCATGCCCTTGGTCTGTGCCGGATCGAGCTGAACGTGGACGGCAACAACGAGTGGGCGCAACGTATGTACTCATCGCTGGGGTACCGAGAGATGGCCCGTCAGATGTTCAAGACGCTGGATCCCCCGGAGGAGACGGTCCCTCAGACATCCAGCGACGACTGAGTCCCGACGTCGTACACGGGCCGGCCGCCCTCGATCCGCGCCGCTGGGTGCAGCGTGTGCGGCTGCGGCCCGGCATCGAGGAGGTGCACCACGTCGCAGCCTGCGGCGACGAGCGCGTCGGCGATCAGCTGACGGTGGCACCGCCACCACACTGACTCGGCGCACATCACGGCCGTCGGTGTGTCTCGCGAGGTCTCGATCAGCCGGGCCAGGGCGTCGCGGAACCCGTCGGTATCCATATGATCGGCGTAGCCGCGGAACGCGGTGAGTGCGGTGTGGGGCGACTCCGGCATTGCCTCCCGGAACCCGCCGAGCTCCTCCCCCATCCACACGTATGGGATGTCGGCGGCTTGCAGGGAAGCGGTCAGAGCTTCCCGGGCGAACTGGGGGTTCCGCTTCGAGCCCGGGAATCTCCGGACGTCGACCAGCCGTCGTACGTGGGCCGCCCCTAGGAGTTCGAGGAACGCCTCGATGGGTCGGGTACCGTGCCCAATCGTGTGCAGGAGGGGCTTCGCGGACGTCGGATTCTCCCTATGAGCGGCTTGCTAGACTCTCCGGCGGCCCGACCGTGGCTCTCCGGTCCCATCGTCTAGAGGCCTAGGACACCACCCTCTCAAGGTGGAGACACGGGTTCAAATCCCGTTGGGACTACCCACGCCAGCTCATCCCTTCTTCCGACGGGTTTCCGGGAGTGTGATCCCTCTCTTACCTCCCTGGCCCCGGTCTCTTATGACCGCGGCCCTAGCATGAAGTTGCACTCCTCTAGAGGGAGGTGAACACATGAGGAAGAAACTACTGGCGGGGATAGTCGTTCCCCTGGTCGCCGTCCTCGGTCTCTGGTTCGGGTTCGGAGGGAGCGCGACGGCTCACGCTCCGAGGAAGGCAACGCACGTGTCGGGGATGTCCGTGGTCTCGACCGTACATCGGACGAGTCCGCACATCCGGGCGGTGCACCTGAAGCGGGCGAACGCGGTTCGCGCTGCGGACGTCGCAGCCGGCTCGGAGTCGGGGGCCGGTTCGGAATCCGAGACCACCACCGAATCGGAATCCGAGACCGGTACCGAGTCTGACGGGATCGACTGTCAGCAGGAGGGTAACTTCGAAGGCGTGAACGCGGCCGGCACTGGTCCGGGCTGCACGGGCGCCGGGGTGTGAGGCATCGTCCTGCTCCCCGTCGAGACGAAGAGATGATGCGGGGGCCGACCCGGGATCGATCTCGGGGAGATCGGCCCCGCATCATCCATGCAGGCGAGCGGGCTGATCGAGCCTCAAGTCTTGATGGCCAGTGTGACCCGGGCCCCACCTTGGGGGCGGTTCTCCGCGAGCGCGGTCCCACCGTGCGCCTCGGCCACCGCTCGCACGATCGCCAGGCCGAGTCCAGCGCCGCCCCAACTGCCATCCTCCGTAGGACCGCGCGCGAAAGGCTCGAACGCTCGGTCCAGGAACCCGGGCGGGAACCCCTGCCCGTCGTCCTCGACCACGATGCGCACGATGCCGTCGGCGCGGTCGGCCCGAAGCACGATCTCGCCTCCATCGCCGGTGTGTCGAAGGGCGTTGTCCAGGAGGTTCTCCACGGCTTGCCGGATCCGGATGGGATCGATCGAGGCCGTCTCATCCGGTCCCTCGACCTCGATCCGGACGCCCGACTCCCGGGCCTGGCCCTCGTATAGGGTGCGGGTCTGCAGGAGCAACTCGTGGATCGACACCGACTCGCGATGAAGCGGCAGCTGGCCTTCGGTCGTACGGGCGAGGACCAGGAGGTCTTCGGCAAGGCGAACCACGCGGTCCGTTTCCTCCAGAGCGTCGCGGAGGGCGCTCTGGAGTTCCCCGGCACTCCGGGAACGGCTGAGGGCCAGCTCGAGCTGCACCTTCAAGGCGCCCAGGGGCGTACGGAGTTCGTGGCTCGCATCATCGACGAACCGGCGCTCTCGCTCGAAGGCTCTCTGGAGCCGATCGAGCATCGAGTTCAGGGTCGTGCCCAGGCGCGCCAGCTCGTCATTCGTCGAGGGCACGGGCAAGCGCCGATCTGGTTCGGAGACGGAGACGGCGGCGGCCTCGCGTCGCATCCGTTCGACCGGGCGCAGGGCCGCCCCGGCGAGAACCCAGCCTCCGACCGACGTGAGGGCCAGGACCACCGGGCCCCCGAGAGCCAGAAGGAGCAGGAGTCGGTGCAAGGCCCCGTCGCGGCTGAGTAGGGCCGCTCCGACGATCACGTAGAGGGGGTTGCCGGACTCGCGCACCGGCAAGGCGAGCAGGCGCACGCGACCCGCGAACCCCCGGATGTTCCGGTCGATGAACATCGGACGTCGGACGGACGCCAAGGATCCCGCGGGCAGCAGGGGGGCATCGACCACAGCCGAGCTCGCTTCGACGATCGCCCCCGACGGGTCCAGGACCTGGGCGAAGGCCTCTCTCGGATCGACGAGCGCCCCGGGGGCATCGCCGAAGTTCAGCCCCCCTTGGCCGATGCCGGCCGCGAGGACCTCAGCCCTCGAGCGAAGTCCCGTGTCGATCTGTTGGTCAAGCTCTGCCCCAAGCCGCGTGTAGAGGAACGCGCCCAGCCCACCGAGGACGAGGGCCATCCCCACCGCGAAGACCAGGGTGAGGCGAACCCTAAGAGGAAGTCGCATCCGCACCGTCGACCGCCAGGCGGTAGCCGACCCCGCGGATGGTCTGCAGCGTGCGCAGGCCGAAGGGCCGGTCGATCTTCTCCCTCAGGTAGCCGATGTAGACATTGACGACGTTGGAGTCCCCCTCGTACGCGAAGTCCCAAACGTGCTCCAGGAGCTTGGTACGGGAGAGCACTTCCCCCGCGTGGCGCATGAAGTACTCGAGGAGCGCGAACTCCGTGGGGGTGAGGTCGATGGGGATGGTGCCCCGATGCGCGCTGTGGGCCCCGGGGTCGAGCCTCAGATCCCCCACGATGAGCGCGGGAGGGCGTTCCTCGGATGGGCGCCGGACCAGGGCCCGGAGGCGAGCAAGCAGCTCGGCGAAGGAGAAGGGCTTGATCAGGTAGTCGTCGGCCCCCAGATCGAGACCGCGGACCCGATCCTCGACCGCGTCTCGGGCGGTGAGCATCAGGACCGGTTGCGACCGGCCGCTCCCCCGGATCCTGCGGAGCACTTCGAAACCGTCGAGATCGGGGAGCATCACGTCGAGCACGATCGCGTCGTACTCGGTCTCGGAGGCCAGCCAGACCCCCTCTTGCCCCGTCGAGGCGAGGTCCACGGCATACCCCTCCTCCTTCAGGCCCTGCCGTACGAGTTTGGCCATCCTTGGGTAGTCCTCGACCACGAGAACACGCATCGTCCATCCTCCCGGTTCATGGTAAGGAACCCACATAAGAGAGTTGTGAGAGCCGATCCCTCTCACTGCGGTACGGGGCGAAGTCGGCTGCGAACAGAACGATCTGTAGGTGTCCCGCACCCTCCTCAGAGGATCATCGAACTTTCTGATCTGCGGTTCCTATCTACCGGTCGTTCGGCTCATCCATCCAACTCGCACACGGCTTACCGAACCGTCCCTGTTTCACACCTTGTTCGCAACGTCGATAGCGTTCTGCGCGGTGAACGTGGTCGAGGGACCCATCACGGTGAATCTGAGCCCTCAGACAAGCCAATCGATGCTGGTGGGCGCGGGATCGCCCTGCATGAGGACCCCGGTCGCCCCGCCCCGGGACAAGGGTGATGCGGCCCCGCACCCCGAGGCGGGGTCACAGGAGGAGGAGAGAGACTCGAGCTCCTGGTCGGTCGTCTCCGATATCTGCTCCCGAACCGCAAACCGATCACTAAGCGCATCCTGATAGAGGAACGAGATCGAATCCTCCGGGTCTTTGGTCAGGCTGGTCACGAACGCTCCTCTGGGGCTCCAAGGCCCTGGGGAACGATCGGCGTGAACTCCAGGCGGGTCGAAGCCGTTGCCAGATCGACTGGCGACCCCAAAAGGGGGTTGTCCCAGTCGATCGGAAGGGTTTCATGGGTGCGGGCGCGACCACCCGACGCTGTTTTTTCTTCGCGGTGGGCCTCCCGCCCGCTTCATCGCACTCATGTTGTTCTCACGCCCGTTGGGCTAGTCTCCGGGAGCCGCCGGCCCCGTTCGATCGGCACGCGGGGCAAGGCTCGAACGCGTCGACAGGAACGAAGGTGAGGCCCGAACCTTGCGAGGGCAGGACAGGCACGAGTCGCGCGACAGGATCCGCTTTGGGGTGGCCGTCCTCACCCTCGTCCTGGCCAGCGGCGTCGTGTGGGGGGCGAGGGCCGCCGACCACCGCGATCCGGTCACGGCCCCGCATCATCGGCAGCGGTCCGTCACGACGAGTCCGCACGCCGAGCAATCGACGCCTCCCCACACGCGGCCGAACGTGTACGCGGCCATCGCTGCCGGCGGCTTCAGCCCCGCCGTTGCCGGGGTCCCCGAGCGCGTCTACGTCCCGAACGGCGTGCCCGGGACCGTGGAGGTCATCGATCCGAAGACCTTCCGGGTCATCCGGCGAATGCACGTGGGGAGCTTCCCCGAGCACGTCACGCCGTCGTGGGACCTGCGGCGCCTCTACGTCGACGCGTCGCACTCCAGTTCCCTGGCGGTCATCGACCCCCGAACCGGGAGGGTGGTCAGGACCATCCGGGGCATCGACCACCCCTACAACCTGTACTTCACCGTCGACGGGAAGAAGGCCATCGTGGTGGCCGAGTACCACGATGAGCTCGATTTCCGCGACCCCCGAACCTGGCGTCTGATCAAGCGGGTGCCCATCCCGGGGAACGGGCCCGACCACGCCGACTTCTCCGCCGACGGCCGATATCTGCTCATCAGCACCGAGTTCGACGGGAACGTATTCAAGGTCAGCACGGGCCCCATGCGCGTGCTCGGCCGGGTCCACGTGGGTGGTCTGCCGGTCGACGTGAAGCTCGCTCCCAACGGCTCGGCGTTCTACGTCGCCAACCAGGGGCTGAGTGGGGTGTCCGTGATCGATCCGGTCCGCATGCGCCAGATCGGGTTCATCCACACGGGAGCGGGCGCCCACGGGATGGCGGTCAGCCGGGACGCGAGGTTCTTGTACGTGAGCAACCGGCTGGCGGGAACGATCTCGGTGATCCGCTTCGCGACGCGGCGGGTGGCGCGAACGTGGCGGATCGGCGGGAGCCCGGACATGCTCCAGGTCTCTCCGGACGGGAGCCAACTGTGGGTGTCGAACCGGTTCGGCGACACGGTGACCGTGCTGAGCACCAGGAACGGCAGGATCCTGCACCAGATCGTGGTCGGTCCCGATCCTCACGGGCTCACGTACTTCCCCCAGCCTGGCCGCTTCAGCCTGGGGCACAACGGTGTCTACCGGTAGGCGCGCCGCCATCGCGTGCCTCGTTCTTCTCGCGTTCTCGACATCTGCCCCCGTCCCGCCTCGGGCCGCAGCCGCCCCACGGCGGGTCGCCGATGTCGGGCCGGTTCCCCAACCCGCCGTCGCCGTCTTCGGTCCAACCCACATCGTGGTCATCGTGATGGAGAACAAGGAGTACGGCAGCATCATCGGTTCGCGCTCCGCCCCGTACATCAATTCCCTCGCCGGAAGCTATGTGCTCCTCACCCGCGCGTACGCGGTCTCCCACCCGTCGCTCCCGAACTACCTCGCGTTGACCTCAGGATCCACCCACGGGCTCAGGTCCAATTGCACGACCTGCTACAAGAACGGGAGAAACATCGTCGATCAGCTGGCCGCCCACCACATGGGGTGGAAGGCGTACATGCAGTCGATGCCGAGGGCCTGCTTCACGGGCTCCTCGGCCGGCAGAGGGTCGCAGCAATACGCGAAGAGACACAACCCGTTCATGTACTACAACGACGTCAGGACCAACGCGGCTCGGTGTCACAGGGTCGTCCCGTTCACCCGGTTCCCGGGGGATCTCCGGCGCGGTCTGCCGCGGTTCGCGTGGATCACGCCGAATCTGTGCAACGACATGCACTCGTGCAGCGTCGCGACGGGGGATGCGTTCCTCCGTGCGTGGATCCCCAGGATCCTCCCCAAACTCGGACCTCGCGGCATCCTGATCCTGGCGTTCGACGAGGGCTTCACGCATGCGGGGTGCTGCGGGGTGCGCTCAGGTGGTGGACACGTGGCCGCGGTCATCGCCGGGCCCGGCGCGAAGCAAGGCGTGCAGCTAGCCAGGTCGGTCAACCACTACTCGATCCTGCGTCTCATCGAGCGCGCGTGGGGGTTCGCCGCCTTGGGCCACGCCCGAGCCCGCAGGACCCCGTCGATCATCGGCTGGAGCCGCTGACCCCCCGGATCCCATCTCCTCGTACCCTTCTACCCATGTCCACCCTGCGGCAGGATCCAACGACCCGGCAGTGGGTGATCCTCGCGCCCAAGCGGGCCGACCGGCCTCATGTCCCCGTGTGGGACGCCCGTCCACCCCTTCCCGAGTACGACCCCTCGTGCCCCTTCTGTCCCGATCACGAGGACCAGACCCCACCGGAGGTCCTTCGCGTTCCTGCGGAGGGCGACTGGACGATCCGGGTCGTCCCCAACCTCTACGCGGCATTGGGGGCCAGCGGCCCAGCGGATCGGGCCGAGACCGGGTGGTTCCGGGAGGCGCAGGGGGTCGGCGCTCACGAGGTCGTGATCGAGTCCCGGCGCCACGACGCGCGCCTGGACGAGATGACCCCCGACGAGGTGGGGGGCGTGCTCCGCGTGTGGCGCGACCGGTACCGGCAGCTCCGGGCCCGCCCCGGGGTGCGGGATGCGGTGCTGTTCAAGAACTTCGGGCGCCTGGCCGGGACCTCCCTCCTGCATCCCCACTCGCAGATCGTGGCCACCCCCGTGCTGCTCCCCCGGCTGCAACGGCGCTTGGGCGTCGCGACCCGGTACTTCGAGGACACCGGCCACTGCGTGTACGACGACATGGTCTCCGCCGAGCGGGATGCCGGCGTGCGGATCGTCCACGACGAAGGCCCGTTCGTCGCGTTCGAACGCTTCGCCAGCCAGGACCCCTTCGAGACCATGATCGTCCCCACCCTGACCCAGTCGTCCTTCGGACAGACAGACGACGAACTCCTGCCCAGCCTGGGCCGAACGTTGATCAAGGCCCTGGGCGCGATCCGGGGAGCCTGCTCGGACCCCGACTTCAACCTCATCGTGTTCTCGGGCCCGGCCAACCGGGAGACCGAGGAGGTCTTTCGTTGGCACGTCCGCATCCTCCCGAAGCTCTCGACGCCTGCCGGCTTCGAACTCGGCTCCGGCACCAGCATCAACACCGTCCCCCCTGAGGACGCAGCCCTGATGCTCCGGGAGGCACTGCGGACCGTGGCGTCTTGAAAGGCCCTACCGAGGCCGTCCGGTACCATGCGGCG
>JAHEXX010000006.1:0-5418 GCA_023251895.1 bacterium
CTGGCCGCCCTGGCTCTGGCCGACGTGCCGGGTGTGGGCTTCACGGGCGACTGATCGACCGTCGCGGGCCGGCTATTCGAGACCCGGGGGCCTGGTCGGGTAGAGGGGTCCCTGGCAGTCGGTTCGGAGCGGGAGGGGATCGGGCGGCGAGATCGTCTGCGCGAAGTCGAACACGTACGACAGGTTGATCGCGTCCCGGTCCCGGTGGGTGAGCTGACTCAACCCCCAGTTGTCCTCGATGAACCGCAGCACCGAGGAGAACTCGCCGAGCTGGTGGTCGACGTATCCGCGTTTCGCGTACGGCGAGATCACCAGCAGCGGCACCCTGATCCCGAAGCCGAAGCCGTCGACCTGCGGCGGGGGCGCGTGGTCGTAGAAGCCCCCGTAGTCGTCCCAGGTCACGAAGAGCGCCGTGTCCTTCCACATGGGGCTCTCCATGAGCGCGTTGACGACCTCGCTGGTCCAGTTCTCGCCGTGGCAGAAGCTGTACTCGGGGTGGTCGGATAGCTCGAACCGCGGCGTCACCCACGTCACGGGAGGCAGGCGGTCGGCGGCGATGTCCTCAACAAGGTGGTCGACCGGGAACATGTGCTGCTTCCACTTCTCCCGGTTGTCCCGGTAGTGCTCGACCGCGTCGTATGCGGACCACAGGTACCCGTTCTGGTAGTTGGTGGCGGAGTAGTAGGCCCAGGGGATGCCGGCTCGGTCGAGGAGGTCGCCCTCCGTAAGGAAGTCGAAGCAGGGCGGGACCTTCTCCACGACCCCTTCGCTGGAGGTGACCTCGACGTAGCTCCCCTCGACGGAGTCGCATCCCCAGCTCTTGCGCTGCCCCGTGGCGGCATGACGTTCCCGGATCTTCTGCAGGCTCATGGTGGGATTGTCGTGGGTACCGCCCGACTGGGCCGCGATCGTGAACAGGTGGTTGGGGAAGGACGGGCCCATCGCCGCGGCGAAGAAGTTGTCGGACAGCACGTACCGTTTCGCCAATCGCCAGTAGTTGGGGGCGTTCTCCGGCCGGAACTGGGTGTAGGCGTTTCGGTCGGCAGCGGCGCTCTGGTTGAACCCGTCCATCCGACCCCCGTCCCACGCCGCGAGGGAGCACCGATAGCAGTGCTTGATGTCCTCGTCGATCCACCCGTCGGTCGCAGGGGTGAGGGGCCGGCGTTCGCCGTGGTCGAACCCGAAGGTCACGCCGTTCGCCCCCGGGAACCGCCCGAACAGGTGGTCGAAGGTCCGGTTCTCCTTGATCAGGAAGATGACGTGCTTGATCGGCCACCGGGTGTGGAACGTCCCGGCGTCGACCGGATCCGGGTGGTCGCCGAACGGGAACGGCGGGAACGGGTTGCTCGAACAGGCCGAGGTGAGCATGGCGATGGCCAAGGCGAGCAGCATGCGAGGTCGGTGCGGCATGCGGTTCACGCTACCGGATACGTTCCGTCGGGTCTGTCAGCGCTCCAGGAGGCTTCGGTAGGGC
The DNA here is from genome assembly GCA_023251895.1 of bacterium. Lineage (GTDB taxonomy): Bacteria > Actinomycetota > UBA4738 > UBA4738 > HRBIN12 > JAHEXX01. The sequence continues at coordinate 1,475 of JAHEXX010000006.1, forward strand.
TCGACGGCGGCCTGCGGGCCCTTCAGGAAGTGCTCGTGGGGCCGGGCCACGCCGCGGGTCCCTCTCCTGCGGATCGTCTTCACCCGGTCCAGGTCGACGATCTCGACGAACAGCTCCTCCCCGGAGCCGCCCTCGTGCAGCACCCGGCCTTCGGGCTCGACGGCGACGCTCCGGCCGCCGCCGATGGAGCACACTATGTTGGGGTTGAACAGGTAGCACTGGTTGACGATGGCGTTGGCCCGGGCCAGGACCAGCTCCTGCTCTCGGTCAGGCGTCGATGTGTAGGTGGGCTGCAGGATCAGCTCGGCGCCCCGGAGGGCCAGGCCCCGGGCCACCTCCGGGAACCAACCGTCGTAGCAGATCATCAGACCGACCTTGCCTTTGCCAGGGATGTCGAACACGGTCGCCGGTCGGTTCCCCGGCTTGCTCTCCTCGAACGGGAACCACGGGAACAGCTTCCGGTACGTCGCGACCAGCTCGCCCTCGGGGTTGAACACTATGGCGGTGTTGTAGACATCTTTCCCAGCGCGCTCGTGGACGGAGCCGGCGCAGATCCACCGCTTGACCTTGGCCCGCGACCTTGTCGACCCGGTCGGTGAGGGCCCCGGGATCTCCTCGGCAGCGTCCCTCGGTGACGGATGGCCCCCGGGCTGGAAGGCGTCCTCGGCCATGAGGTAGAGCTCGGGGAACACCATGAGGTCGACATCCTTGAAGGCCCACCGGGCGACGCGCACCTCCTCTTCGAATTTGTCGAGGGTGGCCGCTGGGTCGCCGAACACCGGCCGGACCTGCGCGGCGAGGATGGTCAGGATCCGGCTCATCGCCGGACGATATCACCCGCTCCGAACTAGACGGGGGTGAGCTGGAGCTCGCCCCTGCGCATGAACTCCCGCCAGTACTCCTGGCCCTCCTCGGGCAGGGTGTAGATCGGGTCGTAGTAGGGGTATTCGCGAGAGAGCGCGTCGGGATCGTCGTACTCGATCCCGGTCCGGTAGTTCTTGGTCCAGTACGAGATGCCCTTGACCCGGTCATAGTCCTTCAGCATGTGGACCCACCGCTTGCCGACGAAGGGTACGTCGCACACCACGCGCGCTGTGGCGAACCCCGGCAGATACCCCATGATGGCATGCTGGAGATCCTGGGCCTCCCAGATGGCGGTCCGCCAGTGCTCGGAGTTGGGGATCATGTCGCACTGGTAGAAGTAGTAGGGCATCACCTTTGCGTGATCGATCAGCATGAAGCACAGCTCCAGCAGGTCCTGCGTCGTCGCGTTCACGCCCCGAAGCAGCACGCCCTGATTGCGGACGTCGCGCATCCCCGCATCCAGGATCATGCGTACGGCGTCGCCCACCAGCGGGGTGATCTGCTGCGCGCAGTTGATGTGTGTGTGGACGGCGATGTCGACGTCGCGCTCTCGGGCGATCTTGGCCATCCGCTCGAACCCCTCCCTCACTTCATCCTGGAGGAAGTGCTGGGGGATACCCATCAGCCCTTTGGTGGCCAGACGGATGTCGCGGATGTTCTCGATTCCGAGGAGTTGCATCACGAAGTCCTCGAGGCGCTTGATCGGGATGTTGGCGATGTCGCCGCCGGAGACCACGACGTCGCGGACCATGGGCGTCCGGCGCAGGTAGTCGAGCATCGCATCCCACCGTTCCTGCTGCTTCAGCTCGAACTTGTACTTCAGGATCTGTTCCGTGTCGTTGCCGACCAGGTCCATCCGCGTACAGTGGCCGCAGTACTGTGGGCAGGTCGAGATCATCTCGGCCAACACCTTGGTGGGGTATCGGTGGGTCAGGCCCTCGACGGCCCACATCTCGGCCTCGTGGAGCGAGTCGCGCGAGGCCATCGGGTGGTTGGTCCACTCGGGGTGCCGGTCGCTGAACGCGGGGGCCATGTACAGACGCACCCGATCGTTCCGCAGGTCCGCCAGGTCCATGGTGTTGATCATCTGAGGCGGGATCAGCATCGACATCGTGGCCCGCTGGTGCTGGTCCCGTTCTATGTCGGCGTACAGCTCGTCGTCGAGGTTGTCGCCGAGGGCCTTCTTGAACTCGACGAGGTTCTTCACCGTGTGGGCGCGCTGCCACTGCGCGCTCCTCCATTGCTCCTCGGTGACGTCTTTGAAGCCGGGCACCCGGCGCCAATCCGGCTCGACGTACTTGCGCGTGAGCGGGTACCGAAAGGGCTGCTCCGCCGCGTGCGCCGTGGCGTCGCGGTGACCGGGTCGGACGTTCGGAGCGCTGATGCCGATGGCCTCGTTCACCGTGGACACCTCCTAGGCACCCCATGCCCAGCTCCCGCCGAGGACGGGGCGAACGGATCAACCCTACAAAGACATTGTAGCTACCATCTGTACGGGACGAAAGGCGTTCGACCGAAGGATGTTCGGCAAAGACAGCCGCCGGTCGAGGTAACGCTACTTGGAGGTAGGCGTGGTCGGAGCAGCCGGCTGCGCAGGAGCCGCGGCAGGCGTCGGTGGCTGGGCCGCGGGCGCGCCACCGACGCGGGGTCCCCGGTTGCCACCGCCGAAGCGACCGCCGCCACGACCACCTCGAGGGCCGCCGCGCCCGTCCTGGCGAGGGCGCCGGTCGAACCGACCTTGCACGACCGGTGCAGCCTTGGGCAAGCGGTCCTTGAGCCTCGGGTGGCCCGTACGCTCGAAATGCACCGCCAGGTAGTCCACCTTCTGGATCCGAGCGGTCTCGCGCCAGCCGTTGGCCAGTAGGTGCCTCAAGCGCGCCGCCGCGTTCTTGCGGAGCTTGTCGGTGTTCGGCTCCCGGAGGTACAGGCGCTCGACGACCACTTCCTTGTGCTCGGCCATGGCGACCTAGGGTAGCAGGCGGTCCGGTCCCGTAAGCTGTCGCCGCCCGCGGGCCCAGAGGAAGGCGCATGGACAACGTGCAGGCGTGGAACGAGCTGGCCGCGCAGCTCTCCGTGGACGGCATCCGGGCCTCGACGGCCGCGGGCTCGGGGCATCCCACGTCGTCCATGTCCGCATCCCACCTCATCTCGGTGCTCGTCTCCGACCACCTGCGCTACGACGTGGCCGATCCGAAGAACCTTGCGAACGACCGGGTCGTGTTCTCCAAGGGGCACGCCTCACCGCTGTTCTTTGCGATGCTCAAGGCGCTCGGGGCGATCAGCGACGCCGAGCTCCTTTCGCTGCGGAAGATGGGGAGCCCCCTGGAGGGGCATCCCGCGCCGGTCGCGGGGATGCCGTGGGTGGACGTGGCCACCGGTTCGCTGGGCCAGGGTCTGCCCATCGGGCTGGGGATGGCCTTGGGGCTGCGGCTCGACCGGGTGCCGGCCAGGGTCTGGGTGTTGCTGGGTGACTCCGAGATGGCCGAGGGCTCGGTGTGGGAAACCATGGCCAACGCCTCGTTCCACGGGGTCACGAACCTGATCGGTCTCCTGGACATGAATCGGCTGGGCCAGCGGGGCCCGACGATGCTGCAGTGGAACGCCGACGCGTACGTGGCCCGTGCCCGCGCCTTCGGATGGCGCGCGCTCGAGATCGACGGCCACGACGTCGCCGGCATCGACGCCGCCTATCGGACGGCCGCCGACGGGGCGACCCCCACCCTGATCGTCGCGAGAACCGAGAAGGGCCACGGGGTGTCGTTCCTCGCGAACCAGGAGGGGTGGCACGGCAAGGCTCTCAACGAGGAACAAGCCAAACTCGCCATCGAGGAGCTCGGGGGCGAGCGTTCCATCACCGTGAGGCCGCCGAGCCCCAACCCGAAGGTCGCGGCCCGGTACGTCGGCCCCTCGACCGTGGAGCTGCCTGGGTACCGGGAGGACATCGCAACGCGGAAAGCCTTCGGCGAGACCCTGAGGGCCCTCGCCCCCCTGCATCCCGACCTCGTGGTCCTCGACGGGGAGGTGTCGAACTCCACGTACACCGAGGAATTCGAGAAGGTCGCCCCTAACCGCTTCATCGA
>JAHEXX010000006.1:5428-39638 GCA_023251895.1 bacterium
CAGTGCATGCTGGGCGTCGCCGTGGGATTGCAGGCCGTTGGGAAGCGGCCGTTCGCGGCCACCTTCGCGGCCTTCCTGACCCGCGCGTACGACTTCATACGGATGGCCGCGGTCAGCCGGGCCGACCTGCGGCTGTGCGGCTCCCATGCCGGCGTGTCGATCGGCGAGGACGGGCCGTCGCAGATGGGGCTGGAGGATCTGGCCATGATGCGGGCCGTCCACGGCTCGACGGTGCTGTACCCGGCGGACGGCAACGCCACCATGAAGCTCGTCGAGGGGATGGCCGAGCTGAAGGGCATCTCGTACTTGCGGACCACTCGCGAGGCGACGCCCAAGCTGTACGGCCCGAGCGAGGGATTCCCGATCGGGGGCAGCAGGGTGCACCACGCCTCGCCGGACGATCGGGCCACCGTCGTGGGTGCGGGAGTCACGGTGTTCGAGGCCCTCGGCGCCGCCGAGACCCTCCGGGCAGAGGGCATCCCGGTCCGGGTCGTCGACGCGTACTCGATCAAGCCGATCGACGCGGCGACGCTCCGCCGTTGCCTGGCCGAGACCAGACTCTTGGTCACCGTCGAGGACCACTGGGCCGAGGGCGGCCTCGGCGACGCGGTCTTGGAGGGCCTGGCCGGGACCGGCCCGCTCTCGGGGAAGGTCGTGAAGCTCGCGGTACGGGAGATGCCCGGCTCCGGCACGCCCGACGAGCTCCGGGACTGGGCCGGGATCTCGGCGGCGAAGATCGCAGAGACCGTCCGGGCCAATCTCTAGTCTCATCCCTGCGGGGGAGGAGGGAATCCTCCCGGGACCACCCTAAAGGGTGTACCGGGGAGCGTCGCGCGTCCGTAACATCGTGCGATGGCAGCACCGACATCCGTCCCTCTGCGGGCCGGCGCCAGCCTTGGTGCGGGCCGGCGACCGGTTCTGCTCGGGTTGGCCGGTGACAGCGCATCGGGCAAGAGCACGCTGACGCGCGGCATCGAGTGGATCCTCGGCCCGGACCGGGTCACCGGGATCTGTGCGGACGACTACCATCGCTACGACCGCAAGCAGCGGATGGAACTGGGTCTGACGCCGCTCGACCCGTCCGCCAACGATATCGGCCTCCTGGAGCGGCACGTCCGGCGTCTGGCGACGGGCCTGACCGTCGTCAAGCCCGTGTACGACCACTCCACGGGGGGGTTCGGGGAGCCCGAGCGGGTCGAGCCGCGGGAGATCGTCATCTTGGAGGGGCTGCTGCCCTTCCACACCGCGGCCCTGCGCGATCACCTGGATGTGAAGGTCTACTTGGACCCGGAAGAGGAACTTCGGCACCGCTGGAAGATCGAGCGGGACTGCGCGGAGCGGGGCTACCTCATGGAGGAGGTCGTGTCGGATCTTCGCCGCCGGGAGGCGGACGCCGCCACGCACGTGCGTCCCCAGCGTGACTTCGCCGACCTGGTCGTGCGGTTCCACCGGCAGGAGGCTGACGATCCATGGACGGGCCTCGGCTCCCGCATCGCGTTCCGGCCGACCCTGCCGTATCCCGAACTCCGGGACCTGGTGGCGTCCCTCCCCAGGAACGGCGATCGTCCGGTCCGCTTCCTCCTCGGGCGCGACGCCGGTTGGCCGGACCCGGTCGTAGAGATCGACGGCGACTGCCCGCCAGCCCTCGGCGCCCGTATTGAGGAGGCGGTGTGGCGCAGTCTGGTGCCCGGCCACGGTCTGGACCGGGACCAGATCGGCCGCTACCGACTGCCCACCGGCGAGGAGCGCCGGGGCGAGGCGCTCGCCCTTGCCCAGCTGCTGATCGTGTTTCACCTGGCAGGGGCGCTGCGGGGCGCCCTCGAGCTCTAAGGGACGACCGGACCCCCGGCAGGGGGTCTTCCCTCCCTACGGGCGCCGCTCCCCGGGCTCCTAGCGTGGAGGCGCGATGGGCGTGTCATTCGGGTTGCCGCGCATGCACAAGGAGGCCGGGGAGCGGCGCGACTTCCTGCCCGGCCTCGTCACGTTCCTCGATCGCTCTGGGGCGGACGGGATCGTCCTCGAGGAGGGGTACGGTGCCGGGATCGGGGTCGAGCCTGCCGAGTACCTCTCGGCGTCGGATCGGGTCAGGTTCGGCTCCCGCGAGGAGTGCCTGGCCCAGGACGTGGTCGTCGTGATCCGGTGCCCGGATCACGACATCTTGCCGAAACTTCGGGCCGGTGCTGCGCTGGTGTCGATGCTGCACTTCCCCACCCGGCCGGAGCGGGTGGCCCTGCTCTCCGACCTGGGCCTGCGGGCCGTGAGCCTGGACTCGATCGTCGACGAGGGCGGGCGGCGGCTGGTGGAGAACCTGGCGCTCACCGCATGGAACGGCGTACATGCCGCGTTCCGGGAGATCCAGCAGATCCACCCGCTCTTCGACCACCCAAGCCGCCGGCCCCTCCGGGTGACCTGCCTGGGCTCGGGCGCGGTCGGGGGGTTCGCGATCCACGCGGCGACCCGGTACGGGGATCCCCTCCTCCGGGAGGAGCTCGTGGCGAGGAACGTGCCGGGCGTCGAGGTCACGGTCGTGGACTTCGACCTCACCTGGCACCAGGACTACATGCTGGCTCGACTGGAGCGGACCGACCTGCTGATCGATGCGACCCAGCGCCGGGACCCCAGCCAGCCCGTGGTGCCGAACCCGTGGATCGCAGCCCTGCCCGAGGACGGGGGGATCCTGGACCTCGCCGTGGACCCCTACGACCTGGATGCCGTGCCCCCCAAGACGAAAGGCGTTGAGGGCATCCCGGGCGGGGATCTGGACCGGTACGTCTTCGCGCCGGACGACGCCGCGTACGACCTGCTCGACCGCCGGATCGACACGCGGCAAAGGCGCCTGGCGCTGTCCTGCTACTCGTGGCCGGGCCTGCGTCCCCGGCGGTCGATGGAGGTCTACGGGGGGCAGATCGAGTCGGTCCTGCGATTGTTGCTTGGAAAGCCCCTCGATGCATGGGACCCGGAGTCCCCGTCCCACGAGGAGCGGGCCGTGGCGAGAGGGGAGTTGGAGCGATGGAAGGCCACACACTGACGTTCGGCCTTCCCCGGATGCACGAGGAGGCGGGGGAACGGCGCGACTTCCTGCCGGACCTGGTGCGCACGGTGACCGACCTCGGCGTGCGCACGTTCGTCGAGTCAGGTATCGGCTCGGGCATGGGGTATTCGGATCTGGACTACCTCGCGGTGTCCCCACTGGTCGAAGCGGTCGACGAGGGCGCGCCGTACGCTCAGGACGTGGTGCTGGTGCTGCGCTCGCCGGACGAGAGATTCGGGCTCCTGCGGCGGGGCGCCACCCTGATCTCGATGTTGCACTTCCCCACCCGCCCGGAGCGGGTGCACCTCCTGCGCTCGCTCGGCCTGGAGGCTGTGAGCTTGGACTCGATCGAAGACGATCGGGGGCAGCGGTTGGTCGAGGATGCCGCAGCCGTCGCTTGGAACGGTGTGGAGGCGGCTTTCGACGCTCTGGAGGATACGTACCCGAGGTTCTGGGATCCGGATCGGCCTCCCATCCACGTCGTGGTCATGGGCTGCGGGAATGTGGGGCGCCATGCCGTGGAGGCGGCGACGAAGTACGGGAGCCTGGACCGGCAGCGGCTGCTCTTCGAGAAGGGCGGGGACGGGGTGGAGGTCACGGCCATCGGTCGCAACCTGACCGGCCGGGAAGGCCGCATGCGGCAGCTGCTGGCACGGGCCGACATCGTGGTGGACGCCTCGGCCCGCGATGACACGTCGCGGCCGCTCATCCCGAACGGGTGGCTGGCGGAGCTGCCGGACCACGCCGTGATCTGCGACCTCGTCGTGGATCCCTACCTGCTGCGCGACGACCCAGCCACGGTCCGCAGCATCGAGGGGATCCCCCGGGGGAACCTCGACCGATATGTCCTGGGCAGCGACGACCCGGCGTGGGAGACGACGATCCCGCCGGAGATCCCGCACGACGTCCGGCGGGTGGTCGTGTCGTGCTACTCGTGGCCTGGCGTGTACCCGAAGCCTTGCATGGAGCTGTACGGGACACAGCTCGACCCATTGCTCCGGGCGCTGATCCGGGCCGGCGGGGTGGCCGGGCTCCGGCCCGACGGCGAGTTCCACGAGCGAGCGCTGTACCGGGCCACCCTCTGGGGCTGGCACGGCTGAGAGGAGGACGTCATGGGGCTGACGCAGTTGATCAACGAAGCGCGCCAGGCAATCTCGGTGGAGCGCGTCTATGGGCCCGCGATGGAGCGCGCCGGGATCACCGTGATCCCGGCGGCGGCCGTCCACGGCGGCGCGGGCGGCGGCGAGAACGAGGGCCCGGAGCGCAAGTGGGAGTCACTGGGTGGGGGCTTCGGCCTGGCCGGGCGTCCCGTCGGTGCCTACGTGATCAAGGACGGTGACGTCCGCTGGCGGCCGGCGATCGACGTGAACCGCCTGATGTTGGTCGTGGGGGTCGTGGCCCTCGGCGCGATCCTGACGGGGCGCCGGATCGCGTTGGCCTGCCTGAAGACGCATCGGGCCCGGTCGCGAGAGGGGATTGGGCGCTAGCATCGCGGTCGATGAAGGACGTCTACGACGCGATCCCCAAGGTCGAGCTTCACTGCCACGTGGAGGGGACCATCCGCCCCTCCACCGTCGCCGAGCTCGCGAAGAAGAACGGCCGAGCGCTGCCGGTCGGAAACGTCGAGGACCTGTACCGGTACGACTCCCTGAACGGGTTCCTCGAGATCTTCTGGTTCGTCCAGGAGATGTTGGCCGATCAGGGTGACTGGGAGCGGATCGCGTACGAGTCGATCGTCGACGCCGTGCCGCACGGCTTGCGGTACCGGGAGACCTTCTTCACGCCGGCTCGCCACCTGCGGGCGGGACAGGATCTCGGCGGTATCGTCGACGGCCTGACGAGGGGGTTGGAGGCCGCGGAGGCCGAGACCGGGGTTGGGAGCATGCTGATCTGCGACATGGACCGGGCCTACGGAGGCGCGGCCGGCCTCGAACTGGTCGACCGCCTCGTGGAACTCCGGAAGGCCGGCCGCGCCGCCCGCGTGATCGGGGTCGGCATGGACTCCACGGAGCTCGGCGTGGACCTGCACGACTACGTCCCCGCCTATGAGTTGGCCCGATCGGCCCGCCTGCGGTGCACGGCCCATGCCGGCGAGGACACCGGGCCCCTCAACATCTGGACCGCCGTCGAGGTCCTGAAGGTGGAGCGCATCGACCACGGACTGTCGATTCTTGAGGACGCAGAGCTCACGAAGCGGGCTTCCGCCGAACGCATCGCACTCACCGTGTGCCCGAACAGCAACGTGGTGATCGCGAACAAGGTCGAGACGCTGTCCGCCCACCCATTCCGGCGGATGCGAGAGGCCGGGCTGCTCGCCACGCTCAATACCGACGACCCGGCTATGACCGACCTCGACCTCGGCAAGGAATACCGGACCGTGGCTGAGGCCCTCGATCTGTCGCTCCAGGATATGGCCGCGGTCGCGCTGGACGGGGTCGAGGCCACGTGGCTCGAGGACGCGGGCAAGCGTGACCTGCGCGCGCGGTTCCTGGCCGAGCTCGAGCCGGTCCTGTCCGCCTAACGGGGCAGGCGGTTCGCGCCAGGTAGCATGGACGTCGTGGAACCGGCCGACTCCATCGCGAAACCGCGCCTCCGGGGCTGGCTCCACGAGATCGCGTTCTTCGCCTCGGTGCCGGCCGGGGTCGTGCTCGTCTCCCTGGCCCACGGCGTACAGGCCCGGACCGCCGGTGTGATCTACGCGGTCAGTCTGGCCGGGTTGTTCGGATCGAGTGCCGCCTACCACCGCATCGAGTGGTCGCCGCCGACGCGCCGGTGGCTGAAGCGGTTGGACCACTCCATGATCTTCCTGCTGATCGCGGGGACGTACACACCCTTTAGCCTCCTCGTGCTGCACGGGGCGTGGTCCGTGGCCATCCTGGCGATCGTGTGGACCGGCGCGGCGGCAGGGATCGCACTCAAGATGGCGAAGATCGACGGCCTCCACGTGGTGTCCGGCATCCTGTACGTCGGCCTGGGGTGGCTGGCCGTCATCACGTTCCCACAGATGTTCCGGGAGCTCTCCGGACCGGCGGTCGCTCTCCTTCTGATCGGCGGCGTCCTGTACACACTGGGCGCCATCGTGCTGGCGGGCAGGCGTCCGGATCCGAACCCGGCGACCTTCGGCTACCACGAGCTGTGGCACGCGATGGTCGTGGCTGCGAGCGCATGCCACTACGCGGTCATCCTGCTCGTGTTCCGCACTGTGGCGTAAGCCGACTGGTACAGTTGTCGCACGGGCCCGCCTCCGGCAGGCCCCGTGGAGTTCGCTTCCTCTGGTTCCTCCCTCGGGTGGCTTCGGGCGAGACGAACTTCGACCCGATGACACCGGCGGCCCGACCTGGGCCGCAGAAGGAGTGCAACCACATGCCTCAAGGACCCTCGTTCCTCGACCTCGGCGTGTCGCCGAAGGTCGTCGACACGCTCGCCAAGCGCGGCGTCACCACTCCGTTCCCGATCCAGTCCTTGGTACTGAGGGACGCGTTGGCTGGCCACGACGTGCTGGCCAGGTCCCAGACCGGCTCGGGCAAGACGCTGGCCTTCGCCGTCCCCATCGTGGAGCGGCTGGATCCGGACGCCCCGACGCCGGCCGCGCTGGTGCTGGTCCCCACCCGGGAGCTCGCCGTGCAGGTGGCCGACGAGTTCGCCGACGTCGTCCGGGCTCGGGGACTCCGGGTCGCCGTGGCCTACGGCGGCGTGAGCATCCGCGAGCAGGGGAAGGGCGTGGGGAGAGCCCAGGTCCTGATCGCCACGCCGGGTCGGCTGGAGGATCTCGCGGAGCGGCGGCTGGTGAAGTTGGACGGCGTCCGCATCCTGATCCTCGACGAGGCCGACCGGATGCTGGACATGGGGTTCCAGCCGCAGGTCGACCGGATCGTCCGGCGGCTCCCGAAGGAGCGGCAGACCATGTTCTTCTCGGCCACCCTCGACGGCGACGTGGGTCGCATAGCGGCCGTCTACACGCGCCAGCCACGCTTCTACGAGGTGGCGACCGACGGGAAGACCGTGGAGGAGGTCGCGCATCGGTTCATCCCCGTGCAGGCTCACGGCAAGGTCGAAGCACTCGTCGAGCTGCTCACGAAGGATCGAGAGCTCGCCCTCGTCTTCGTTCGTACGAAGCGCGGAGCCGATCGGCTGGTCAACAAGCTGAAGGCCAAGGGCGTCCGGGCCGAAGCCATGCATGGGGACATGACCCAGCCGGCTCGGGAGCGAGCGCTGAAGCGGTTCGAGTCGCACCGGGTCGACGTGTTGATCGCGACCGACGTGGCGGCCCGGGGTCTGGACCTGGAGAAGATCAGCCACGTGATCAACTTCGATCCACCGGAGGACGACAAGGGCTACGTTCACCGCGTGGGCCGCACCGCCCGGGCCGGCCGGAGCGGCGTCGGCGTCACGCTGGTCACGGCGGAGCAGCAGGGCGACGTGAGCCGGATCGCCGCGCGCCTGGACCTTCACCAGGAGTTCCAGGAGGAGGGGATGAAGCTCGCGCCGCCACGGGTCGTCTATTCGGGCTCGGCCCGCGGCCGCCGTTCGGGCCTGCGAAAACCGGCCCGGCGCAAGTTCTGAGCTAGCCGACCAGGCCGTTGCGGAGCGCGAACGACACGGCCTGCGCACGATCCTTCACTCCGAGCTTCCGGAGCACCCCGCGTACATGAGTCTTGACGGTGTCCTCGCTGATGAACAGGGCCCGGCCGATGTCCTTGTTCGCCAAGCCCTTCACCAGCTGGGTCAGCACCTCGCCCTCGCGTTTGGTCAGGCCGAGGTGCGCCCCGGGCCAGAAGTCGCCGGTCCGCGTGGACGCCGCCCGGAGCGCGATCTGCCCTCCGAGCGAGGGGTCCACCACCACCTCGCCGGCCATCACCGACTGAAGGATCCGAACGATGTCCTCGGGCGAGGCCTTCTTGAGCAAGTAGCCGCGCGCCCCGGCGCGGAGCGCCTCGAACACGTACTGCTCGTCCTCGTACACGGTCAGGAACACGACGCATACGTCGGGGTATTCGTCGACGAGCTTCCTGCACACGTCGAGGCCGCTCGCGCCTTGGAGCCGAAGGTCCAGCAGGACGACATCGGGGGCGACCTCCTCGACCGCGGCTAGTGCGTCGGCCAGGCCCTCTGCCTCGCCGACGATCGCGACCTCCTCGATGCCGTCGAGCATGGCCCGCAAGCCCTCGCGGACGACTCGGTGATCATCGACGATCACGGTGCGGATCGGAGCCATCAGGCGGCCTCCTCGGGGCTGCGGGGGGCGGCGGGGACGCGAACCTCGAGGAGGGTGCCGTGGCCCGGCGCGCTGCGAACGGTGATCTTGCCGCCCAGCAGCGACGCCCGCTCGGAGATACCGAGCAGCCCGAACGTCGTCTCCCCGCGCGGAGCGTCGGGCTCGAAGCCGTGGCCATCGTCGGAGACCCGCATCAGCACCTCACCGTCGTCGCGCTGCAGTGCCACCTCGACGCTCGCCGCGCCAGCGTGCTTGCGCACGTTGTTCAGAGCTTCCTGCGCGATGCGGTAGAGGGCCACCTCGTGGTGCGGCGGCAGCGTGATCGAGTCGTCCACCGCGAGGGCCACGGTGACGCCCTCGCCGAGGGCTCGAGGAGCCAGGGCTCGGATCGACGGACCGAGCCCCAGGTCGTCGAGCATCGTGGGCCGCAGATCGTGGATGGCCACCCGGGCCTCGGCCAGGGCAGCGTCGACCATCTGCTCAGCCGCCACGAGCTCGCGCATCGCGCGCTGTGGATCCGAGGGGAGGTTGCGTCGGCTGGCCTGGAGCCGATACCAGGCCGAGATCAGCTGCTGGGTCACTCCGTCGTGGATCTCGGTGGCCAGTCGGCGGCGTTCGTCCTCCTGGGCTTCGATGATCCGGCGGACCAGGTCCTCCAGCGCGAGTTCCTTCTCCTCGAGGGCCCGGTACAGGTTGGCGTGCTCGATGGCCGCGGCCACCAACGAGGACGTGCTCCGCAGGAACTCCACGTCCCGGTCGGAGAAGTCCCGCCGCTCTCGGACGTGCACGTTGAACACGCCGACCAGCGAACCGGAGCGGGAGATCAGCGGCACGGACAGCAGCGAGGTGAACTCCTCACCTCGGAGCTCGGGGATGTACTTGTACCGGGGGTCCTGCATCTTTCCCTCGGGGATGATCACGACCTCCCCGCGCTCGGCCACCCATCCGGCCACCCCTTCGCCCGGGCGGAGCTCCACGGTGCCCACCACGTCCTCGAAGCCCGCGGAGGCCGCCCTGAGCGCGAGGAGCTCGCGCTCCCGGTCCCACAGGTGGAGGAAGCAGGCGTCGCCCCGGGTGGCCTCGATGATCAGGCGGATGGTCTCGGACAGCACGACGTCCAGATCCAGACTGGACGAGAGGGTCTCGATGACCCGATGGAGGAGCCGGTTCTCGGCCGTCGCGTCGTGCGGGGCGAATACCATGCCCGATTGTAGCCAGCCCGACGTCACGACCCCCCCGCCGGTTTGACCGTTGATCGCGAGCTGCCTGAGAATGGAGCGCGATCGCAACCGGTCGTGCCCGCGCAGGATGGCGTTCGGCGACTAGCGCCGCCGCTGGAAGAAGGAGGGAACGATGGCTTGGAAGCTCAAGGGCCGATACGTGACCGCGTGCTCGTGCACGAACGTCTGCCCGTGCTCGACGGCGAGCGCACCGCCCGACAATCCCGACGGCACGACGAACTGTTGGGGCGCGGGTGTGTTCGACGTGCGCGAAGGGAACCTCGACGGCATGGACCTCTCCGGTGCCCGGGTAGGCCTCAAGGTCCACTTCCCCGAAGTCGTCTCGAACGGGAAATGGCAGATCGCCCTCGTGCTCGACGAGTCGGCGCCCGACGACCATGCGAAGGCGTTCGAGCAGATCTTCTCCGGGCAGCTCGGGGGACCGTTCGGCGACATGGCAGCGCTCGTGTCGGAATTCACCGTCGAGCGTGCCGCGCTCTCCTACGCGGACTCTGGGGTCGCCCTGGGGGACGGGTCGTTCGCGTACGAGCCGCTCCGGGGGCAGGACGGGAGCCCGACCACGATGAGCAATGCGGTCTTCGGGTTCGCGCCGGTGTTCGAGATCGGGACGGCGGCCGGCAAGCTCGAGGTGTTCGGTCACTCGTGGGACGCCTCCTATGGCGAGGCTGCCGATTTCGAGTATTCGAGCGAGATCCACGAGTCCATCCGGGCGTAGCCCGGCCGACCCGAACGGGATGTATGGCTGAAACGAGGTCTGACTCGTCGCGCCCCGCCCCGACCCTGCCGGCCCGGCAGATGGTCCCCGCGTGGGCCGCTCTCGTGCTGCTGGCCGTCTTGGCCTGGGTCGTCACCGTCGCCCAGGCGCGGGGGATGGGCGTCGGGCCGGGGACGATGGGCCTCAGCCTGCCCCTGTTCCTGGCCATGTGGGTCGTGATGATGGCCGCGATGATGTTCCCGTCGGTCGCCCCGATCGCGATCCTCTGGTCCAAGGTCATCCGCGGGAAGAGCAACGGGTTGGAGCGAACGTTCCGGATGGCCTCGTTCGTTGCCGGTTACCTCATCGCGTGGGCTGGGTACGGACTGCTGGCCTTCGCCGCGCTGCTCGGAACCGAACAGTTGGTGGACGCGTCCCCGGAGGCCGCGAAGTGGCTGGGCGTCGGGATCTTCGGAGTGGGCGGCCTGTATCAGCTCACGCCGATGAAGGACGTCTGCCTTCGCCACTGTCGTTCGCCGATGATGGCGCTCATGCATTACGGCAACTTCAAGGGACGGTTCCGAGACCTTCGGGTTGGGACCCACCACGGGCTGTACTGCGTTGGGTGCTGCTGGGGGCTCATGCTGGTGTTGGTGGCCGTGGGCGTGATGAACGTCGCGGCCATGGCGATCCTGGCGGCCGTGATCTTGCTAGAGAAGCTGTGGCGCCGGGGACCGTTGCTGGCTCGGGTCGTCGGTGTGGCGTTCTTGACGATCGCGGTGATCGCTGTGTTCTTCCCGTCGATCCTGCCGGGGCTTCATGCAGCGGGGGGCATGGCGGCCGGGGGCGGCATGGCCGGCTCGAGCGGGATGTGATGGCGACGACGCGCGTCGTCCCACCGTGGCAGATGAAGGGCGTCATGGTCGGCGCCTGCAACTGCGATTGGGGCTGCCCATGCAACTTCCAGGCGCCTCCGACGTACGGCTACTGCGACGGTTTCTACTGCGTGTACGTGGAGGACGGGGGCTACGGAGACATCTCCCTCGACGGGGTGAAGTTCCTGTGGGGTGGCCACGCTCCCGGCGCGATCCACGAGGGCGGGGGGACGTCGATCTTGGTCATGGACGAGGGCACGACCCCCCAGCAGCTCGAGGCGATCGACACCCTTCGCCGGGGGGACGGAGTCGGCTCACCGTTCGACGAGTTCGCCTCGGTGAACGAGGTCTGGTACGAGCCGTTCCTCGCCCCCATAGAGATGGAGCTGAATGGCATCAGGTCCAAGGTGCGGGTGGGCGGCGGGTCGATCTACGAGCTCGAGATCGATCGGGTGAAGAACCCCGTCACCGGGGAGGACGAGATTACGATCCTCGATCATCCCACCGGGTTCACGTCGACGAGGGCCGAGCTTGGGATGTCCACCGTGGCTCGCTTCGCCGGCGAGCACGCGACGTACGACCACACCGGTAAGTACGCTGAGTACGCCGAGTTCTCCTACGCGGGGCCCTGAACGATGGTGGAATCGGTCGCATGGAGCACGCCGGGGGAAGCCGCCCGGCTGTGGTTCGCGCGCAGTACCTTGCGGAAGACCCTGAAGATCGCGGCCGTGGTCGGGACGCTGCTATCGATCATCAACCAGGGATCGGTGATCTTGGGGGGGGACGCGACCACGGCGACGTGGGTGCGGGTGGGGCTCAACTACGTCGTTCCCTTCTGCGTCTCCAGCCTGGGCTTCCTGTCGGCCACCCGCCGCCGAACATGACCGTCTCCGGAAACGGGTACAGTGGTCCTGTGACACGGTCCAATGTCTACCGAACCGCCGGAGGCACGATCCTGCGGATCAGCGAGTCCGAGGACGGCGCCCTCAAGGTGGAGCGCCTGCAGGGGGAAGAGTGGATCGCCGGCCGGGTCGGGATGGCGGGGTTGCGCCGCGCTTCGACAACCACCCGGCTCAGTGCCTCCGAGGTGCGGTCGCTCCCGGCCTGAGGCAGCCACACCGCGGCCGGGGCAGCATCACCCCGGGGGTGATTCGCTTTCCTCGCGGGATGAGCGATGAACCGGCGGAGCCCAGCCCGTTCAGCAACCGTGCTCGTCGGGCAGGAGCGGGCGGAACAGGAGCCCGTAGGAGCGGCCTTCGCTGGTCCACGGCGTCAACTCATTCGCCGACCGGACGTCGGGGAGTAGGGTGGCCAGTTCGTCTCCCCCCACGACGCCGCATCGGGTGTCGGGAAGGTTCGCGACGGCTTGTCCGAAGTCGGCCAGCGGCGTCGTGAGGGGCCAGGCCACCTCGCGCTCCGAGAGGGTCGGGTCGCCCGTGTAGGGGCGGACGTACACGCGTAACTCGGTGAACGCGTACTGGCCGTCCTGGCCGACCGAGCCTTCCGGCAGCCAACTCCGCAAGTCGCCCAGCTTTGCCTGGAACCGGGCAAGCTTCGCGCGGGCCCCGGTGTCGACGCCGGGGCAGTCGCTCTGGCCCTCGGACAGGGCATAGGCGGAGACGACATGGTGCTCGGCCTCAGCGTTCAGCGTGAACGTCGTGGTGCCTACGTCCGCGATGCACGGGAAGTCGTAGTGGCGGTTCGGACCGAACAGCCCGGCGCCGCGGGTCGCTTCGAGGATGGCCTGGACGCCCTCCTCCGAGATGGGTGTTGCGATCAGGGCGGGTAGCGCGGGCCCTGGGTAGATCTCCATCTGGGGTCCCTGCGTGATCAGCGTCCCGTCGCCGAACAGCGAGAACCTCGGTATCTGCCGCAGCGAGTAGTCCGGCGCGATGAAGCCGCCTCCCACATCGACCCGCAGCACGAGTT
This sequence comes from bacterium, assembly GCA_023251895.1. Classification (GTDB taxonomy): domain Bacteria; phylum Actinomycetota; class UBA4738; order UBA4738; family HRBIN12; genus JAHEXX01. Next base: position 18,414 of record JAHEXX010000006.1, read on the forward strand.
GGTGCGCACCTGTTGGGTGATCGATCCCGCCATTCCCAGGCCCCGTCGTCCTGCCGCACGCGCCGGCGAGCAGCGCGATGGCGGCGAGCAGTGGCGTCCACGTGCGTGCCTTCATCGGCCCGACCTCCTGGTCATCAGGGTAGTGTTGAGCCGGCGGTTGGACGCCCTCGATGGCCGCCGGGGTTCCAGGGAACGGCAAGCGACCCGCCCCCGCCGCCCTGCAGTACGCTCCGATCCGTGACCGCGACGATGCGCGCGCTCCGCAAGGCGAGCGCCGGCCCCGGGGCCGACCTGCTCGAGATCCCCGTGCCCGAGCCCGGCGAGGGCGAGGTGCTCGTCCGGGTTCACGCCGCTTCCGTCTGCGGCACCGATCTGCACATCTACGACTGGAACGAGTGGGCGGCCGCCCGGATCCCCCTTCTGCCCATGACCTTCGGCCACGAGGTGGCCGGGTACGTGGAGGCCGTGGGTCCGGAGGTGCACCATCTCCAGCCCGGCGCGTTCGTCGCGGCGGAGACCCACATCGCCTGCGGGCACTGCTCGACGTGTCGGACCGGCCGAGCCCACATCTGCGAGAACCTGCGGATACTCGGGGTCGATACCGAAGGCGCGTTCGCCGAGTACGTCGTGATCCCAGCCCAGAACGCCTGGGTGGTCGGGGAGGGCATCGAGCCCGACGTGGCGTCGATCATGGAGCCCTTCGGCAACGGCGTACATGCGACGTTCGGCACGGAGGGCGGCGAAGACCTGGCCACGAACCCGGTCGCCGTGATCGGGTGCGGCCCCATCGGGCTGTTCGCGGTCAGCATCGCCCGTGCGGCCGGCGCTTGGAAGGTCGTCGCCATCGAACCCAACGACTATCGGCGGGAGCTGGCCGCGAAGATGGGCGCCGACATGCTGGTGGACCCCAAGGAACAGGACCCCGTGGCTGCCGTGCTGGAAGCGACTCACGGGACGGGGGCCGAGGTCGTGTTGGAGATGTCGGGAAACGCGCAGGCCATCGACCAGGGCACGCGCATGCTGGCGCGAGGCGGGCGGATGTCCCTGTTGGGCCTGCCCGACCGCCCGGTCACGCTCGACCTGAACGATCAGGTCATCTTCAAGGAGGCGCGGATCCAGGGCATCACCGGCCGGGAGATGTTCCGAACGTGGCAGCAGACCACTACCCTGCTGTCGACCGGACGCGTTGACGTCTCGCCGGTGATCACCCATCGGTTCCCGCTGGAGGGGTTCGCGGAGGCCTTCGAGGTCACGGCGTCAGGCCGCTCGGGCAAGGTGATCATGTTCCCGGGAGGCTGACGTGTCCGGAGCCCTGGACTACCTGAAGGAACGGCTGCACGAGCTCGACGAGCAGGGGTTGCTGCTGCACCCCCGGACGCTGGACGGGCCGACGGGGGCTCGGGCTCGGTTCGACGGGCGGGAGGTCATCAACCTCGCCTCGAACAACTACCTGGGCCTGGCGAGTCATCCCCGGATGAACGAAGCCGCCTCGCGCGCCGCGGCCGAGTTGGGCGCGGGGACCGGTGCGGTCCGGACCATCGCCGGCTCCATGGCGATCCACCGCGAGCTCGAGCGAAGGTTCGCCGACTTCAAGCGTGCCGAGGATGCTCTGATGTTCCAGTCCGGGTTCACTGCGAACGCCGGGACGGTGGCGGCCATCTTGGACCGGGAGGACGTGATCGTCTCGGACCAGTTCAACCACGCCTCGATCATCGACGGCGCGCGCCTGTCCCGGGCCGAGATCAAGGTCTTCCCCCACAAGGATGCGGATGCGGCCGACCGGCTGATGGGGGAGACCAAGGCGCCGGGGCGTCGGCAGCTGCTGATCACCGACGGCGTGTTCTCGATGGACGGCGACATCGCGCCCCTGCCGGCCCTGGTGGAGGTGGCCGAGAAACACGAGGCAATCATGATGCTCGATGATGCCCACGCCTCCGGCGTGCTGGGGAAGGGGGGCGCCGGGACCGTCGATCACTTCGGGCTGCACGGGCGGGTCGATATCCAGGTCGGCACGTTGTCCAAGGCCATCGGCGTGCTGGGCGGGTTCATCGCGGGTCCCCATCACCTGATCGAGTGGCTGCAGAACCGGGGGCGCCCCTACCTGTTCTCGACGTCCGCGCCGCCTGCGGTCGTGGCCGCGTGCATCGCCGCGCTGGACATCATCCGCGACGAGCCCGAGCGGCTGGATCGCCTGTGGAGCAACACGCGGTTCTTCAAAGAGGGGCTTCACGCCCTGGGGTTCGACACCGGGGAGAGCGAGACCCCCATCACCCCGGTCATCACCGGGGACGAGGAGAAGACCCAGGAGTTCGCCCGCCGCCTGTTCGAGGAAGGAGTCTTCACGCCAGCGATCGTCTATCCGACGGTGGCGAAAGGGCGGGCCAGGGTCCGGACGATCGTCATCGCCGATCACACCGACGAGGACCTGAACGAAGCCCTCGACATCTTCGAGCGGGTGGGCGAGGAGCTCGGGCTTCTCTAGCCGGTCCGGGAGAGGATCGAGCTTCCCCGAGGTGGCTCCGAAACACGGTCGTAGAACCGGTCGTGGCCGAGGAACGATAGCCTGGGCGGGTGACGGATCCGAGGACCGAGCTGCGCGCGGGGCTGGGCCGTGTGGGGGTCTGGTCGTTCGCGTTGGAAGCCCAATCCGCGGCGGTCGAGCGCGAGCTGGTTGTGGGTATCGAGGAGCTCGGGTACCGGGCCCTGTGGGTTCCGGAGAGCGTGGGCAGCAAGGAGATCTTCAGCCACGCCGGCCTGCTGCTGTCCTCGGGGACCGAGCTCTTGGTCGGTTCGGGGATCGCCAACATCTGGGCCCGAGATCCCGTGGCCATGGCGAACGGCTGGCGGGCCACGTCGGACGCCTACCCCGGACGGTTCGTGCTGGGCCTCGGGGTCAGCCACGCCCCCTCGGTGGCCCGGCGCGGCGGGACGTACGCGAAGCCGTACGAGCACATGATCGAGTACCTGGATGCGATGGACGGAGCGCGGTACGACGGCCCCGAGCCGGAACGCCCGACCCGCAGGCTGCTTGCGGCCCTTGGACCGAAGATGCTCGAGCTTGCCGCCGCGCGGGTGGAGGGCGCGCATACCTACTTCGTTCCGCCGGAGCACACGGCCTTCGCGCGTGGCGTCCTCGGTCCCGAGCCGGTCCTAGCGGTCGAGCTGACCACCGTCCTCGAGACCGACCCGGCCGAGGCCCGCCGGATCTGCCGGGGGTGGGCGGTCCACTACCTAGAGCTGCCGAACTACCACAACAGCCTGCGCCGCATGGGCTTCAGCGAGAGCGATCTCGACGCCGGGGGTGGCGATCGGATGGTCGACGCGGTCTTCGCGTGGGGCGGCGTGGATCGGGTTCGCGAGAAGGTCCTCACGCACCTGAAGGCCGGCGCCGACCACGTGTGCGTCCAGGTCATCTCGGCCGCCGGCGGCGACCCGTGCCTCCCGCAGCTCCGAGAGCTCGCCCCCGTCCTGCTGTCGCTGTAGCTCTTCTCCTGCGGGCCTGCACGGCGTCGCTGGTCAGCTCGCGGAGCGCGTCGCGGGCGATCCATCTGGCCGAGCGCGACTCCGATCCGAGCAGCCGCTCCGCCTCCGCGATAGCCTTGGCGTTGAGCTGGGCGTTCCGCTTGCCGATCTGCCGCAGCGCCCAGCTGACAGCCTTCCTCACCGCGTTGCGGTCGTCCTCTGCGCCCCGGCGGATGATCGGGAGGAACCGTTCGAAGTCCCGGTCGGGCGCGGCTTTGTCGTGAACGGCGGCCTCGGCGACCAACGAGAAGGCGGCGCGCTTCACGAACTCCTCCGGCCGCCGGCTCCACTCACGGGCCTTGGCCCGCGCGAAAGGGGTCCGGTCGAACAGGTTGCCGCATACCTGATCGCACAGGTCCCAGGAGTCCAGGTCGGCCGCCCAGGCGTCCATCTGCTCCTCGGTCACGAGGGCGGGGTCGTCGACCATGGAGGCCAGGATTCGTGCCTCGTGGACCTCCGAGGCCCACATGCCCAGGGCCAGGGCGTGATCGGGGCCGAGCCGTTTGGCCAGCCGACGGAGGGTGGGGATCGACACCCCCAGGGCCCGCCGCGTGTTGATGCCGACCGAGGCCATCCCCGGCAGCCGCGTGGCGTCGGCGACCGCGCGCAGCACCCGCAGGACACGCCGAACGGTTGGATCGGCGGCCCCGGGCCTCACGCCAGCACCGCCACCAGGCGGAGGCCCATCCTGCGGATGCCCCGGATGATGAACGGCAAGGCCCGCACGGTGGCGGACTGGTCGCCGCCCCCGTCGTGCAGCAGGACGATCGAGCCGGGGCGGACGTTGGCCAGCACGTTGTGCAGGATCGATCTGCGGGTGGCCGACGCCGACCAGTCGTGGGGGTCGATGTTCCAGTTCACGAGGCGCAGGCCCAGGCGCTGGGCCGTTCCCACGACCCGGCCGTTCCAGCTGCCCCCGGGGGGCCGCATCAGCTTGGGGTCCCCGCCGAGCTTCTCGAGGACGTGGTTGGTCCAGGCCATCTCCTGATGGAGGCGCCGAGGTCCCAGCCTGGCGAACTCCGGCTTGAGGGGATGTCCCCAGGAGTGGTTGCCGACCGTCATCCCGGCCTCGATCTCGCGCCGTACCATCCACCGGTATCGATTGGCCTGCCGCCCGATCACGAAGAACGTTGCTGGCGCGCGGAATCGCTTGAGGATGTGGAGGATCCGCATCGTGCTCCATGGCCATGGTCCGTCGTCGAACGTGAGGGCTACCGTCGGACGGTGCCGCGGCTTGCCGATCGGCCTGTAGACGACGGTTACCGCCTTCCCCGAGACCACTCCCTCGTTCGCGACCTGGATCATCCTGGAGGTGCCAAGGAAGTACTGAGGGTCACCGGGCTGCCGGCCCTTCAGCCGCGTCGTGACGCGCCGAGTAGCTTCGGGGCGGCCGACGCCGTCGACGACGGTGACCTCGTCCCCGGTCGACAGGGCGGTCGTCCGGGGGACGGCGTATCCGTTCACCAGGACCTCTCCGGGGTCGGCCCGGCGATCGATCGCCCTGCCGTCCACGTCGAACAGCGTCCCCGGCTTGGGGTGCTGTCCGAAGGCCCGCATGACCTGCCTGAGAGTCGTTCCCTCTTCCACGTAGCGGTACTCGCCGGCGACGCGGATGGAGACGATGGGGGGCGGGTTCCCAAGTCCGGTCACAGTGAGCGGCACCGCGACTGCCGCCGCCAGGGCGACGGCGGTCGCGCGGAACAATGCCCACGAACTCGGCCACGGGTTCATCCGATTCATTGTGCAACCGAAGTCAAGGTCGGCTCGGAGTTCCCGGGGCCGCTCGGGCCGCGTGCCTCAGCTACAGCTCGGCGCCGTCGCCCAGCGCGGGAGGCTCCCCGGGAGGTTCTCCGTCGGCCTCGTTCGGGACGTGCCGGATGTCGTAGGCCTCACCGTGCCTCCGGCGCCGTTCCACCTCGCGTTCCATGTCGCGCTGCCACCCCCGCACGCGCCGGCGGAGGTAGTAGTAGCCCCCCGCGACCAGTACGGCGACGGCCAGCACCACGGCGAGCACGATGGCCGCCGCAACCTTCAGAACCGCGGCGAGTACCCCGAAGATCGAAGCCAGCAGCAGCAGGAACAGGATGAAGATGAGCACGTCGTCATCCTACGGCTCGCCGCGCGAAACGGAGGAGCCGCCGGGCGACCACGTCCGGTCGCTGGAGCGGGATGTCGTGGATGCCGTCGATCCACTCGAAGCGGACGGGGTCGCCGATGGCCCGCACCGCCCCGGCCGCGAGCTCCTTCTCGTGCATGAACCCGGCGGAGTCGGGCGCCTCGCCCCGGGAGCGCGCGGCCAGGACCAGCGTGGGGGCCCGCGCGCGGCGCAGGAGGCCGATCGCGTCTTGCTCCCAGAGCGCCCGGAGGATCCGTAGGTGGTTCGCGTGCGAGAGCCTGGGGTGGATGTTCCCGTGACCGTCGACGCGCATCAGGGACAGGAAGACAGCCTCGACCTCCGGCGTGATCTCGAGCGCCCCGCCCAGGTGGTACCGGAGCATCTCCAAGAACTCCTGAACCGGTGTGCCGCTCAGGTCCGGCGGGGCCAGGCGAGTGCGAGCCGTCATCCAGTCCATCCGGTCGCGCAGGTTGAGGAACCCGCCATCCACGAGAACAGTCCCCGAGAGCAACCCGGCGTGGCGGACGGCCAGCTCGAGCGCGACGTTCGCGCCCCAGGAGTGGCCGACCGCGATGGGGCGGCGGAGCCGCAGCGCCCTGACAACGGCCACCGCGTCGGCAGCGACCTGCTCGAAGCCGTAGCCGCTGGTCGGCTTGCCGCTGCGACCGTGGCCCCGTTGGTCGTACGCCACGACCCTGTGTCCGGCCCAGGCCAGGCGGAGCGCCACCTGGTCCCACATGCGGGACGAGGAGGCCAGGCCGTGGAGCAGCAGGAACGGAGCACCCGCTCCCGTCCACTCGCGAACCGAAAGCCGCATGCCGTCGCGGGCGACGGTGGTCTCGTTCACGGCCGGGCAGCCTACCTCACGGACCGTCTCCCGGCGTATGCTCCCGCGGACGAGGAAAAGGAGGCGGAGCATGTACGGGACCGTCGCGCGGATGAAGATCAAGCGTGAGAACCTCGACGCCCTGCGGGCGGAGTTCGATCGGGAGGACTATCCGGCGACCCCCGGGTTCCGCTCGAGCAGCGTGCTCGTGCCGGACAAGTTCAACGACGAGGTCATCGTGGCGGTGTTCTTCGAAGACAGGGCCTCATATGTCAAGAACGCGAGTGACCCCGCTATGCACGAGCGGTACCTCGCCTACCGGAAGTACCTGGAAGCCGACCCAGAGTGGACCGACGGGGAGTGGATCACCACGCAGTAGTGCGCGGCCGGATCTTCCACGTGAGCCCGTACTAGGCTGCCCTGAGCCGCGGTGCAAGCCCGCACCGCGGTCGTGTAAGCTCCGCCTGCAGATGGCAGGCGGAGAGGTCCAGCTCGTCGATCTGGTCAAGCGGTTTGGAGACGTGACCGCGGTGGCCGGGATCAACCTCGACATGCCGTCGGGCGAATTCTTCTCCCTGCTCGGCCCGTCCGGCTGCGGCAAGACCACCTCCCTTCGCATGATCGCCGGATTCGAGCGGCCCGACGAGGGCCAGATCCTGCTCGACGGGGTGGACATGGCCCAGACCCCGCCCCACAAACGCAACGTGAACACCGTGTTCCAGAACTACGCCCTGTTCCCGCACCTGTCGGTCGAGGACAACGTGGGGTTCGGCCTTCGGTACAAGGACGTCAGCAAGCAGGAGGCCAAGCAGAAGATCGGCGAGGCTTTGGCCCTGGTCCGCCTGGAGGGGTTCGAGAAGCGCCGTCCCTCCCAACTGTCCGGCGGCCAGCAGCAGCGGGTCGCGCTGGCCCGGGCCCTTATCTTGAACCCGGCGGTGCTCCTTCTCGACGAGCCCCTGGGTGCCCTCGACGCCAAGCTCCGCAAGGCCCTGCAGATCGAGCTGAAGGCCCTCCAGGAGGAGGTCGGCATCACGTTCATCTACGTGACGCACGATCAGGAGGAAGCTCTCACGATGTCCGACCGCATCGCGGTGATGTCCAACGGACGCGTCGAGCAGATCGGGCCGCCCAGCGAGGTGTACGAGGACCCGGCCACCGCGTACGTCGCGGACTTCTTGGGCGTGTCCAACCTGATGGACGCCAGGGCGGAGGGATCAGCCGGCGACCAGCGTTGCAGGGTCCGGCTCGGCGACTTCGTGCTGCTGGCGGGGCAGGGAGACACCGACGCGAGGGGCGACGCCAAGATCGTGATCCGCCCAGAGCGGATCCTGCTCGAGGAACACGGGATCACGGGGGAGAACCAGCTCCCCGGGATGGTGGAGCGCGTGGTCTACGTGGGTTCCATCATGCAGGTGATCGTGCACCTCGCCTCGGGCCAGACCCTCCAGGCGTGGGTTCAGAACCGGGGGCAGGCGATGCCCTACGGGCAGGGGACGCCGGTCAGCGTGCACTTCCCGCCGGAGGCCCTCCGCGTGCTGCTCGACACCAGCAGCATGGAGGAGATACACCGCATGGAGGGAACCGAGGCCGCCGCCGGGTAGCTACACCTGGAACCCGACGAACTCCTGGGTCGCCTTCGCGCGCTGACCCCGGGAGACGCGCCAGAAGAAGAGCAGGCCGATGCCGACTGCCACGATCGTGGCTGCGAGCATGAAGGTGGCTGCCGCATTCACCGCGGGCGTTGGAGCCGCCCGGGCGGCATCGTAGATCTTGACCGAGAGCGGTTCGGTTCCACTCCCCCCTGACAGGTAATTCACCGTCACGAAGTCGTCGACCGTGTCGGCGAAGACCAGCACCGCGCTCGCGAAGATGGCCGGGTACAGGAGGGGCAGCAAGACGCGCTGGACGGCCTGTGTCGGCGACCCACCGAGGTCCATCGCCGCCTCTTCGTATTGACGCCCGATCGAGAGGATCCGAGCTCGCACGATGATGACCGGGTAGGAGATCTGGAACGTGATCAGCCCGAGCAGTTCGGTCGCGGTCCCGAGATGCACGAGGTCCTTGAGGAAGAAGAGGAAGAACAGGAACAGCGAGACGCCGACGATGATCTCGGGGATGACGAAGGAGAGAAGCATCGTGAAATTCGCGAGGCCCGGCCCTCTGCCCCGCCAGCGGTCCAGCCCGATCGCGAAGGCCGTCCCGAGGCCGACCGAGACGGCCATCGTCACAATGCCCAGACGGAGCGTCTGGAAGATTGCCGTCCGAAGGTCCGGGTCGTACAGGAGGGATTCCCTGAGCGATGGGTTCCCCGTCCACCACCGCAAGGAGAAACCCTGCCACGTGGTGCGGGAACGGCCGGCGTTGAAGGAGAACGCGATGGCGATCAGGACCGGAACGATCGACCAGGCGAGGTACCCCCACGTCACCGCTGCCAGGAACCGCGGCCTGCGCCAAGGGTTCCTCCACCAACGCCCGACGCGAGTCGCACCCGGGTTCACAGTCCGGCCTCCGTGGCGCGTTTCGTGCTCCGCAGGTAGTACGCGAGTGGGATCAGAAGCAGCACGACCAGGATCAGGACGAGGGACCCGGCCTGGGGCCCTCCCCCGGGGCTTGCGACCGCATTGTCGATCAGGTTGCCGTACATCGATGTCTTGACGCCGCCGATCAGGTTGTTCGTGAAGTAGTCGCCGAACATCGGCAGCGATACGATCACCAGACCCGCCAGGATCGCCTGTCTCGACAGCGGCAAAGTGACCCGCAGGAAGGTTCGTGCGGGGCTGGCCCCCAGATCACGTCCCGACTCCAGGAGGCTCTGGTCGATGCGGTCGAGCTGGCCATACAGGGGCAAGATCATGTACGGGATGTAGCCGTAGACGAGACCCAGGACCACCGTGACCGGTCGGCCGGACAGCCAGTTGACGGGCGCGGAGGTCAGGTGCAGTTTGATCAGGAACCGGTTGATGACCCCGTCCGTCAGCAGAAGGCTCTGCCACGCGTAGATCCGCATCAGGTAGCTGATGAAGAACGGGGAGATCAGCAGCACGAGGTAGAGGCCCTTCAGCCGGCCTCCGTGCCGAGCCACGAAATACGCGACCACGTAGCCGAGCACCAGGCACGACAGGCTGGCCGCCGGCACGTAGACGAGGGTTCGGATCAGGGCTGGCTTGTAGAAGGGGTTGGTTCCGACGAACCTCGTGAGGGTCTGGTTGAAGGTCGCGAAGCTCCAGTACCAGGGCTGGTAGACGGGCAAGGGGTTCTGGAAGATGTCGACCGTGCCGAAGGCGATCGCGAGCACGACGTAGAAAGGCAGGACGAAGAGCAGCGCCAGCCACAAGATCGCCGGCGTCGCGAACGACGGCCAGTACCACCTTGGATACCAAGCCCCGGACTCCCGGTTCCCTCGGGCCCGCCTCTCGGCGGTGGGCTCGGGCGCAGCCTCCGGAGCGGCGACCTCGCTACGCACCTGCGCTGATCTCGTCCCAGGCGTCGGTCCACAGCTGGTTCGCGGCGGGGGTCATCTCCAGGAGCGTGTAGCCCTTGTCGAACTGTTCCGGCACCACGACGGCCTGGGAGAGACCGGTTGGGTAGAGCAGGTTCCCCGCCGCGTCGTAGGCGACGTCGATCTTGGTGGGGAGCTTCGCCGGAACCAATGCGTCGGGGTTGATCGAGGTCATGGGGGATTGGTAGCCGTTGTAGTCCGCGAAGTTCAGGTACGAATTCTTCTGATCCAGCATGAAATTCAGGAACTCGTGCGCCAGCCGGGGGTTCTGTCCGCCCTTGGGGATGACCATCAGGTCGTTTCCGATCATGCCGCCGTTCTGCGGGTACCAGTAGCCCCACACGTCGTTCGGCGTGCCGGGGGGTGCGTTGTACACATACGCGTTGACGATGTCACCGGACCACGACTGCCCAACCCACATATCGTCGTGTGCCATCCGGACGTAGATGCCGTTGATCTTCTTATAGGGATCCGTCGCGTCGATCATCCCAAGGAGGTCCTCCTTGGCGGTGTTGATGGCGTCGGGGTTGCCCGTGTTGACGTCGGTGATCCCGTTCTTGAGCAGGGCCATACCGATGGTCTCACGGTAGTCGTCGTAGATCGAGACCCGGCCCTTCCACGTCGGGTCCCAGAGGACCTCGTACGGATTGTCGCGCCCTCCCACCTCGTCGTCGTTCAGGTGGTCCCTGCGATAGGCGATGCCGGTCGTGTAGATCGCGTACGGCACCGAGTAGCGCCACTTCTGGTCGTAGAAGGGGTTCTGGAACTCCGGCCAGTAGTTGGCGGCGAGGTTCGGGATCAGCTCTTGCTGGAGAGGTCTCAGCTGTTTCGCGATGACGAGCCGGGTGAGCTCCGACGGATCGGGGAAGAACACATCGGCCTGCACCTGGCCGCTCTGGAGCTTCGCGATCGCGGGGTTGATGTCGTAGAACCACGTGATCTCGACCTTCACGTTGTAGTCGGCGAACTTCTTCTCGAACGCGTCGCGGGCGAGCTTGGGCCAGATGTAGTAGTCCCAGTTGTAGATCTTCAGGGTCGCGTCCCGTTCGATCGGTGTGTCGGGGGCGATCGGCTGCTCGAAGAGCGGCAGGGTCACGGGGTTGTCGCGGCGAGCCGGATGCGCGAGCAGGTTCTCGATGCTGGTGCCCGAGGCGACGGGCTGCTGGCTCCCGGGCTTGGCGCATGCCTCGAGGAGGGCGCCCAGGCTCGGAAGAGCGAGCGCGGTGCCTCCAGCACCTCGCAGGAAGTCTCGCCGAGAGATCAGACGCCGTCTGGCTGGATGCATCGCCGCCTCCTTCGCCCGTGGTGGGCCCCCTAGAGATACTGACCCACCGTTCAAATCCCCGTCCGTGCTGGGTAGCACAAGTGAGGCCCCCGCGCAAGACCTAGTCACGACCAACTAGTCCGTCGGCGAGGACGTCTAGCCGTTGATACGTCGACGAACCATGCATCTGCCTTGCCTCCGGATCGATCGTCGGGGCACGAGGCCGCGGGCGCCTTCACGACGCCCAGCGGTAGGCTACGCACGGACGGGGAGACTCCCTCATCCCGGCTCTGCGCCAGCGGAGGATTCGTCCAACCAGAGACGTCTTGAGCTAAGGAGAAGCGATGAGGCGGCGATGGGTCATCGTGACCGGCGCCGCCGTCGTAATTGCTGCGGCGAGCGTCCTGTGGGTTTCCCTCGGCGGCGGTGCACCCTCGTTCGATTACCTCCGCCTGGCCCGGCCGCAGGAGATCCCGGGCTCGCTCGGCTTTGTGCTCGAGCCCCCGCCCGACGGATTCGAGCCAGCCGTCTCCCCCGACCGTGCAAAGCAGATCGCCGCCGCGAGCGCCGGGTCGGTTCCGAAGGTCACCGAGGCCTTAGCGTCCGTCCCAGCGGCGCTGCTGGGCACAGGGGGCGAGCGCGAGGTCGCGGTCTGGGTGCTCGTCGCGAGGAGGATCTGCTACTTCGACAACAAGGGCGATCTCGTGTCGTCCGCCAGATCGGCTTCGGCCCAACAAGAGCTTCCCACGTGCTCGCGGAAGAACCTGTCCGTGGTGCTGGTCGATGCTCGGGCGGGAAAGACGGTCGGCGCTGTTCGAGGCTACGATCTCTCGGGCGCGTGGAAGCTCGCCGTCGCCGGATCCTGATGCCGAGGCCGTGCGGGATCGATCTTTCGCCGGCCTCCGCCGGGTGAGACCTGCTTCGCCGACATCGATGGACGGATATCATCCTCGGGCCGTAGCCGCCGAGCACGAGATGAGGGATGGCCGTGGATGACGTTCCTGCCGCCGAGCCGGTCCTGCTGCACGAGGACATCGGACCTGTGCGCCGCCTGACGATGAACCGACCACAGGCCCTGAACGCGCTTTCAGGCGAGCTGATCGACGCGCTGTCCGAGGCGTTCCGGGCGGGAGCCGAGGACGGCGAAGTGCGCGTGATGATCCTGCGGGGCGCCGGCCGGGCGTTCTGCTCCGGCTACGACCTGACCGAGGACGCCGATGCCGGAGCGAAGGACTCGGTGGGCTGGTACCGGGAGCTCAAGGCATCGGCCGACCGGATGATGGAGATCTTCGACAACCCCAAGCCGGTCATCGCGCAGGTCCACAGCTACTGCCTGGCCGGCGGGTGTGACCTTATGATGATGTGCGACCTGTGCGTCTGCGCCGACGATGCTTTCTTCGGAGAGCCCGAGATTCGGTTCGGCTCCGGCGTGGTGACGATGGTGATGCCCTGGATCCTGGGGGCCCGTAAGGCCAAGGAGCTCCTATACACGGGGCAGGACCGCGTGACGGCGGAAGAAGCGCTCCGCATCGGACTCGTGAACAGGGTCGTGCCGCGCGACGAGCTGGACGGGGCGACGCTGGCCCTAGCCCAGGAGATCGCGAAGAACGACCCGTTCGCCGTCTCGATGACGAAGATGGCCATCAACCGGGCCTGGGAGGTTGGAGGTTTCCGGGAAGCCATCGACGCCAACACCGAGATCGACGTGCTGATCGAAACCGCCGATCTGCCCGAGCGCGCCGAGTTCCGCAGGATCACGCTGGAGCGGGGGCTGAAGGCCGCCATCGCGTGGCGCGACGCGCGGTTCCGGGGGGACGAGGCGTGAACCCCAAGGCCATCCAGCCGGTCATCGCGCCGACGTCGATCGCGATCGTCGGGGCGTCGGAGTCGCCCGACTCGTGGGCCCCGGAGATCTACCGGAGTTTGAACCACATCGGGTACCGGGGGGCGCTCTATCCCATCAACCCGAAGTACGAGGAGGTCTGGGGCCGGCCATGCCTCAAGTCGGTGCTGGAGCTTCCCCGCGGCGTGGACCTCGCCGTGATCGTGGTGCCTGCCCGGGTGGCCGTTCGCATGGTCGACGACTGCGGGAAGGCAGGCGTACGCGGAGTGATGGTCGTCTCGTCCGGCTTCGCCGAGGCCGGCGAGGAGGGTCGCGACCTCCAGGCCGAGCTGGCCACCGTGGCCGCCCGGCACAATCTGCCTGTGCTCGGGCCCAACGTCGAGGGGTTCGTGAACTACGTCGAGCGCGTCGCGCCGTACGGTACGACCCCGCCCCCCGACCCGGTCCCCGGTGGGATCAGCGTGATATCCCAGAGCGGCACGGTGGCCTGGACCATGAACCAGATGGCGTCGGACCGGGGCGTCGGGCTCCGCATCATCCTCGGGGTCGGCAACGAGGCCGTCATCGGCCTCGGCGACATGTTCGAGTGGGCCGCGGCCGATCCCCACACCGAGCTCGTGACGAGCTACCTGGAGACGATGCGGAACGTGGAGGGGATCGGCCGCGGCCTCGACGCGCTCCGCAAGGCCGGCAAGCCCGTCCTGATCTGCGCCCCTGCCGGCCGCAGCGAGGCCGCCCGCCGTTCCATCGTGGCACACACCGGGGCCCTCGCCGGGAACACCGGTCTCCGTGACGCGTGGCTCCGAGGGAAGGGCGTGATCCTGGTGGCCGACCCCGTCGAGATGTTCGAGGCAGCCGTGCTGCTGACCTACCACCGGAAGCTCCGGACCAACGGGGTCGCGGCGGCCCTGCAGTCCGGCGGCGCGTGCACGCTCTTCGCCGAGGCGTCGGGGGCCTCGGGGCTCACCCTTCCCGAGTTCGCCGAGGCGACCAGGCGCAACCTCCGCAAGGCCCTACCCCACTTCGCGAGCAAGAACAACCCGCTGGACGTGACGGGCCAAGCCGCGGTGGAGACGGACATGTTCGTGGGGGCACTGGAGGCGCTGGCCGACGACCCCGAGGTCGGGTTCGTGGCGTTCGACGCCTTTCCCCCGCGCCTGGAGGACGAGGAAGTATGGGCGGAACCGGTCCTGAAGCGGGTTCGGGAGCTGCAGAAGGAGACCGGCGTGGCGTTCGCCTCGGTCGCCATGAGCCCGCTCTCGTTCTCGAAGCGGGCCAAGGCGTTCGTCGAGGACGCGGGGATCCCCTTCGTCCAGGGTCACCGGGCCGCGACCGGCGCGATCCGGGCACTCGTGGATCTCCAGGAAGCGCGCGCGCGGGCCGTCTCGGCAATGGTCCCGCATCCGAACCGGGCCAGGGCCCTGCGGATCCTCCGTGGGCAGTCCGGTCCTCTCGACGAGGCGCGGGGTGCGAAGCTGCTCGAGCTGTACGGCCTGAAGCGGCCCAAGGAGCTGACCGTGGACACGCCGGAGCAGGCCGCCGCCGCAGCACGATCCATCGGGTTCCCGGTGGCGGTGAAGGCCCTTGCCCCGGAGATCCCGCACAAGGCCCGTCTGGGCGGGGTGCGACTGGGGCTCGCCACGCCGGTCGACGCCGAGGTGGCGGCCGCCGAGGTGCTGCAGGCGGTAGCGCGTGCAGGGGCGAAGAAGCCACAAGTCCTCGTGCAACATATGGTGGCGGGCAGCGAGATCCTGGTCGGCGCCGTCGTCGACGAACGGTTCGGCGCCGCAGTGACGATCCGGCCGGGCGGGGCGCTGGCGGAGGCCGGCGAGGCCGTGTTCGTCGCCGCACCTCTCACGCCGAAGCAGGCGCGGGCCTACGTGCTGGACCAGCGGAGGCGCTGCCACCTGGATCCCGGGGCCCACGACCTGGGGGCCCTGGCCCAGGCGGTCGCCGGCGTCGCTCGCGCTGCGCACGACCTGCGTGGACGGCTCGCGTCGCTGGAGGCGAACCCGCTCGTCTTGATGCGGCGGGGAGCGGTCGCCGTCGACGCCCTCGCGGAGGCTCGGCCCCCCGGGTGATCTACGGCCTCGGCGCCGCGCTCGGCTGGGGGCTCGGGGACCTGTGGGCCGCGATGTCGGGCCGACGGATCGGCGCCCTCGCGACCGTGGTGGTCGCCCAGCTGGTGAGCGCGATCCTCACCACTCTCATCGTCCTCGCTTCGGGAACCTCGCTCGCGCCGATGGGTCGGGTTGCCTGGTGGCTGATCCCGAACGCCGTCCTGATGTCGGGCGGCTACTTCACGCTCTACCGGGGACTGGAGCTGGGGCCCGTGGCGGTGGTCTCGCCGGTGCTCGCCAGCTACGCGGTGTTCCCGGTACTGCTCAGCGTGATGCTCCTCGGCGAGTCGCTCTCGCTGCTGATCGGCGCTGGGATCGTCGTCACCATCGTTGGGACGGCGCTGGCCTCGACCGATCTCAGGGCGCTCGCGCGCGGAACCCACAGCATGCCGGAGGGACTCCCGTGGGCGGCAGCCTCGGTGATCCTGTTCGGCGTGGGGACATACGTGTTCGGGTGGGCGGCGCAGCGTGCCGGGTGGCTCCCGACCCTCTGGCTCACTCGCATCTCGACGACGATGGTCTTCCTGCTCGTCGGCGCCGCCGCCTGGGGGCTCGGACGCACTGAGGGTGGGCGAGCCAGGCACGAGAGGCGGGCGCTCGCGTTCGCCGCCCTGATCGGTTTCGTGGACCTGTTCGGCGCCGTGATGTACGCGTACGGCGCGGACGTCGGATACATCTCGATCGTGACCGCGGCCTCCGCGACGTACCCGATCATCCCCGTGCTCGGCAGCATGCTGTTCCTCCGCGAGCGGCCCGCGCCGAACCAATACCTCGGCGTCGTTCTCTTGGTGGGGGGGCTGCTGGCGGTCAGCCTGGGGTGAGCGCGCCGCGGGTGGCTAACCGCGACGGTGCCGGTAGAAGTCGACCTTCGCCGGCGGGAGTGGGGTTGCGCCGAGGATCAGGTCGGCGGCCTTCTCCGCCACCATCATCACCGGCGCGTAGATGTTGCCGTTGGTGACGTAGGGCATCACGGACGCGTCGACCACCCGCAGCCCCTCGAGGCCGTGGACCTTCATGTTGATCGGGTCCACGACCGACTTCTCGTCTGTGCCCATCTTGCACGTGCACGACGGGTGGAGGGCGGTCTCCCCGTCGCCGGCGACCCATTCCAGGATCTGCTCGTCCGTTTCGACTGCACCTCCGGGCGAAAGCTCGCCGCCGTTGAACGGATCGAAGGCGGGCTGGCTGAGGATCTTGCGGGCGACGTGGATCGCCTCGACCCATTCTCGCCGGTCCTGCTCGGTGGACAGGTAGTTGAACCGGAGGGCGGGATGCACTCGAGGGTCGAGCGACGTGATCTTCACCGATCCTCGGGCGTCGGAGTACATCGGCCCGATGTGCACCTGGTAGCCGTGGTCGCCCGCCGGCTTCGAGCCGTCGTAGCGAACCGCGATCGGCAGGAAGTGGAACATCAGGTTGGGGTAGTCGACATCCTCGTTGCTCCGGACGAAGCCGCCGGCCTCGAAGTGGTTCGTCGCCCCCGGGCCCGTGCGGAAGAACAGCCACAGGAACCCGACCCACGGCCGGTACCTGTACTGCAGGTAAGGGGCCACCGAGACCGGCTGCTTGCACGCGTGCTGGACGTAGACCTCCAGATGGTCTTGGAGGTTCTCGCCGACCCCCGGTAGGTCGAGGACGACGTCGACGCCGAGGGCCTTCAGCTCGTCGGCGTTGCCGATCCCAGAGACCTGCAGGGTCTGGGGGGAGTTGATGGCGCCGCCGCTCAGGACGACCTCCCCCGCGCGGACCTGCTGCAACGACCCCTTCCCGTGCGCGTACTCGACGCCCACGACTCGGGTGCCCTCGAACAGGAGCCGCGTCACGAAGGCCCGGGTCTTGACATCGAGGTTCGGGCGACCTCGCACGGGGTGCAGGTAGGCGCGGGACGCGGAGAGCCGCCTGCCCCGGTGGACGTTGCGGTCGAAGGGGGCGAAGCCCTCCTGCCGGTAGCCGTTCACGTCGTCGGTGAGCGGGTATCCGGCCTGCCGCACCGCCTCGAAGAACGCTCCGAACAACGGGTTGGTGGCGGGGCCGCGCTCGAGGACGAGGGGGCCCGCGTGGCCCCGGAACTCGTCCTTGATGTCGGCGGCGAGGCAGGTCTCCATGCGCTTGAAGTACGGGAGGCAGTGGGCGTAGTCCCACGTCTCCATGCCGGGGTCGGCGCCCCAGCGCTCGTAGTCCATCGGGTTGCCCCGCTGGAAGATCATCCCGTTGATGCTGCTCGAACCGCCCAGCACCTTCCCCCGGGCGTGATAGATCCGCCGCCCGCGCATGAAGGGCTCGGGTTCCGACTCGTACTTCCAGTCGTAGAACCGGCTCCCGATCGGGAACGTGAGCGCCGCCGGCATGTGGATGAAGACGTCCCAGATGTAGTCGGGTCGCCCGGCCTCGAGGACCAGCACGCGGTTGGAGGGATCGGCGCTCAGGCGGTTCGCCAGGCAGCTGCCGGCCGAGCCGCCGCCGACGATGATGAAGTCGTAGTGCCTGGACGCCATCGTGTGATTCTGCCTGAGCCGGCGCCCGCGCGCACGCGACGCGTTGCTCGTGCCGCAACCCCGGCTTGCGCCTGGGGCGCGGGCGGTCGAATATCAGCGGATACGACCGGCGCCGAGGGGGTCTCGCAACCCGTGTCCGAGTTCATCGTTTCCTGTCAGGGAGTCTGGAAGGTCTACGGTCCTAAGCCCGAGCGGATCATCGGTTCGCCCGACGCCAAACTCCCGCGGGCTGAGCTTCTCGAGAAGACCGGATGCGTCGCCGCCGTGCGTGACATCACCTTCGACGTGGCGCCGGGTGAGGTGTTCGTGGTCATGGGGCTCTCCGGGAGCGGCAAGTCGACGCTCGTGCGTTGCATCACGCGTCTGATCGAGCCCACCGCCGGGAAGGTCCTGATCGACGGGGAAGACGTTGTGACTCTCGGCGAAGAGCGCTTGCGCGACATCCGCCGTCACAAGGTGAGCATGGTGTTCCAGCACTTCGGGCTTCTGCCGCACCGACGCATCGTCGACAACGTGGCCTTCGGGTTGGAGGTGCAGGGCCTGGACAAGGAGGAGCGGATCGCTCGCGCCGCAGGGGTGCTGCAGACAGTGGGCCTCGGGAGCTGGGGTGACGCCTACCCGGACGAGCTCTCGGGCGGCATGCAGCAACGTGTCGGCCTGGCGCGCGCGCTCGCGATGGAGCCCGAGATCATGCTGTTCGACGAGCCGTTCAGCGCGCTCGACCCACTGATCCGCCGTGATATGCAGGACGAGGTGATCCGCCTCCAGAAGGAAGTGGAGAAGACGATGATCTTCATCACCAACGACCTGCTGGAAGCGCTGAAGCTCGGTGACCGCATCGCGATCATGAAGGACGGCGCGTTCGTCCAGATCGGAACGCCGGAGGAGGTCGTTGCGCATCCGGCCGACGAATACGTTGCCGACTTCATCCGCGACGTGCCGCGTGCGCACGTACTCACTGCGCGCGCGATCATGGAGCCCGCGTCGGCCGGCGACGGGCGCACGTACGAGAGGGACATCCCACATGACACCGTGGTTCAGGATCTGTTGCCCTTGGTCGTGAACTCCGATCTTCCGCTGCGCGTGATGGACGGGGACCGCATGGTCGGGATCGTGGATCGCACCGCGGTCATGGAAGCGTTGATCGAGGATCGCGCCTGATGGCGACGCTCCACGCGCCGCCAGAAACCGAGCTCGCGAACGAGGCTATCGAGTCACCGCCCCTCCCGATCCATCGTGTCCCCGCATCCCCATGGCGTCGCCGGATGGTCTGGCTCGGGGTGATCGCCCTAGCGATCGCGATCGGGCTCCGGCTCACGCCCGGCTTCCCCGAGCGCCTGGTCGTGGACGTGGGCAAGGTGTTCGACGGGTTCCAGAGCTGGGTGATCGATCACAACAAGACGAGTCCACTGTTCGTCTACTTCTTCACCCCCATCAAGCAGGCATCCAAGGTGCTGTTGGACGCCACAACGAACGTCGTGCAACGCATGACCTTCCTGGGGGTAATCGTGGGTGCGGCCGCGCTTGCGGGCGTGGGGGCCGGTTGGCGGATGGCGATCCTCGCCGCCGTCGGGTTCGCGGTGATGGGGATACTCGGCCTGTGGGAGTCCAGCATGGAGACGCTGGCCCTCGTGATCGTGTCGGTTGGGTTCGGGCTGCTGATCGGCATCCCGCTCGGGATCTGGGCCGGTCGCAGCGACCGGGCCGAGAAGTTCCTACGCCCCCTGCTGGATGCGATGCAGACGGTCCCGGCGTTCTCGTATCTCCTCCCGCTCGTGCTGTTGTTCGGGATCGGCGCGGCGACCGCACTGATCTCCACACTGATCTTCGCGCTTCCTCCAGCCGTGCGGCTCACGAGCCTGGGGATCCGCGGCGTGCCCCCTACCGCGCTCGAGGTCGCCGGCTCGTTCGGATCGACGCGGCGGCAGACCCTCACCAAGGTGCAGCTGCCGATGGCCAAACCCTCGATCATGCTCGGGGTGAACCAGACGATCATGATGGCGTTGGGCATGGTCGTGATCGCCTCGATCGTGAGCGCTCCCGGGCTCGGGCGCGACGTGCTCGACGGACTCAAGTTGCTGAATGTCGGCGAGGCGCTGAACGGCGGCATAGCGATCGTGGCGATGGCGATCGTCCTCGACCGCGTGAGCTTCGCCTGGAGCCTCCGCGACCGGCGGCGGAAACCCACGATCGACGTTCTCGGGCGTTCGTTCACGTACCGTCAAGCAGCCGCGGTCGCGGTCGTGGTAACCGTGGCCGCGGTCGTGGTGGGCCGCGAGGTGCTCCGCCAACAGGTCTGGCCCGAGAACCTGACGGTCTCGGTGGCGGACCCCGCGAACGCCGCCCTGCACTGGATCGAGCACACGTTCTCCGCTGTCACCAACTCGATCAGCAACGGGCTGATCCGCTTCGCGCTCAACCCACTGAAGAACCTGCTCCTCGGGCTGCCGTGGTGGATGATCGCGGGCGGCGCCGGTCTGTTCGCCTGGAAGGTCTCGCGGCGCGTAAGCCTCGCCGTCTTCTGTACGGCCTGCACCGCGGCGATCGGGGTCCTGGGGATGTGGGACCTCGCGATGGACACGCTCAGCCAGGTGCTGGTAGCCGTTGTCATCTCGATCGCGATCGCGATTCCGCTCGGCGTTGCCTCGGCGCGGAGCGACCGTTTCCAGCGGACGCTCAAGCCGGCGCTCGACGCGATGCAGACGATGCCGGCCTTCGTGTACTTGGTGCCGGTCATCTTCCTGTTCCAGCTTGGGCGGGTCCCCGGCGTGATCGCGTCGGTGGTGTACGCGCTGCCGCCCGCGATCCGTCTCACGGACCTCGGGATCCGGCAGGTCCCGAAAGAGACCGTGGAGGCGGCGTTGTCGTACGGTGCCACGCCGCGACAGCTGTTGTTCAAGGTGCAGTTGCCGCTCGCGCGACCCTCGATCCTGCTCGGCGTGAACCAGACGATCATGATGGCGCTGTCGGTCGTGATCATCGCCGGCCTAATCGGTGCCGGCGCGCTGGGGTTCGAGGTCGTCTACGACCTCACCCACTCGCTGATCGGCCGGGGCCTCGTGGCGGGGATCACGATCACGCTGCTCGCCATCGTGATCGATCGCATCACCCAGGCGATGGGGATGGAGCGCCGCGTCCTGCTAGGGCCCGTGGGGACCGGCGGGGTCGGCTGGTGGACGCGTTTCAAGGCGATCCCGGTACGCCGAGCCTCGGGGCCCCGGGATGACGTATTGGATGGATGAGTACCCGGGAGGGGGGAGCCATGAGGAGATCGCCCAGGTTCGTATTCGTCGCGGTGGTCGCGATGCTCGCCGCGGCGTGCAGCAACGTCAACAAGAACACCGGCGGGGGCCAGTCGTCCGGCGGGGTCCCCGACAACAAGGCCATCACGATCAAGCTCGCGGTGAACGCGTGGGTCGGGGCGGAGGCCAACGCCAGCGTGGCGAAGGTGCTGCTTGAGAACAAGCTCGGCTACACGGTCCAGCTGGTCAAGATCGACGAGTTCGAGCAGTTCCCCGCTCTGGCGTCGGGCGACCTCGC